>JANQFI010000136.1 GCA_028277905.1 Chromatiaceae bacterium | reverse complement strand
CTTAGGCGATTGCCGGAAACAAAGATACCGAATGGCGCAGGATTTTCGCTCGCCTTCAAGGAGCGGCAGCGGGCGCATAGTCGAGCTCTGTGCCCGCTGCCGCGACGCAGAAGGCGGGCGAACAGACAAGCCAGGCGGTCTGTTTGTTGACAGAAATCGCCTTATTACTGTTATTCCGCGCAGAATGATGCCCTGCTCACATGTCCCGGTCTCCAGACCTATCGTACACGATATTGCCAGTGAGGGCGTGGCGTCCTGCCAGGAACTAGCGACCGACGTGCCGTCCTTTCTGGGAGCTCCCCGCCAGACGCAGACGAGCCAACCGGAAGAAGGCGGAAACTCCTGATCAATCCCCGCCCTCCTTTCCACCGTCTCACCCTCCGTCCTGCATGAGCAGAGGTTTCCGCTAGCTTCAGTGCGCACTTCACAAGGTCCTGGCGAGGCGGAAACCGACGTCGTAGTAGCTTCCGTCGCGGTTGTTCCTGATCCGGTTGGCGGAGCGGATGTTACTCGGACTGACGCTCCAGGATCCACCACGCAGCACGCGCTGGTCGCACCGGCCGCCCTCGCCCTCCAGCCACGCGCTGCCGCCGGCCGGTGCGCCGGTGTAGTCGTCGTGCCAGCAGTCCTCGACCCACTCCCAGACGTTTCCGGCGTTCTCGTGCAGGCCGACGGGATTGGCCGGCAGGCTGGCGGCGGGGACCGTCCCTTCACGTAAGACCCCGGTCTTCGCACCGCAGCCGGCGTAATCGTAATTGCCGTCGTAGTTGGCTTGATCGGTATCGATGCAGTCGCCGGTCCAGAACGGCGTCTCGGTACCGGCACGCGCGGCGTATTCCCATTCCGCCTCGCTCGGCAGCCGATACTCTGCCCCAGTCTTGTCGCTGAGCCAGCGGACATAGGCCTGTGCATCGTTCCAGCTAACGCAAACCACCGGATGATCGTCCCCTTGCTCAAAGCCCGGTGAGCGCCAGCCGACCTTGCTGTCACTCTGCTGATCCGCGCCGTTCAAACCGTAGCAGCGGGTATCGCACTCGGCCTGGGTGCGATAACCCTCGGCCTCGACGAAGGCCCGGAACTCCGCGACCGTGACCTCGTGCGTGGCGAGTGCAAATGGCCGGTCGATGCGCACCTGGTGAACTGGACCCTCGGCTCCCATCTGATCATGCTCTGTATCCGGCGAGCCCATCTGGAGCTCGCCGGCCGGGATCACGACCATCTCCGGGCAGCTTGCGCAGTCGCGGAAGATATCACCAGGCTCAAGATTGCGTCCGGGCTTAGACGACCCGCGCTCCAGCCGGGCAACCAGGGTCTCCGCGGCCCCGGCGCGCAATGTCACCATGCGCTCGAAGCGCGTGTAGCCATCCTTCTCGACCCGCACCCGGTAGGTACCGGCCGGCAGGTCCAGGTCCAGCCGGGTGGGGCCGCGCGGCTCGCCGTCGATATAGACCTGGTCCCCGTACACGTTGGAGCGCACCGTGAGCCGGGCGGGCTCGGGCTCGGCATCTGGCGCCGGTTCAGGCACCGCGGCATTGAGCGCGAGCAGGCTATGCCAGTCGACATACTCAGGGAGGTTGACGGCAGGCTTCGGGATGGGACTACCCCACTCCTCCGCGCCCGGCGGCAACCGCAGCTCGACCAACGCGTCCGCCGGACCCTCCGCGCCGCCCACACCCTGCGGAGACAGCAGCACGCGGAGCAGCAGAAATGCCGGGCCTAGCCAAATCATTGCAACCTCGTACTCGGCCTGCTTCATGCTCCGGCGACACTCACCCGGCCGATACCGACCGAGCGCGATTGTACGTCAGGCGACTGTCCGTTTTGTCCTAGGCAGCATTGGGATCGCTCCACGAGCAGGCCTTCATAACGCCGACCGATACCCAGGACCGCACTGAGGTACTGTGGTGAAGGGGGCTGGCAGAACCAACCAAATTGCATACCCTTGGAAGTGTAAGCTAACAGAGTGTCGAGGAAGATTTTCGAAGATTCTGTACAAATAGCCGAGGCGCAGGACCAGGCCGAGCGCGCGGCCCAACAGCTCAGTGGGCCGGCCTATCCTGGACAAGGCCACGGCGCCGGGCGTCCGTCGGCGCTCGTACAGCGCATTCGAGGCGAACGTGCCGCACGCCTGGCGGGGACTTGACACCAAGGCTGGACGCCGTCGCCGACGCTGCCAACCTGCCGGTGCGAGCAGGGACGCGGTTGGGGCTTGTGCCGACTCCATGAAGGTATTCTCCGCAGCGGCCCGGGCGGGCCCGCAGTCCGCGCTTCGACGCTCAGCCTTGCGGCCAAGGCCGCTAACCACCCATACTTCTCGCCATTCCGCCGCGCATTGCGCCGAACCTCGCCGTCGTTAGGGCGCCGGGCGCGCCTTCCGCCTCGGCGCCGGCAGACGCCGAGTGCACGGCTGCGGTGCGCTTCATGTCGCCTGTCGGTCGCAACGGCGCAGGTGGTGTCGGTCACGAGCCTGCCAGTGCTGTCGGTGACCAGCTCCACCAAGGCCACAGCGGAGGTGGGGGCGCAACTGCGGCGGCTCGCTAAGCAGGCGTTTCCGCACCTAGCGCGGCGATGACATGGCTAGCTGGCCACGCCGTTGGATGAAGCCAACTTCGAGCGCCACATTGCACAGAGCGACCTGTTGCGGATCGCGCCGGACACCGACGCGCCACTACGCCGTCAGGTCGAAGCCTTCACCGTTGCACATCGGGATAGAAACCCTCAAACAGGCACTGAGACCGCAATCCCCCGAACCCGCAGGCTTCGCGGGGCTTAGAATATCGCCCGAGATCTCTCCGGAGCTTCGGCTCCGATCGCATGGCACTAACCCTGGCGGTGCGCCGCTGTGCCGACGGAGGTGCTCATCCAGGGGCCTGTTCTTCGCTGAACATTTTCGTGACTTCGGGAGGTAACCATGGTCTGGACCCTAGGCTTAGTCTTTGGGGCGTATCTTGGCGTCAGGTTGTATGAGGTGACGCAAGATCGCCCGGCCAACCGGAAGCTGCAACACCTGCTGCGACACCTATCACTCAGAAAGGAGCAAGCCCAGGTCGATGACAATCTTGTTGCTCATGCGCACGATGAGACCCAACGCCTTAAGCACTATGTGAAGATCAGCGGATTGTCCTTCTTCACCGCCATCGCTCGCTATGTTTATCCGCCGCTGACGATCGTCACCGTCGTTCTCTGTACCTATACTGCAATCCCTTATCTCAGACAAACAGAAACCTCTCTGTTCAGGGACAGAAGGGTCGATGGCTATGTCCTGTACGCCATCGCCGACATGATGATGCTGTGGCTCGGCGCCTTGTGCACGGCAGCCCTGGGCATTGGCCTGCTGCATGCCTCTAGGTTCATACTCTCCAGTGCGAAAGACAAATCCAAGGAAATGGTGGTCGACGCCTTTGCCAAGCGGCCTGCCCAAGTGTGGGTGCTGAAGGAAGGCGTCGAGATCCAGATCCCACTGAGCGGCGTGGAACAAGGCGATACCGTGGTTATCAACACAGGAGAGATCATTGCCGTGGATGGCGTCATCACCGAGGGCCTCGGCACCGTCGACCAGCATGCCCTCACCGGGGAGTCGCAACCGGCCGAGAAGCATGTCGGTGAGCAGGTGTATGCATCCACGATCCTGATCTCCGGGCGTATTTGCGTTCGGGTCGAGCAGTCCGGTCAGGAGACCACAGTGGCGAAGATCGGCGACATTATTAACAACACCATCGATTTCAAGAGCAGCTCCGAGTTGAAGGGAGAGCAGTGGGCAAATGCCTACAACCTGCCGCTGGTGGGGCTTGCGGCCGCGGTCTGGCCTGTCCTGGGCCCGGTAGGCGCTGTCGGCGTGCTATACAGCCACATTGCCAACACCATCCGCGTCGTTGCCCCGCTCTCAACACTCAACTACCTGAATATCGCCCTCGAGCATGGCATCCTCATCAAAGACGGCCGGGTCCTGGAAGACATTAGGAACCTGGACACCGTCGTCTTCGATAAGACTGGCACTTTGACCCGCGAGATACCTGAGGTCGAGCGCATCTTACTCTGTGATGGCGAATTGACTAGAGATGAGATCCTCTTTTATGCCGCGGCCGCGGAATGCCGATCCACACACCCGATCGCCAAGGCCATCCTCAAGAAGGCGGAAGAGCAGAACTTGCTGCCGCCTAAGATTGAGGAGTCCAGTTACAAGATCGGCTATGGCGTCGCGGTCACGGTCGAGGGCAGATCTGTGCTCTTGGGAAGCCGTCGCTATATGGAGAATTGTGATATCACGGTCTCGGATGAGGTAGACGCCGCCATGGAGGAGGCCTACGCAGAAGGACATTCCGCCATTGTGATCGCAATCGACGGAAAGGTTCGCGGTATCTTCGAGATGCATACCAAGCCCCGCCCCGAGGTCACTAATGTGATCTGTCTGCTCAAGAACATGGGCGTCAAGCACATGGCGATCATCTCTGGCGATCATGAAAAGCCGACCAAGGCGTTGGCAAGCGCCTTAGGGATGGACGATTGCTATTATGATGTACTCCCCGAGCACAAGGCCGAGATCGTCGAAAAGCTGCAGCAAGAAGGGAAAAAGGTCGCCTTCGTCGGAGACGGCGTCAACGATGTGATCGCGATGAAGAAGGCGGAGGTGTCGATCTCCCTGAGCGGCGCAACGAGCATCGCGACAGACGTCGCACAGATCGTCCTGCTGGAGGGGACACTCACGCATCTCCCCTATCTTCTCGAGCTGTCGCTGGCACTGGACAGAAATCTAAAAAGAAGCCTGGCAGTCAACGTGATTCCAAGCGCGATCACGCTGTCGGGCGTTCTGTTTTTCAAGTTTGGCATGTTGACATCCATCCTGATCAGTCAATCACCGCTGGTACTGGGTGCTGCCAACGCATTGATGCCGTTCGAGATCAAACGCCACGAGATCGAGCAGGAATGCTCGGAGATCGAGAGCTCGGGCGCTGCCGCCTAGTGCGGCGGTGCAGAGAACAAGTAGTGCCTATCCCGCATGCGGGATAAGCGCCATTGCTGCTCCACCCAATCCATGCTAATCGAAATATCACGCTCCCGAATGTGAAAGCGGGGCTCTCCCAGCAGAGGCCTAGGACGATCGGCATGCAGATCGATGCCATGCACCGCCCATTGGGTGCGAGCGAGTATCCGCCGAGAGAGGTGACGTCCGATGACACCGCTCACACCGAGAATCTGGATCTCTATGGCTTAGGCCCCGCCTCCAGTTCATCGATCAAATCCTGGATGTACCTTGAGAAGTACCCTGCATATCGCTCTCGAAGGTCTTCGCGTCGCCAGTCGGTATGACTGATCGTCTTGCGACATCGAGTGGACCCGCATCGACAGTCGATCGTCACATCATCGAACCCGGCTCCAGGGTAAACTGCATCGGTCATGGCATAATCGAAGGTCAGTTGTTCGCCCGACCCTATCTGGCGCATGGCAACGAAGGTGACCTGGCCCCTCACGCCGCAGTTCGGCTCGCAGGAATGGTTCATCAGAAATGCACCGTCCAGCTCCCAAGACCCGGACTCGGGTCTAGCGGCGCCGATAAAGAACCCCTTTTCGATTTGAAAATAGTGCTCGCTGTAGGGGAGGATCGCAACATCAAGGATACGGCTGTTTTCGATAATTCGCCCACCTTGCACGACGACGATTTCCCCAGGTTCTATCAGGGCTTGAGCATAGAGCCCTCGCCCGGTTTCCACGCCCTCGCCGACGCGAATTTTCGGGTTCCTCCAGGACAACATGCTTGCTTGCGTTTCAGTCATACACGAAAACCCTAATCTTCGTTTGCACGCACAGCGGCTTGCGGCACCCCATTCGGGCTCCCATGGTCTCTTCCCGCACCAAGGCCACGGTGACTGCCATCATCTAGAGCGCGACGACGGTCCCTCTCGTCAGCGCCAGCCAAACCGGGGCATGGTGATGTTCATGCCAACCGCCTTAGGCGATTTCTGTCAACAAACATACCGCCTGGCTTGTCTTCTCGCCCACCTTCTTTGGCGCGGCAACGCGCACAGAGAACGACTATGCACGCGCTGCCGCTTCGCGAAGGCGGACGAGAATCCTGCGCCATTCGGTCTGTTTGTTTCCGGCAATCGCCTAAACATGGATTTCAAGCTGATCATCGCACTGGTGGAGCATACAGAGACCGAGGCGGTGCTGGAAGCCGCCCGCGCGGCCGGCGCCACCGGCTCCAATGACATCGGTCAGGCGCGCGGCGAGGGTGCCGAGCAGCAGAAGACCTGCTTCGGGCTGACAATGGAAACCCAGCGCGACCTGGTGCTGCTATGGTAGAGGAGCACCTGGCACACAGCGTTTTGGAGACCATCGCCAGCCTGGGACACTTCGAGGACCAGACGGGCTGCGGCATCGCTTTTCAAGTGGACCTGGAGGACGCCCTGGGCATTAGTCACCAGATTCGGATGCTCGCGATGAAGCTGGAGGAGGAGATCTGACCATGTTCGATCGCGAGCCCATCCGCGTGCGCCATGTCATGAAGCGGCAGGCCGGGTGAGCGCACGCATGGACGAGCCGACGTCTGCATGGGGGCGCGCGCGGAATGCCGGGTGGCTGCCCCGGACGCGCCGGGTCGAGTCGCCGAACTTCGGCGAGCGGCCGGGTGGGGTGGTGATCGACCTGCTGGTGATCCACAACATCTCGCTGCCGCCGGGAGACTTCGGTGGGCCCTGGGTGGAGCAGCTCTTCTGCGGCCGGCTCGATGTCGGTGCGCACCCCTACTTCGCGGCCATCGCCGATAACCCGGTGTCGGCGCACCTGTTCATCCGCCGCGACGGTGAGGCGCTGCAGTTCGTAGACTTGCACAAGCGCGCCTGGCATGCCGGCCGCTCCTGCTGGCAGGGGCGGGCCGACTGCAACGACTATTCCATCGGTATCGAGTTGGAAGGGGCGGACGAGACCCCCTTCACCGCTGCGCAGTACAGGCAGCTTGCCGTGGCCACTGCCGAGATCATGCACCGCTTCCCGGCCATCACCGGCGAGCGCATTGTCGGCCACAGCGACGTGGCGCCGGGCCGCAAGACCGATCCGGGACCGGCCTTCGACTGGGGGCGTTACCGCCGGCTGATGGCGGCGATGACGAGCAGCTAGCGCGACGCCAGGTGCAGTCCTCAGGCCCTCTACCAAAAGGCGCGGATGGCGGCGATGCCCTGGGCGCCATGCGCGAAGCTCGCCGCCAGATGCTCCGGGCGCATGCCGCCGAGGGCGTACACAGGCAGTACTGCCGTATCCGCCAGGGCGGCGAAGCCGGCCCAGCCGAGCGGCACGGCGTCCGGATGGGTCGCGGTGGGCAGCACCGGCCCCAGCAGTGCATAGTCGAGCCCGAGCTCCGCGGCGCGCTGGAGTGACGCGCCATCGTGGCAGGAGGCGCCCACCAGGCCACCAACGGGTGGACGTGAGGCGTATCGCCGGAGCGCTTCGGCGCGCAGGTGCAGCCCGTCCGCGCCAATGCGGCGCGCCAGCTCGACCCCCTGCGCAGGGGCAGGATTGAGCAGCAGACGGGCGCCAGCCGCGCGGCACAGAGACAGCGCGGCGCGGGCAAGATGGGCATACTCGGCATCGGCTAGGTCGTGGCGGCGCAGCTGCACGATCTCGATACCCGCCCGCACAGCGGCCCCGAGCCGATGCAGGAAGGCCGCCTCGTCGCGCGGCTCCGCCCCGGTGATCAGGTAGCGTTCGGGCAATCGCAGCGCGTGGATGATGGGTCGGTCGGCCGCGGGGAAGCCTCGGGCGTCCATCGACGCGGGCAGCATCCAGTCCAGCGCCTGGTTGTCCAAGCCCCGCGGCCTGCCGGTATACTCGGTGACCAGAAAGACGTCCAGCAGCACCTGGCGGTCGCCATAGTCGTGGTGGATGCGGATCAGCGGCCGGGCGCTGCGTACCTCGATGCCGAGCTCTTCGCGCAGCTCCCGCGCCAGGGCTAGCTGCACAGGCTCGCCCGGCTCCAGCTTGCCGCCGGGGAATTCCCAAAGCCCGCCCTGATGAGCGCCCTCGGGCCGCCGCGTCACCAGCACCCGGCCCGCGCCGTCCCTCAGGGCACCGGCGGCGACCTGGATGCGGCCCTTGCCGCGGGCCTGGGACGCTGGCTCAGGTCCGGTACTCGGCGTTGATCCGGACATAGTCGTAGCTGAGGTCGCAAGTGATGACGCGAGCCTTGGCATGGCCGCGACCGAGGGCGACGCGGATGCGAAAAGCGTCCCGCGCCATCACGGCGCGACCGGCGGCCTCGGTGTAGCCTGGGTCACGACAGCCGCCGCTGGCGATGAGGGCGTCGTCGAGCCAGATACGCACCCGCGCGATATCCAGGGCACAGACGCCGGCACGCCCCACCGCGGCGAGGATACGGCCCCAGTTGGGGTCGGACGCGAAGAGCGCGGTCTTCACCAGGGGCGAGTGGGCGATGCTGTCCGCAACGGCACGGGCCTCTGCGGCGGTCCCCGCCTCCACAACCTCGATGGTCACAAGCTTGGTGGCGCCCTCGCCGTCGCGCACGATGGCGGTGGCGAGCCGTTCGCAGACCTCGTGGACGGCTTTGGCCAGGGCCGCAGCTGCGGCGGAGCCCGTCACCACCGACCCGCCGGGGAGGGTACCGGCCGCACAGAGCACGCAGGCGTCATTCGTCGAGGTGTCGCCGTCGACGCTGATGGCGTTGAAGGTATCGGCGACCGCCGCGCGCAGCAACTCGTTCAGCAGCACCGACCGCACCGCCGCATCTGTGGCGACGAAGGCGAGCATGGTGGCCATGTCCGGGCGGATCATGCCGGCGCCCTTGGCCATGCCGACGACGCTGGCTTCGGCCCCACCGAGGTCGCAGCGGACGGCCGCCGTCTTGGGTCGGGTGTCGGTGGTCATGATGGCGCGTGCGGCGGCGTTCCAGCCGTCCTCCCGGAGCTCGTCCAGCAGCCGCGGCAGCGCACCGGCGACACGCTGTACCGGCAAGTACTCGCCGATGACTCCCGTGGAGAAGGGCAGCACCTGTTCGGGGGCGCAGTCGGCGGCGCTGGCGAGCGCCTTGCAGCAGGTCTCGGCGTCCGCCAGGCCGCGCGCCCCGGTGCCGGCGTTGGCGTTGCCGGCGTTGATCAGCAGGTAGCGCGGCTGGCCCCGGCGCAAGTGCGTCCGCGTCAGCTGCACCGGAGCCGCGCAGAAGGCATTGGTGGTGAGCACAGCGCAGGTCTGGGCGCCGGACGGGAGCTCCAGCAGCACCAGATCATCGCGGCCCTGGTAGCGGATGCCGGCGGCGGTGGCGGCGAGCCTGACGCCAGCGATGCGCGGCCCGACATGGCGTTTCAGGCTACCTTGCCGCAGCACTGCTTGTACTTCTTGCCGGAGCCGCAGGGACAGGGCTCGTTGCGGCCCACCTTGCGCTCGTTGCGCACATAGGGCTGGTGATCCGTGGCGGGTGCGGCCTGCCCCGCGCTGCCCTGGGCCGCCTGGCGGCGGGCGGGGGCATGCATCCGCTGGCCGCCGGCGCCGACGGCAGCGGGCTCTCGCGGCGCGCCGAGGCCGGTGAAGGACTCGTGCGTGAACTGGAACGCCTGTTTGTGCGGTGGATTGACGGCGAGCTCGGAGGGTGCCAGCTCTTCCTGCGAGCGGATCTGCATACGCGACAGGGTCTTCACCACGTCCTCTTTGATGCTTCCGAGCATGGCGGTAAACATCTCGAAGGCCTCGCGCTTGTACTCTTGCTTCGGGTTCTTCTGCGCATAGCCGCGCAAATGAATGCCCTGGCGCAGGTAATCCATCTGCGCGAGGTGGTCCTTCCACTGGCTGTCGAGGGTCTGTAGCATGACCGCCTTCTCGATCTGGCGCATGGTTGCAGCGCCGACCAGCTTCTCGTTGTCCGCGTAATACGCCGTCAGGGTGTCGGCGATGCGCAGGCGTAGGGTCTCTTCGTGCAACTCGTGGTCCTCGTCGAGCCAGCGCTGGATGGGCCAGTCGCCGCCGAAGAAGTCCGTCAGGGCTTGGCCCAGCCCGGGCACGTCCCACTGCTCCTCCAGGCTCTGCGGCGGAATGTAGCCATCGACGAGCGCGTTCAGCACATCCGCTCGCATGGCAGTGACGGTCTCGGCAATGTCCTCGCCATCCATCAGCTCCCGGCGTTGCTCATAGATGACCTTGCGCTGATCGTTGGCGACGTCGTCGTACTCGAGCAGCTGCTTGCGGATGTCGAAGTTTCGCCCCTCCACCTTGCGTTGGGCGTTTTCGATGGCCTTGGTCACCCAGGGATGCTCGATGGCCTCGCCCTCCTGCATGCCAAGCCTCTGCATCATGGTCCCGACCCGGTCGGAGGCGAAGATGCGCATCAAGTTGTCCTTGAGCGACAGGTAGAAGCGCGACGAGCCCGGGTCGCCCTGGCGCCCGGCGCGGCCACGCAGCTGGTTGTCGATGCGCCGGGACTCGTGCCGCTCGGTGCCGATCACATGCAGGCCGCCGGCCTCGATGACGCGCTGGTGGCGCGCCTTCCAATCCGCGCCGATGCGCTCGCGCTCCGCGGCGCCTTCGGCCCGCTCCAACTCGGCGTCGAGGTTGCCGCCGAGCACGATGTCGGTGCCGCGGCCCGCCATATTGGTGGCAATGGTGACGGCACTGGGCTCGCCGGCGCGGGCGACAATACCCGCCTCACGCTCGTGCTGCTTGGCGTTGAGGACCTCGTGCTCGATCCTTTCGCCATCGAGGAGCTTGGACACCAGCTCCGAGGTCTCGATGGAGGCGGTGCCCACCAGCACGGGCTGAGCGCGCTCCACACAGTCCTTGATGTCATCGGTGATGGCGCGGTACTTCTCTTCCTGTGTCAGGTACACCAGATCACCGCGATCGTCCCGGACCATGGGCATATTGGTGGGGATCACCACCACTTCCAGGCCATAGATCTGCTGGAACTCGTAGGCCTCCGTGTCCGCGGTGCCGGTCATGCCCGCCAGCTTCGGGTAGAGCCGGAACAGGTTCTGAAAGGTGATGGATGCCATGGTCTGGTTTTCGGGCTGTATGGGCACCCCTTCCTTGGCCTCGACGGCCTGGTGCAGGCCCTCCGACCAGCGCCGGCCAGGCATGGTGCGGCCGGTGAACTCGTCGACGATGATGATCTGCCCGTCGCGGACGATGTAGTCCACGTTCTTCTGGAAGAGTGCATGCGCGCGCAGCGCCGCATACACGTGATGCATGAGGACGATGTTGCTGGCATCGTAAAGGCTCTGGCCCTCACCGAGCAGCCCCATCGTGGTGAGCATGGCCTCGACCTTCTCGTGGCCCTCTTCGCTGAGATACACTTGACGCGCCTTCTCGTCCACAGAGAAGTCGCCGGGACCGAAGTCCGGCTGGCCCTCTTCGTTCGTGATGGGCGCTTGGCGGGTCAACTTGGGGATGATCTGGTCGATTCGCTTGTACAGGTCCGTGCTGCCCTCGGACGGGCCGGAGATGATCAGTGGCGTACGCGCCTCGTCGATGAGGATGCTGTCCACCTCGTCGACGATGGCGTAGTAGGGAGCCCGCTGCACCCGCTGCTCCGGCGTGAACGCCATGTTGTCCCGCAGGTAGTCGAAGCCGAACTCGTTGTTGGTGCCATAGGTGATGTGGGTGGCATAGGCCTCGCGGCGGGTACAGGGGCGCAGGTGCCGGTGGCCGTGCTCGCCGTCTAGGGGCTCGAAGCTCGGGTCGTAGACATAGGAGGCCGTGTCGGGTCCGAGTCCGCCGGAGCTGTTGATGACGCCGACGCTCAGGCCCAAGGCGTTGTAGATCCGGCCCATCCAGGCCGCGTCGCGGCGGGCGAGGTAGTCGTTGACCGTCACCACGTGCACGCCCTTGCCTGGCAGCGCGTTCAGGCTGGCGGCGAGGGTGGCCACCAGGGTCTTGCCCTCGCCGGTACGCATCTCGGCGATCTTGCCGTCGTGCAGCACCATGCCGCCCACCAGCTGGACGTCGAAGTGGCGCATGCCGAGCACACGCCTGCCGGCCTCGCGCACGATGGCGAAGACCTCCGGCAGCAGATCGTCCAGCGCGGTGCCGGCGCGGGCCTGCTCGCTGGGGCCCGCGAGGCGCGCCCGCAACTGGGCGTCCGAGAGGGCCGCGATCTCGTCATCGCGGGCGTTGATGGATGCTGCGGTCGTCAGCAGCCGCTTCACCAGCCGGTCGTTGCGGCTGCCGAATATCTTCTTGAACAGGTTGATTCCCATGGCTTGCCCGCGAAAGGCGCTCAGCGGCCCAGTGAGTCGCTACAGAATACCGGAAGGTGATGGCGCGCGCTGCCGAGACCAGGATCTCCTCGGATCGCTGAAACGCAAGACCGCCGCGCGTGCCACAGGCGCGCGCGGCGGTCTTGCGACGCCCGGTCCCTAGAGTCGGGCGACGCGGGATTTCCGGCTCAGGTCGAGGTATCGCATGGGATTCACCGCCTCGCCGTTGCGGCGAACCTCGAAGTGCAGGTGCGGGCCGGTGGAGCGGCCCGTGGATCCGAGCTTGGCGATCGCCTGACCTTTGCGGACCATGTCGCCTTCCTTGACCAGATTGCGGCTGTTGTGCGCGTAGCGCGTCTCCAGGCCATTGGCGTGGCGCACCTCGACGATGTTGCCATAGCCGCCCTTGCGGCCAGAGAAGATCACGATGCCGTCGGCCATCGCGAGGATGTCGGTGCCGGTCTTTGCGGCGATGTCGATGCCCTTGTGCATGCTCCTGCGGCCCGTGATGGGGTGGCGTCGATAGCCGAATCTCGACGTGACCACCCCTCCGACACCCAGCGGCCATCCCTCGGGCGTGGAGTGGCGCTTGAGATCGCGTTCCATGATGAGCGTCTCGAGCAGCACCAGCTTGCGCTTGCGATCGTCCAGCTCGGACAGCACCTTCGCCAAGTCTTGGGCCACGTCGTCGACATTGTTGGGGCGCAGTACGGCCTCTTCCGGACCGCCGGCGGGTGCCGGATGGATGAAATCGAACTCTTCCTCGTCCAGTCCGGCCATCTCTACCAGTCGCTGACCCAGTGTGTTGATACGCATGATCTCGGCCTGCAGGGCGCCCACGCGTGCAGCGATCGCATCGATGTCGGCGGCGGTGCGGTCCGCCGCGGGGGTGTCGATGACGGGCGTCACCCGCTCGGCCGGCCTAAGCTCGGGATCGGCGAGACGATCTTTGCCGAGCCAGAATCCCAGGCCGCCGGCGCCCAGCGCAGTCGCCATAATGGCCAGCAGAACGACCGACACATGGCCGGCGTCGGCCACGGGGCTGCGTGTCGTTGAATGTTGCATCTGTTTGGTACGCTCTTCATTTCGTTTCGTTTCCGCGAGGTCTCAGAGCGCGCTCGTCACAGCGCTCGAATGGGCGCCGGACATGGCGCCGGCCTCGCCCCCCAAGTCTTGGTACCGGGGCGCGTCGCTTGCTGTGCAAGGACTCGCACCGGCCATCAATCCAGAAGCGGTCCATGCAAGCAAAGGCCCGACACATCCGTGGATTCCTGCAGGGCAGCGACGCGGTCGCGGCGTTGCTGCTGGAGCTTTCGCGGCGCGACGCCCTACTCGAGCGCGTCCGCTCGCTATTGCCTTCGTCCCTTGCCCGGCATTGCGTGCAGGCCACCCTCGAGGATGGCCAACTGACCTTGAGCTGTGATTCCCCCGCGTGGGTGGATCGACTGAGGTTTCTCTCGCCGCAGTTCCTGCCCCTGCTCGCCGAGCTACTCGCCGAACAGGGCGAGGCGGTGGAGACTTGTCGGGTCCGTGCGCAGCCGGTGGTGCTGGCGACCCGGGAGGGTGCGGATCTACGGCCTGCGCCGAGCGCCGGCATGGGTGCGGCGCGGGTCTTGGAGCAGACGGCAGATGCCCTCGGCGACAGGCCCTTGGCCGCCAGTCTGCGTCGGCTGGCCAGGTCCTTGCGGCGCTCGCATTGAGTCATCGCTCACCCCCTGCGCCCTCGCCCGGTGCCCGGGCACCGCTAGGCCGGGATCGGCCGAACCCTCATTGGGCGCCCATCGGGCGCTCGTCCGAGGGCCGCTCCGCGCGCTTATCCCGCAAGGGCCGGCTGGCCGAAGCGGATCGGGACTTGCGCCGGATCATCGAAAGTGACCTCCTCCCAGGCGTCTGCGTGCGCGAGCAACTCCCGCAACAGCCGATTGTTCAGCGCGTGGCCCGACTTGTAACCGACGAAGGCGCCGATGAGTGGACGACCCAGGAGGTAGAGGTCACCGATGGCGTCTAGGATCTTGTGCTTGACGAACTCGTCCTCGTAACGCAGGCCGTCATCGTTCAGGACGCGGAAGTCATCCACGACCACCGCATTGTCCAGGCTGCCGCCGAGGGCGAGGTTCTGCGCCCGCAGTGCCTCGATGTCGCGCAGAAAGCCAAAGGTCCGGGCGCGGCTGACCTCCTTGACGAAGGAGGCGCTGGAAAAGTCCACCACCGCGGTTTGGGCACGGGACGTGAAGGCCGGGTGCTCGAAGTCGATGGAGAAGCCCACGCGGAAGCCGTCATAGGGCTCGAGGCGGGCATACTTGTCCCCGTCCTCGACGGACACGGGGCGCTTGATGCGGATGAAGCGCTTCGGGCGGTGCTGCTCCTCGATACCGGCGGATTGCAGCAGGAAGACGAAAGGACCGGCGCTGCCGTCCATGATGGGCACTTCACCGGCGCTCACGTCCACGTACGCGTTGTCGATACCGAGTCCGGCGAAGGCGGAGAGCAGGTGCTCGACTGTCGACACGCGCGCGCCCTGGGCCTCCAGCGTCGTCGACAGGCGCGTGTCGCCCACCCGCGCCGGGCAGGCCGGGATGTCCACCGGCGGGTGGAGATCGACCCGCCGGAACACGATCCCCGTGTCCGGGGCTGCCGGGCGCAAGGTCAGAAACACCTTGGTGCCGGTATGCAGTCCGACGCCGGTGGCCCGAATGCTATTCTTCAACGTGCGTTGGCGGATCACGGTCGCTCCCCCCTGCCGGTTGGCTCCAACTTCCTTCGATCAGGTGGTCCGCTTGTGCGGCGCCCGAGCGGAACCGATGGTGCCCTAGTGTTGGGAAATGGCGGATGGGACACCGGGTCGCACGACGGCCGTGCCGCCCCATCGCCTCGCTTCCAGGATAGGTTAGGGTTTTCCCGAATTATTATCAAGCACCAAATTCGAGATCAAGAGAAACGACTGTTTAATCTATCTTTTTCGTGATAGGGATTGTCCTAGATCAATCCTAGATCAAGAAGAATCTGGACAATCGTGCCGGTTTGTCCCCGGCAGCGATCGCGTGGCGTCGGGGCCAGGGCCCGGAGGCTGGGCAGGATGCGCCGGGTCGTGCGAAACGAAACTGTACGCCGGGGGCGTCGAGCCATCGGCGCCCCCGGCCGGGACGCTTCAATCGGCCTGGCGGCGCAGGAAGGCGGGGATGTCCAGGTAGTCGAGCTCGGAGCCCGCGTCCGCACCGCCTGCCGCCGCCAGCCGCTTGTTGCGTATGTAGGCGGGCTGGTCCATGTCGCGATAGTCCGGGGTCACGGCGTCGGCATCGGTGTTGTTCACCAGGCGCATCTTCGGCTCGTCGCTGGCCATGCTCGCCGGCTTCGAGCCGAGGCCGGTGGCCACGACGGTCACGCGCAGCTCCTCGTCAAGCTCTGGGTCGATGACGGTACCCACGACCACAGTGGCCTCGTCGTCGGCGAAGTCGCGCACGGTGTTGCCCACCTCGTCGAACTCGCCGATGGACAGGCTCAGGCCCGCGGTGATATTCACCAGGATGCCGCGGGCGCCGGCGAGGTCGATATCCTCCAGCAGTGGGCTGTTGATCGCGGCCTCGGCGGCCTCGCGGGCGCGGTTGTCGCCGCTCGCCGCGCCAGTGCCCATCATGGACACGCCCATCTCGGACATCACGGTCTTGACGTCGGCGAAGTCGACGTTGATCAGCCCCGGTCGGGTGATCAGCTCGGCGATGCCCTGGGTGGCATTCAGCAGCACGTCGTTGGCGGCACTGAAGGCGCTGAGCAGGGTCATCTCCTTGCCGAGGACCTGCAGCAACTTCTCGTTCGGGATGGTGATCAGCGAGTCCACATGCTTGGCCAGCTCATGGATGCCGTCTGTGGCCACCTTGCTGCGCTTGCCGCCCTCGAAGGGGAAGGGCTTGGTGACGACGGCGACGGTCAGGATGCCGAGCTCGCGGGCCACCTCGGCCACGACCGGCGCCGCGCCCGTACCAGTGCCGCCGCCCATGCCGGCGGTGATGAACACCATGTCGGCGCCCTCCAGCGCATCCTTGATGCGGTCGCGGTCCTCTTCCGCGGCCTTGCGGCCGATGTCCGGGTCGGCGCCGGCGCCGAGGCCCTTGGTAATGCCGGCGCCGAGCTGCAGGATGGTCTTGACGGTGGCGTTGTCGAGCGCCTGCGCGTCGGTGTTGCAGCAGATGAAGTCCACGCCTTCGATGCTGGACGCGGCCATGTGGTTGACCGCATTGCCACCGCCGCCACCGACGCCGATGACCTTGATGACGGCGGTCTGAGTCTGGGTATCCATGAGCTCGAACATAGGTTGTGCCTCTAGTGTCGCTTGCTGTTGCCTGCCTGATGTGCCGTCCCCTCGGGCCGCGGGGTGGATACGCCCGACTCCTGCTGACCGCGGCGGCCCGCCTGACCCGCGAGTACCGCGTGCTCATCGAGCGGGGCATTCCCGCGCCGCGCTCCGGGGCCGCCTGCGCGGTCTCCCGCTCAACCGCCAAGGAACCTGCGCAACCGCCCCCAGAAGCCGGCCGGCTCCGCGTATTCGGAGCCGGCGGCGAACCGATGCTGCTGCGCGTAGATGAGCAAGCCGACGCCGGTGGAGTAGACCGGGTCGGCGATGCTGTCCTCGAGCCCGGTCACGTACTGCGGCACGCCGATGCGCACCGGCATGTGAAAGATCTCCTCCGCCAGCTCCACGAGGCCGACCATCTTGGCGCTGCCCCCGGTGAGCACGACGCCACCGGCGACAAGGTCCTCGAAGCCGCTGCGTCGGAGCTCGCCCTGGAGCAGGTTCAGGAGCTCCTCGTAGCGCGGCTCTACCACCTCGGCCAGGGTCTGGCGCGAGAGCTGGCGTGCAGGCCGCTCGCCGATGCTGGGCACCTCGATGTCCTCGGCAACGCCCTTGGAGGAGAGCGCGCAGGCGTGGCGGATCTTGATCTGCTCGGCATGCTGGGTGGGCGTGCGCAGGGCCACCGCGATGTCGTTGGTGACCTGATCGCCGGCGATGGGAATGCAGGCGGTATGCCGAATGGCGCCGTCGGTGAACACTGCGAGGTCCGTGGTGCCGCCGCCGATGTCCACCAGGCAGACGCCCAGCTCCTTCTCGTCGTCGCCGAGCACGGCGTAGCTGGAGCTGAGCTGGCCGAGCACCAGGTCGTCCACCTCCAGGCCGCAGCGGCGGATGCACTTGACGATGTTCTGTGCGGCGCTGACGGCGCCGGTGACCATGTGCACGCGCGCTTCCAAGCGCACGCCGGACATGCCGATGGGCTCGCGGATGCCGTCCTGGTCGTCGATGATGAATTCCTGAGGCAGGATGTGCAGGATCTTCTGGTCCGCCGGGATCGCCACCGCGCGGGCCGCGTCGATGACCCGGTCCACGTCTGCCTGCACCACCTCGTGGTCCTTGATCGCGGTGATGCCATGGGAGTTCAGGCTGCGAACATGGTTACCGGCGATGCAGGCGTGCACCGAATGGATCTCGCAGCCGGCCATCAGCTCCGCCTCCTCGATGGCACGCTGGATGGACTGCACCGTGGACTCGATGTCCACCACCACACCCTTCTTCAAGCCATGGGACGGGTGGTTGCCGATGCCGATGATGTCGATGGTGTCGTCGGCCTTGAGCTCGCCGACCAGCGCGGTCACCTTCGAGGTGCCGATGTCGAGCCCCACCAACAGGTTCTTCTCACTACGTCTGGCCATGCAAGTCAGCTCCGTTCCCGAGTAATGTTTGCGGCCACGCGGTCGGACGCTGCCTTGGCCCGCGGTATCCAGCGCACCGCGAAGCCATTGCTGTAGCGCAGGTCGATGCGGATGGGGACACCGATGGCCTCCACCTGCGGGTAGGCGGCGAGCAGCCGCTTGAAGCGCGTCTCGATGTTCTCGGTGCCCAGGTACAGCTCGGTGCCGCCGAGCAGGGTGAGGGTCCAGTCGCCGCGTGCGTCGCGAGCTACCGAGTCGACGATCAGCCCCAGCTCGGCGAGCAGCGGATGCCAGCCCTGGTAGCGCTCCACCACCTCGGGCGCCATGTCTTCGGCGCCGTCGAGCCGCACCAGCCCCGCCGGCAACCGGCCATCGCGGGGGCGGAAGACGATGCCGTCCACCGTCACCAGCCCGTTGTCGCCCCACTGCGCGATGGCCTCGTGCTCGGCGACGGCGAACACCAGTCGGTCCGGCCAGATCCGCCGCACGCTGGCGCGGTGGATCCAGGGCAAGTCTTCCACGCGCTGCTTGAGCCTCGCCAGGTCTTGGGTCAGGATGCCGCCGTCGATGTGCTCGGCAATCGTGTGCTGCAGGGACTCGCGGGAGAGTCCCTGCATCTCGCCGTCTACCGTGACGACACGGATGGGCAACAGCCGTGGCTCCCAGTGCAGCGCCAAGAACCCGGTACCGATGAGGGTGCCGATGATGGTCACCGCCGTGAGCAGCCGTCCGATGAGCGCGAGGCTGCTCGGCGGCGGCGGCGCGGGAGCACCTTCCGGCTCGGCCGGTGTCTGCGCCCGGGTCGGTGTCGGCGCCTCGCTCATGCGAGCGCCTCCGCGTCGGCGCCGAGGCTGGTGGCCAGGATGCGCAGGCATAGCGCGTCGAAGTCGATGCCCGCGGCCTTGGCGGCCATGGGCACCAGGCTGTGATCGGTCATGCCCGGCACCGTGTTGACCTCCAGCAGCTTGGGGTCGCCCTCGGCATCCAGCATCAAGTCCACCCGGCCCCAGCCGGTGGCGCCGACCGCGTCGAAGGCACGCACGCAGAGCCCTTGCAGCTCGTGCTCGCGCCGCGCCGACAAGCCGCAGGGGCAGTGGTAGCGGGTGCTGTCGGAGCAGTACTTGGCCTCGTAGTCGTAGAAGCCGTTGGGCGTCTCGAGGCGCAGCAGGGGCAAGGCCTCGCCCTGGAGGATGGCGCAGGTGAGCTCGTCCCCCGGCAGCCAACGCTCGGCCAGCACGGTGCGGTCGTAGCGCGCCGCTGCCCGCCAGGCATCGGCCAAGGCCGCGGCGTCTTCCACCTTGGTCATGCCGATGCTGGACCCCTCCCGTGAGGGCTTGATCATCAGCGGGAAGCCGAGCCGCTCCACCGCCGGCAGGTCGGCCTCGCCGTGGAGCAGGACGAAGTCCGCCGTCGGGATACCGGCGCCGGCCCAGAGCAGCTTGGTGCGGTACTTGTCCATGCCGATGGCGGAGCCCAGCACGCCGGAGCCGGTGTGCGGCAGGCCGATGCGTGCGAGCGCGCCCTGGATCTGTCCGTCCTCGCCGCCGCGGCCATGCAGGATGATGAACGCGCGCGCGAAGCCGCCAAGGCGCAGCACCTCCAGCACGTCCGGGCCGGGGTCGATCTCCTGCACCTCGACCCCGCTGCGTCGAAGCGACGCGGCAACCGCGGCGCCGCTCTTGAGCGAGATCTCGCGCTCTGCGGCGTCGCCGCCCAGCAGCAGGGCCACCTTGCCGAAGCGCGCCGGATCGAGCATGGGCGGATCGAGCGTCGTCATTGGAAGTCTCCCACCCGACGGACCTCGGGTATCAGGCGGACGCCGTGGCGTCGCTGCACCTCGGCCTGTACAGCCGCGATGAGCCGCGCGATGTCGCGTGCCGTGGCGTTGCCGGTGTTGATGATGAAATTCGCGTGCTTGCGCGAAACCTCCGCCCCCCCCGAGCGCCGCCCCTTGAGCCCGCAAGCCTCGATGAGCCGCGCCGCGTGGTCGCCGGGCGGGTTGCGGAACACCGAGCCGCAGCTCGGCAGACCCGTCGGCTGGGTGGCGGCGCGGCGCGCCAGCAGCGCCTTGATGCGCGCCAGGGCGGCCTCGGTGTCACCCGGTGTCAGCTGCATCTCCGCCTCCAGGAACCACTCGCCTTCCGGGATCACCACCTCCCGGTAGCCCACCTCGAAGTCCGCGGGCAGGCGCTCGCGGACGCTGCCGGCGCGGTCTACGGTGCGCACCAGCGCCACCTGCGGCCAGGTCTCACCGCCCCAGGCACCGGCGTTCATGGCCAATGCGCCGCCGATGGTGCCGGGGATGCCGGCCAGGAACTCGATGCCCACCAGCCCTTGCCGGGTGGCGAAGCGCGCCGCCTTGGCGCAGGGCACCCCGGCTTCGAAGCGCAGCCTTCCCGGTCCAATGGCTTCCATGTCCATGAGGCAGCCCTGGGTTTCGATGACGGTGCCGGGCCAGCCGCTGTCGTCCACGAGCAGGTTGCTGCCAAGCCCGAGCCAGAGCAGGGGCTGGGCCGCCGGCAGGGTGCGCAGGAAGGCCAGCAGGTCTTCCCGGTCCGCCGGACGGTACAGCTGCGCCGCCGGACCCCCTACGCGCCAGCTGGTGTGCTTGGCCAGCGGCTCGTCGCGGCGCAGCTCGCCCCGCAGTGCCTGCTGTCCGGCCTGATCGGTCATGGCCGCCAATCCGGGTGTCGGGGCCGTCGCGCCGACAAGCCGGGGCCAGGGTCGGATGCGGCGGCCGGGCGGACCCGCGGCGCGTCACCGCACTGTGCCAGGGTCGTGGACAGCGGCTCGCCGCAGCCGAGGTGCAGGCCGAGACTGCCGAGCCGGCGGCTCCGCAGCAGCGTGCCACCGGCAGCGCCGGGATTAGGTCGCATCGTCGTCACCTCCGTCCTCCAGCAGTTGCGGCAGCCGTGCGGCGAGACCGCCGATGTCGCCCGCGCCGGACACCAGCACCACGTCGCCGTCGGCGAGTGTCGCCTCCAGCACCTCCTCCACCTCGCCCAGGTCCTGCACGAACATCGGGTCGAGCCGGCCACGGGCGCGGATGGCACGCGCCAGGCTGCGGCCGTCGGCGCCGGGAATGGGCTGCTCGCCGGCGGGGTAGACCTCGCAGAGCACCAGGACATCCGGCGCCGAGAGGACGTGCACGAAGTCGTCGAATTGCTCTTGGGTGCGGGTGTAGCGGTGCGGCTGGAACACCAGCACCAGCCGTCGCTTCGGCCAGCTGCCGCGGGCGGCGGCCATGGTGGCGGCCAACTCGGTGGGGTGGTGGCCATAGTCGTCGATCAGGGTGACATCGCGCTCGCCGCGCAGGTGGCAGTGGCTCACGACGAAGCGCCGGCCCACGCCCTGGAAGCCCGCCAGCGCGCTACGGATGGCGTCCTCGTCCACGCCCAGCTCCAGGCCGACGGCGATCGCCGCGAGCGCGTTCAGCATGTTGTGTCGCCCCGGCAGGTTGAGCTCTATGTGCAGCACGGCGCCGCCCGGCAGCTGTGCATCGAAATGCATGCGCGTGCCCTGCTGGCGGACATTGTCGGCGCGGACGTCGGCGTCGGCGCGGGTGCCGTAGGTGACCACGGGCCGCGAGATCATGGGCACCAGGGATGCGACCTCGTCGTCGTCCACGCACAGCACGGCCAGGCCGTAGAAGGGCAGGTGATGCAGGAAGTCGACGAAGGTGTTGCGTAGCCGATTGAAGTCGCCGCAGTAGGTATGCATGTGGTCGGCGTCGATGTTCGTCACCACGGCCAGCATCGGCTGCAGGAACAAGAACGACGCGTCGCTCTCGTCGGCCTCCGCCACCAGGTACTTGCTGGTGCCGAGGCGAGCATTGGCCCCGGCGCTGTTGAGCAGCCCACCGATGACGAAGGTCGGGTCCAGGTCGTCCTCCGCCAGGATGCTTGCGATCAGGCTGGTGGTCGTGGTCTTGCCGTGGGTGCCGGCCACGGCAACGCCGTAGTGGAAGCGCATCAGCTCGGCGAGCATCTCGGCGCGGCGTACCACAGGGATGCGCGCGGCCCGGGCGGCGACGATCTCGGCGTTGGCGGAATCGATGGCGGTGGACACCACCACCGCATCCACATCGGCCACATGGGTGGCGTCGTGGCCGATGAAGACCTCGACGCCCAGGAGGTGCAGCCGGTCGGTAACCGCGCTCGCGCGGCGGTCCGAGCCCTGCACCTCGTAGCCCAGGTTGGCCATCAGCTCGGCGATGCCGCTCATGCCGGCGCCACCGATGCCGATGAAGTGCAGCCGGCGCATGCGGCCCATGTAGCTCGCGCTATGCGCTCGGTGGGCGTTCACGGCGCGGTGCTCCCAGGCGGCCGCGCACGCGACCCAAGGGGTGCGGCGGCAGGAGAGGTCCAAGGGCCAATGCCGAGGGGCCGAGCGCCGGGGGCCGAGCGCCGATGCGGCGAGAGCGGGGCCGCACGCGACCCTTGACCCTGGGCCCCGGGTGCCCGAGGCACTGATCGGTGAGCGTCCTGACCGATCATGCGGACGGCTCCGAGCCTGCAGCCAACTCCAGGCAGGCATCGGCAATGCGCTCCGCCGCGTCCCTCTGCGCCCGCTCGCGACCGGCCTCGGCCATGGCCAGGCGTCGGTCGGGGTCGCCGAGCAGCTCGCGCAGCTGTGCCGCCAGCAGCACTGGGGTCAGGTCCTGCTGGATCATGAGCCGCGCCGCGCCGGCGTCGCTGAGCCAGCGGGCGTTGCCCACCTGGTGGTCGTCCACCGCGAAGGGGAAGGGCACGAAGATGGCGGCAAGCCCGGCGGCGGCGATCTCGGACACCGTGAGCGCGCCGGCGCGGCAGACGACCAGGTCCGCCCAGGCGTAGGCCTCGGCCATGTCCGCGATGAAGGGTGTCACCTCCGCGGCGACACCAGCATCGGCGTAGGCGCGGCGCGCCACCACGAGCGTCTTCTCGCCGGCCTGGTGGCGCACCGCGGGGCGGTCGTCTTGGTCTATCAGCGCCAGCGCCGCCGGCACCGTCTCGTTCAGCGCCTTAGCGCCGAGGGAGCCGCCCACCACCAGGAGCCGCGGCCGGCCCCGGCGGGCGCGCAGCCGCTCGGCGGGCGCCGGGAGCATGGCGATGGCGGCGCGCACCGGGTTGCCGCTGAGGATAGCGCGGCGGCGCGCCGGGAAGCTGCCCGGGAAGGCCTCGAACACCCGATCGGCGACGCGCGCGAGCCACTGGTTGGTGAGACCGGGCACGCTGTTCTGCTCCTGGATCACCAGGGCGCGGCTCTGTAGCCTGGCGGCGAGCCCGCCTGGGCCGGCGACGAAGCCGCCCATGCCGAGAACGGTCTGCGGCGCCCGGCGCCTGAGGATGGTCGCCGCCTCGCGGACCGCGGCGGCGAGCTGCCAGGGCGCCGTCAGCAGCGCCTTGACGCCCTTGCCGCGCACGCCCTGGATGCCGACCCACTCCATCTCGAAGCCGTGCTCCGGCACCAGCCGCGCCTCCATGCCGGCGCTTGTGCCGATCCAGAATACCTCGGCGCCGCGCGCACGCAGCACCTCGGCGACCGCGAGGGCCGGGAACACGTGCCCGCCAGTGCCGCCGGCCATGACCGCTACGCACGCCGCCATGTGGCCCCCCGCTCGCGTCTATGGCGCTCGCGCAGCACAGGTGCGGGCGGCAGCGGGCGCTCGCGGTGGACGCTGCCCTCGGGGATCGGCTCCACGGCCTTGCGGCGCAGCTCGAAGTCGATGCGCAAGAGCAGGCCCATGGCCATCAAGGCGACGATCAGCGCGTTGCTGCCGTAGCTCATGAAGGGCAGCGGCAGCCCCTTGGTGGGCAGGAGCCCGGTGTTGACGCCGACGTTGATGAAGGCCTGGAGTCCCACCAGCAGCCCGAAGCCGTGCGCCGCATAGCAGGAGAACAGGTCCCCCTGGTGGCGGGCGCGGGCACCGATCTCGAAGGCGCGCCAGGTGATGAAGGCGAACAGGATGACGACGACGAGCACGCCCAGCAGGCCGAACTCCTCGCCGATCACGGCGAGCAGGAAGTCCGTGTGCGCCTCAGGCAGGTAGAACTGCTTCTGGATGCCATGGCCGAGGCCCACGCCCAGCCACTCGCCGCGGCCGAAGGCGATCAGCGCCTGACTCAGCTGGTAGTCGGTGTTGAACGGGTCGTCGAAGGCGTCGAGAAAGGAGGTGACCCGCGTCAGCCGATAGGGCTCGGTAACGATCAGCGCTGCCAATCCGGCGAGCACCAGCATGCCGAGCACCACGAAGCTCAGCACGCTGACCCCGCCGAGGAACAAGAGACCCATGCTCGCGGCGAGGATTACGGCCGTCGTGCCGAAGTCCGGCTGCAGCATGATCAGGGCGCAGGCGATACCGATCAGCACCATCGGCCGCAGGAAGCCCATCAGGCTCATCTGCACCTCCAGCTGCTTGCGCACCAAGTAGCCGCTCAAGTACAGCACGCTGGTCAGCTTGATCATCTCCGAGGGCTGCAGGCTCAGAACGCCCAAGGGAATCCAGCGCGTCGCGCCGTTGACGGTGCGCCCGACACCTGGTACCAGCAACAACAGCAGCAGGCCGATACCGAGCAGCATCAGGAGCGGTCCCGCTGCTTCCCAGATCTTGAGCGGCAAGGCGAAGCAGAGCGCGCCGAAAGCAAGCGCCAGGCCCAGCGCCATGCCGTGGCGCAGCACGAAGAAGAAGGGATCCTGGAAGTTGCGGTCTGCCATGGGCATGGACGCCGAGGTCACCATGACGAGCCCCAGCCCAAGCAGGAAGAGCACGGCCACCAGCAGACCGGCGTCCAGCACCGGCTCCTGCCGATCCTGGCGGCGCCGGCGGCGCGCGCCCGGACGCGCCGCGGCCGACATCGCCTGACTCATGGCACCCACCTCGCAACCGCCTCGGCGAAGACACGCCCGCGATGGCGGTAGTCGTCGAACATGTCGAAGCTCGCACAGGCCGGCGAGAGCAGCACGCAGTCGCCGGGCCTGGCCAGTGCGGCGGCCTTGCGCACGGCTTCATCCATGGCTGCGGCCCGGTGCAGCGGCACGGTGCTCGCCAGCACGGCGGCGAGGTCGTCCGCGTCGCGACCGATGAGCACGACGGCCCGGGCGGCGCGGCGCACGGCCGGCGGCAAGGGCGAAAAGTCGGCGTCCTTGCAGTCGCCACCGGCGATGAGCACCGCCTTGCCGCGGGCCGGGTCAGGTACCAGCCCGCCCAGTGCCGCCACGGTGGCACCGGGGTTGGTGCCCTTGGAATCGTCGATCCAACGGATGTCATTGTGGTCCGCCACCAGTTGGCTTCGGTGCGACAGCCCACGGAAGCGCCGGAGGACGTCCAGCATCGGCTCGCGCGCCAGGCCGCAGCGCTCGCCGAGCGCCAGGGCTGCCAGCGCGTTGGCGAGGTTGTGGGTGCCGGGCAGGACCAGATCGTCCACCGGCAGCACGGCCTCCTCGCCCCGGCAGATCCAGCGGCTCCCGCGGTGGCCGCAGATGCCCCAGTCGTCTGCGAGCGCCGGCTCGCTCAGGGTGAAGCCGGTCTGTCGGGCGACCCCTGCTGCGAGGCGCACGGAAGCCGCATCATCGCGGTTCACGACTGCACTCGCCGCGTGCGCGAAGATGCGCCGCTTGGCGGCGGCGTAGGCGGCCAGATCCGGGTAGCGGTCCATGTGGTCCGGCGACAGATTCAACAGGGTGGCCGTGACCAGCGGCAGCGAGTGCGTGGTCTCGAGCTGGAAGCTGGACAATTCGATGACATACAACTCGACGTCGTCCGCGAGCAGGTTCAGCACGGGCTCGCCGAGATTGCCGCCGATGCCGGTGCGCCTGCCCGTGGCGAGCGCCATCTGGCCCAGCAGCGTAGTCACCGTGCTCTTGCCGTTGGTGCCGGTGATCCCAGCCACGGGCCCCTGCACGGCCTGAGCGAAGAGCTCCACGTCGCCCACCACCGGGGTGCCGGCGGCCATGACCCTGGCCACCGCTGGTGTCGTCATCGGCAGGCCCGGACCGACGATCACCACATCGGCAGTGGCGAAGGCGGCGTCGTCGAATCCGCCGAGCATCACCGCGATGTCCGGCAGCTCGGCGCGAAGCCTCGGCAGGGCCGGCGGTGCGTCGCGGCTGTCGTTGACGGCGACGGTGGCACCTCGCGCGTGCAGGTAGCGCGCACAGGAGAGTCCGGTGGGACCCAGGCCGACGACCAGCACCTTGGTACCGGCCAGTGCCCTAGGCGTCAGATCCGGGGGGCTGAGGCCGGGCATGCTCATCGGATCTTCAGGCTCGCCAGCCCGATCAACACCAGCACGACGGTCAGGATCCAGAAGCGCACGATGACCCGCGGCTCGGGCCAGCCCTTGAGCTCGTAGTGGTGGTGCAGCGGCGCCATGCGGAAGATGCGCTTGCCGGTGAGCTTGAAGGAGGCCACCTGCAGCATCACGGAGACGGTTTCCAGCACAAACACCCCGCCCATGACGAAGAGCACCAGCTCCTGCTTGGCGACGACGGCGATGGCGCCCAGCGCCGCGCCCAGCGCCAGCGCGCCGACGTCGCCCATGAACACCTGCGCCGGATAGGTGTTGAACCACAGGAAGCCGAGGCCCGCCCCGGCGATGGCGCCGCAGAGCACGACCACTTCGCCGACGTCTGCAACATAGGGTATGCGCAGGTACGCCGCGATCTCCGTGTGGCCTGCCGCGTACACCATGATGCCGAGCCCGCCCGCAACCATGGCCGTCGGCACCACGGCGAGGCCGTCGAGTCCGTCGGTGAGGTTGACGGCGTTGCTGGTGCCGACGATGACGAAGTACGCGAAGAGCACGAACAGCGGACCCAGCTGGATGCTGACGTCCTTGACGTAGGGCACCAGGAGCGCCGTCTCGCTAGGCGTGGTCGCGCTCAGGTACAGGTAGAGCGCCGCAGCCAGGCCGACGATGGTCTGCCAGAAGTACTTCCAGCGCCCGGATAGGCCCTTTGGGTCGCGCAGCACCAGCTTGCGGTAGTCGTCGACGAAGCCGATGGTGCCGAAGCCCATGGTCGTGACCAGGACCACCCAGACGAACCGGTTGTGCAGGTCTGCCCAGAGTAGGGTCGCGACGCCGATGGACACCAGCATCAGGGTGCCGCCCATGGTCGGCGTGCCGGCCTTGGAGAAGTGGCTCTCCGGGCCGTCGTTGCGCACCACCTGGCCTACCTTGTAGCTGCTGAGCCAGCGAATCATGGGCCGGCCCACGAGCAGCGAGATGCCGAGTGCCGTCAACACGCCGAGGATGGTGCGCAGCGTGAGATACCGGAAGACGTAGAAGCCGCTGTCGTACTGGCCGAGCCAGTCGGTGAGCCAGAGCAGCATCAGCACGCCCTCCCCGCGGAGCGGACAGGCAGGGGCTCCCTGGGCTGGGCCTCCCTGGCCAGTCCCTCCCTGGCAACAAGGCCGTGACCGTCACGCCGCTCCCCCCGAAGCGACCCGAAAAGCCGGCCACGACCGTCGCCGCGGCTGTCGGCAGTGGGCCCCACATCCCAGGTACCGGCCCACGACAGCCTTCCCCCGAGCTCGACCTGCCGTCGCGACGACATGCTTGCCATCGAGCCCGGCACGCTCATCGCCCCGCCTCGCGCCTCAGGCCCGCCAGCAGCAGCTCCGCCTGCGGGTCGTCAGGGGCCACGTTGTAGAGCCTGAGCGCGGCCTGCATGACCTTGGCGAAGGTGGGCGCCGCGACGATACCGCCGTAGTAGTACTTGCCCTGAGGCTCGTCGATCATCACCACCATCACGAAGCGGGGCTCGGAGATGGGCGCCATGCCGGCAAACACCGCCTGATACTTGCCGGGCGCATAGCCGCGGCCAGTGGCCTTCTTCGCGGTGCCGGTCTTGCCACCGACACGATAGCCCGCGATCATCGCGCGCCGCGCGGTGCCCTTGTTGGAGACGACCGTCTCCATCATCGCGCGCACGGCGCGGGCGGTTGCCACCGAGAACACCCGCTCGCCCGCGGGCACGGCATCGCGGCGCTGCAGGGTCACAGGAAGGCGCATGCCGTCGTTGGCGACCACAGCATAGGCCTGCGCCAGCTGCAGCGAGGTCATGCTGAGTCCATAGCCGAAGGCCAGGGTCGCGTGCTCGAAGCGCGACCAGCCCGCGTAGTGCGGCAGGAAGCCGGTGCGCTCGCCCGGGAACTCGACACCGGTGATGCGGCCGAAGCCGAGCCGGCTGTAGGTCTGCCAAAGCATCGCCCGATCCATGCGCTGAGCGATCTTCACCACGCCGACGTTGCTGGACTTGGTGATCACGCCAGTGGCCGTGAGCAGGCCGTAGTTGCGGATGTCCTTGACCCGGTTGTGGCCCAGGTGCAGCACGCCGGGTGCGGTGCTCACCGGCGTGCGCGGGTTGATGAGCCCAGCCTCCAGGGCGGTGGCCACCACCAATGGCTTCATGGTCGAGCCGGGCTCGAACACGTCGGTCAGCGCCCGGTTGCGGCGATTCTCCACCGGCTCGCTGCGCGCCGCATTGGGGTTGAAGGCCGGCTGGTTGACCATCGCCAGGACCTCGCCCGTCGTGATGTCCAGCAACACGGCGGTGCCGGACTTGGCGCGGTGCTGGGCGACGGCACGCTTGAGCTCGCGGTAGGCGAGGAACTGCAGGCGCCGGTCCAGGCTGAGCGCCAGGTCCTGGCCGTGGCTCGGCGGCCTGATCTGCTCCACCTCTTCGACGACGCGGCCGCGGCCGTCCTGGATGACGCGGCGCTTGCCCGGCGCGGCGCGCAGCCGGTCCTCGAAGACCAGCTCTATGCCCTCCTGGCCGATGTCGTCCACGTTCGTGAAGCCCACCAGCTGGCCGAACATCTCGCCACCCGGATAGAAGCGGCGGTACTCGGTGTCCATGCCGACGCCGGCGAGGTGGAGGTCGTCGATGACCTGCTGCACCGCGTAGGCGCGGTTCGGCGCCACCCGGCGCCGCAGGTACATGAAGCGGCGCCCCTGTTCGAGGTAGCCACTCAGCCGTGCGTCCAGCTCGCCGCTTGGCGCCGCCAGGGCCCTGGCCAGCGCCGGCAGCGCGTCGCGGCGCTGTGCAAGCAACTGCGGGTCCGCCCAGACGGTGGACATGGATGTGCTGATTGCCAGCGGCTCGCCGTTGCGGTCGGTGATCATGCCCCGGCGGGCGGCGATCACGCGCTCGCGCAGGAAGCGCTTCTCGCCCTCGTCGCGCAGGAACTCGTTCTCCAGCACCTGCCGCTGGAAGGCCGCGGCCACGACGGCCAGGCAGGCCGCGGTGAGCATCAGCCCCAGCGCGGCGCGCCGCGCGGTGAAGCTCGGCGGCTTGCGCCGGGCCAGCTCGGCGCGGCGCAGGCGTGCCTTCATGCGCTCGCGGCTGCTGCGTTGCTCAAAGCGCATCGTCGCCCCCCTGGATCGGCGGGACCTCCACCACGCGCACCTCGCCACCGGCGGGCATGATCATATCCAGCTGGTTGCGGGCGCTGTCTTCGATACGGGTGTGCGAGGTCAGTGCCGCCTCTTCGATCTGCAGCCGGCCCCATTCCACGTCCAGGGCATCGCGCGTGGCGCGCACCTGTTGCAGGGTGCCGAACTCCTCCCGGGTCAGGTATTTCACGTAGATGACCGCCACGGCCGAGGCCAGCACGGCCGCGGCCAGGGCGCAGGCCGCCAGCAGGGCGGCACGGTCGGCACTGGCCTGGTGCTGCCGCGGTCTCATGCCAGCCGCTCCGCCGCGCGCAGCGCGGCACTCCGCGCCCTTGGGTTGGCGCGCACCTCGTCCGCGCCTGGGCGCACGGCGCCGCCGATGGGTTTGAAGCGCCTCGGCACCTGGTCGTCGGTAACGGGGACCCCCTTAGGCAGTCCCGCGCCATGGCGCTCGTCGCGAATGAAGCCCTTGACGATGCGGTCTTCGAGGGAGTGGAAGCTGATCACGACCAGCCGGCCGCCGGCGGCGAGCAGGTCGCAAGCACCGGCGAGCAGGGCGCGCAGCTCATCGAGCTCCGCGTTCACCTGGATGCGCAGGGCCTGGAAGGTACGGGTGGCCGGGTGCTTGCCGGGCTCGCGGGTTGGCACCGCACGCTCGCACAGGGCGGCGAGCTGGCCCGTGGTGCGGATGGGACGGGTGCGCCGGGTCTCACCGATGGTGCGGGCGATGCGCCTGGCGAAGCGCTCCTCGCCATAGTCCTTCAGGACTTGGGCGATAGCACGCTCGTCGGCCATGGCGAGCCAGTCCGCGGCGCTGCGGCCCGTATCCGGGTCCATGCGCATGTCGAGCGGCCCGTCGGCGCCGAAGCTGAAGCCGCGCCGGGCGTTGTCCAGCTGGGGAGAGGATACGCCGAGGTCTGCCAGTAGCCCGCTCACACGCCCGCGCAGGCCCGCGCGCTCGGCGACCGCCGGCGCCGCGGAGAAGCGCGCGCGCGCGATGGAGAAGCGCGGGTCGGCGCCGGCAAGCTCGGCGCCGAGGGCCACGGCTTCCGGATCGCGATCCAGCGCCAGCAGCCGGCCGGCCGGGCCCAGGCGCGCCAGGATGGCGCGCGCGTGCCCACCGCGACCAAAGGTAGCGTCCACATAGACACCATCCGCTTTCACCCCCAAGGCCCGCATGCTTTCCCCCAACAGGACGGGTATGTGCTCTCGCGTATCCATGCCTTGTGTTTTTGATGTGAATGCCTAGAGCCGGAAGTCGGCGAGCTCCGGCTCCTCCGCCAGCGCTGCCGTGGCGAGCTGCCGGTCGCGCTCCATTTGCGCGGCCCAGAGATCCTTCTGCCAGAGCTGATAACGATTGCCGACGCCGATCAGCACCGCGTCCTTGTCGAGCTTCCCCAGCGCGCGCTGCGCCGGTGACAGCAGCACCCGCCCCTGGGCGTCCAGCTTCGAGTGGCTGGCGTAGCCCAGTAGCGTCCGCTGCAAGGCTTCCGTCGTGGGCTTGAGGCTGGGCAGGGCGTTGAGACGGTCTGCCAGCTCATCGAAGTAGGGCTCCGGATACACCAGAAGCCGGTCACCGAGGTCCGCCGTGACGACGACACGCGAGTCGCAGAGCTCCAGCAACTTGGCCCGCTCCGAGGCCGGAATTGCGATGCGCCCCTTGGCGTCGAGGCTCAGAAAGTATGTTCCGTAGAACCTCATGGCCCTCGACCTGGGCGACTGCAAGGCCGCTGCCCTACGATCCCCCAATATTCCCCACTTCCCCCCACCTACCGTGAAGTTTAGGAGAGCCCCCTCGGCTGGTCAAGGGCTTGGACGCTGTTTTTGTCGTTGCGTCAGGAACTTATCCGAGCAGGCTCAGGTCGAGCTCATATCTTTACTAAAGCGGTTTGTTTTCAGTTGGATAGAGGCTCAACTTAAAGTCATAAGCCACATGAGACCAGCCCAGGCAGGCACGGCGCCCGCGGGTTCAGCAGGACAGAAGGGGGGATTGTGGGGAGCCTTGCCGACAGGCGGCGGGAGGCGCCGAGTCGCGGTGCAAATACCCGCGAGGGCCGGCAGCAGAGGGCACAGCAGCGACCTGGGGATCTGCCGATCGGGCGGCAGGACCCTGGGTCGGAGGGGGGAGCCGGCCGATAAGCCGGGTTCTGTCGTGGGCAGTCATTCATCTGGGGCGTACGTCGCCGCACGCCTCTTGCGACCTACCCGAGAGCCCCCGCGGGCCACGGGTTGCGGCGCTTGGTGCTGCGCCGCGCGCTCCCCTATTTGGTCTTGCTCCGGGTGGGGTTTACCGTGCCGCCGCGTGTTGCCACCGGCGCGGTGCGCTCTTACCGCACCTTTTCACCCTTGCCGCCCGCCCCTGAGCAGGACCCCGGTTGCAGGATCCCAGGTTGCGGGATCCCCGGTTCCGGGATCCCCGGATGCGAGCTTGGCGGTCTGTTTTCTGTGGCACTTTCCGTGGGCTCACGCCCCCCAGGCGTTACCTGGCACCCAGCCCTGTGGAGCCCGGACTTTCCTCCCCGCGCAGGGGCCGAAGCCTTGCCGCGCGGAGCGACTGCCTGGCCGACTCCCCAGGTGGATTGTAGCCGAGCGGGGCGCAGGCCGGGCCGGGCGTTGCGTCCCGCCGCGGCGTCCGGCCGCGGATCAGTTCCGCCGCGCCGACAGCGCCTGGCGATAGAGCCGATTGCGATTGCCGCCGGTGATGCGCGCCGTGAGCGCCACCGCCTGCTTCAGCGGCAGCTCGGCGGCGAGGATATCGAGCACCCGCTGCTGCTCGGCCGCGCCATGGTCGGTGGCGTCGCGGCGCTCGCCGCCCACCAGCATGACGCACTCGCCGCGCTGCTGCTCGGGGTCGGCGCGGACCTGTTCTGCGAGCGCCGGCAAGTCGCCGGTTAGGAAGGTCTCGAAGCGCTTGGTGAGCTCGCGCGCGAGCACCGCCGGCCGCGGGCCCAGCACAGCGGCGAGGTCGGCCAGGGTCGCCAGGGTCCGCCGCCCGGCCTCGAACAAGATCAAGGTGCCCGGCTCGCGCGCATTGGCCGCAATCCAGGCCCGGCGGGCCGCCTCGGCACGGGGCGGAAAGCCCAGAAACAGGAAGCGGTCGCTCGGCAGTCCTGCCGCCGAGAGGGCACAGATGGGCGCGCTCGGTCCCGGCACGGGCACGACGCGGATGCCCGCGGCGCGGGCCTGCTGCACCAGCACGTAGCCAGGGTCGCTCACCAGGGGCGTGCCGGCGTCGCTGATCAAGGCAATCGACGCGCCGGCCCTGAGGCGCGCCAACAGCTTCGGCGCTGCCAGTCGCTCGTTGTGCTCATGGTAGGCGGTGAGCGCAGTCCCGATGCCGAAGTGTGCCAGCAATGGACGGCTGTGACGGGTATCCTCGCAGGCGATCAGATCGACGTCCGTCAATACCTTGCAGGCGCGCGGCGTCATGTCCTCGAGGTTGCCCATCGGTGTTGCCACCACATATAGAGATCCGGTTAGGGATCCGGTCGCTTCGTCCACCCTTGCCCCCGATTCTCGCTGCAGCGCTTCTTCGTTTCAGCTCTTTCCACTTCGGCTCTGACGAGATGGCCATCGCTCGGTCGACCCGCGCAGCGCGCGTGCTCGCGCCCGCCCTGCCTACCCACCCCGCCCATAGTGCCTGAAGATGCTCGGACACCGCGGCAACAAGCGCGCCGCCGGCGCGCGGCAGGAACAGCTCGCCCGGCGCCACCTGGAGGCGCAGGGACTCAGGTTGGTCGCCGCCAATGTCGCCTGCCGCCAGGGCGAGCTCGATCTCGTGATGCGCGACGGCGGCACGCTGGTGTTCGTGGAGGTCCGCTACCGTGCCAGCGAGCGCTTCGGCGGCGCCGTCGCGAGCGTCGACCGACGCAAGCAAGCGCGGCTCCTGGCCGCGGCGGGTTATTATCTGAGTCGTCACCCGACGGACCTGCCCTGTCGGTTCGACGTCGTGGCCATCGCTGCCGGTGGCGAGGTCCGCTGGATCAAGCATGCCTTCGATGGAGCCTTGCGATGAACGGAAACCGCTGCCTCTGCTGCCCGCAGTCGTGCGCGCCGTCCCGACTGCCGTCCGGCCCGCTGCTGGCTGCCGCGACGCCCTTGGCCTTGCTGCTGGCCCTGGCCTCCGGGTCCGCCCTCACGGGCTGCGCGCCGCTGTTCGTGGCCGGTGCCGCGTACACGGCTGCTGTGGTCTATGACAGGCGCAGCGCCGATGTGGTGCTGGACGATGAGGTCATCGAGCTGCAGGCACGGGATGCCTACCTGAAGAATCCGGACCTCAGCAAGCACAGCAACCTCAGGGCCACCAGCTACGCACACACTGTGCTCATCACGGGCCAAGCGGAGAGGGTGCAGATTGCCGACCGCTATGCCCGAATCGTCGCACAACTGCCGAAGGTGAAGCAGGTCTACAACGAGGCCGAGGTCGGACCCAGCATCGGGCTCAGTCAGATGAGCGAGGACGCGCTGCTGACCTCAAGGGCCAAGCTGGCCATTCAATCCGTCAATATTCCGGGCTTCGACACCCTGCGGGTCAAGGTGATCACCGAGCATGGGGTCGTCTACCTGATGGGGTTGGTGACACCGGAGGAGGCGGACGCCACCGCCGAGAAGGTGCGCCGCATTCCGGGTGTCGAGCGCGTGGTGAAGATCTTTGAGTACATCGACCCGAGCCAACCCCCGGACGCTGGCGGCGCTGCCTGACACCATCCGCCGGGCGCTGCGCCGTGCCCTGGGCCCCGGCGCGCTCCTCACCGATCCCGCCGACTGCTGGCCCTACGGCTACGACAACAGCCGCCGCCAATGCCTGCCGCAGGCGGTGGCCTTCGTCACCGATGCCGAGCAGACGGCCGCGGTGGTGCGCATCTGCAACGCGCATCGCGTCCCGCTCACCGCCCGTGGGCTCGGCACTGGTACCACCGGCGCCACGGTGCCGGAGCCAGGCGGGATCGTGGTCTCCTTCGAGCGCATGGATCGCATCCTCGCCGTCGACCCGGCCAATCGCCTGGCCATCGTGGAGCCCGGCGTGGTGAACGACGATCTGCAGCGCGCCGCGGCAGAGCACGGCTTCTTCTGGCCGCCGGATCCCACCAGCGCCGCCGTCTGCACCATCGGCGGCAACCTCGCCTATAACGCCGCCGGGCCCAAGGCGGTCAAGTACGGCACGCCGCGAGAGAACACCCTGGGCTTGCGCGCCGTCACCGGCAGCGGCGAGCTGCTGCGCACCGGCGTCATGACCACCAAGGGTGTCGTGGGCTACGACCTGACGCGGCTCATCATCGGCTCCGAGGGCACCCTGGCCCTCATCACCCAGGCGACGCTCAAGCTCACGCCCCTGCCCGAGGCCAAGCGCACCTTGCGCGTCAGCTACCGCGACATCCACAGCGCCGCCGGCGCCGTGGCCGCCATCATGGCCCAGCCCATCACCCCTTGCGCGCTCGAGTTCATGGACGCCGCCGCCATCGACATGGTGCGCCGCTTCTCGGACCTCGGCCTCTCGGAGGACACAGGCGCGCTCTTGATGATCGAGGTGGACGGCCCCGCGGACTCTGTGGACGGCGCCGCCGAGGCCTTGGGCGTTGCAGCCCGCAACGACGGCCTCATCGAGCTGGCGGTCGCCGCGCGCAAGGAAGAGATCGCCGCCCTCTGGCGCACCCGCAAGGCCCTGTCACCGGCGCTACGCCACGTGGCGCCGAAGAAGATCAACGAAGACGTGGTGGTCCCCGTTGCCCGCATCGCCACCTTCATCGACGGCCTGGAGCGTCTGTCCCGCGACCATGCCATCACCATCGTCAACTTCGGCCACGCCGGCAATGGCAACATCCATGTCAACCTCCTGGTGAACCCGGAAGATCCGGACGAGATGACCCGCGCCGGGGTCGCCTTGAGCGCCGTGTTCGACCTGGTGGTGGCGCTCGGCGGCACCCTCTCCGGTGAGCACGGCGTCGGTCTTGAGAAGCGCGACTTCGTCGACCGCGAGCTGGATCCCGTCGCACTCCGGCTGATGCGGGCCATCCAGCGGCAGTTCGACCCCAAGGGCATCCTGAACCCCGGCAAGGGGTTGCCGCCCGCCTGACCAAGCCGTCCCATGGCCTGAATGCAGCGCACGGTTCGTGCAAACCCGTTAGGATGCGGTTCTGCTCCCCGGCTATCATCGGGGTGTGGCTGGCAATCCCATCGAACAATTCCAGATTCTCGACCAACAGACATGACCAAGGCCGAAGAAACGCTGAACCGCGCCATGGGCGAGCGGCTGCGCGCTGCCCGCAACGCACGCGGCCTCAGCCTGAGCGAGCTGGCCGAATTGACCGGCGGGCAATACAGCAAGCCCAGAATCAGCAATTATGAGCAGGGGATCCGGCGCATGAGCGTCGAGGTGGCCCTGGGACTGGCCGAGGCGCTGGGCACAGTCTCCGCCGCCCATCTCCTGTGCCTCGAGGACGAGCGGACCGCGGTCGGCGACGACGAGCGCCGGCTGCTCGAGGCCTTCCGCCGAGCCGACGCGGCCGCTCGGCAGCGGCTCCTGGAGAGCGCGGAGCACATCATCGCCGGCGGTGGCTGAGCCCCTCTGTGTCGCCCCGGCAGGCTGTCCAAAGCCCTGTCCCCTAGTCGGTACATCGAGGCTGCAAACCCGTTAGGATGCGCTCCGTGTCCCGGCAACCGCCGGGATGCGGTGGGCGGTTGCACGGGGCGGTCGCCAATCATCACCGAGTGCACATGACGAACGCGGAAGAAGACGCACTGAACCGTGCCATCGGCCGGCGGCTGCGGGCGGCACGCGAGGCCCGCGCGCTCAGCCTGGCCGCGTTGGCCGAACTGACCGGCGGTCGCTACAGCAAGTCCCGAATCAGCAACTACGAGCTCGGGCTGCGACGCCTCCCCATCGAGGGCGCCCAAAGCTTGGCGGAAGCGCTTGGCAACGTCTCGGCAGCACACCTGCTGTGCCTGGACCAGAACTGCGCCGCGGGTCCGGAAGAGGCTGAACTGCTGCGCAACTTCCGCGCCCTGGATGCGGCCGACCGCGAGCAGGTTCTGGCGAACGCAAAGGACAGGCTCGGGGAATAGGCCGACCTGACCAAGCGCAGGCCGTGTCTGCAGGCTACCGACGCCCTGGGTCGACAGACACTCGGCCGCAAGCTGCCGCGCGAGCAGGCACTTTCACGCATCCACTGCATGGAAATCTTGCATTTCCAACCCCGCTGAAACAACATGCCCGGCGGCGTCCGCGACGGCCCTGGCCAGCGGCGCCGGTGTGCGCACACCCTCATCCTGCGTCTTGCTCGAGTCGGATGTCCGGTTGGTCCGCAACCACCGACCGTAGACACCCGTCCGGCTCGGGACCCTTCCGGCTCGGTGCCGGGGACCCGCCGCGACCGCACCCGGCACGGCACCCGCCCCGGACCGCGCCACTGATTGAGGAGAACAACACAATGTCCTTAGGTTCGATATTCGCGATCCTCTGCGCGCTCGTCGCGATAGGCTATGGTGTGGTATCCATTCGCTGGATACTCGCCCAGCCCCAGGGCAACGAGCGTATGCGGGAGATCGCCGGCGCCATCCAGGAGGGCGCATCCGCCTATCTCAACCGGCAATATCTCACCATCACGGTCGTGGGTGTGCTGCTCATGGCAGGCCTCGCGTACACACTCGGGATTGCCACCGGCGTGGGCTTTCTGATCGGTGCCGTGCTGTCGGGCGCCGCCGGCTACATCGGCATGCATATCTCGGTGCGCGCCAACCTGCGCACCGCCGAGGCCGCCCACAACGGCATGGACGCGGCCCTGCAGGTGGCCTTCCGCGGCGGCGCCATCACCGGCCTGCTCGTGGTGGGCCTGGCGCTGCTCGGCGTCGCCGGCTACTACTTCTGGCTGGCCCCATCCGACCCGTCGGATCTCGACGGCCAGATGCACGCCCTGCATGCCCTGGTGGGCCTCGCCTTCGGCGGCTCGCTGATCTCGATCTTCGCCCGACTCGGCGGCGGCATCTTCACCAAGGGGGCCGACGTGGGCGCCGATATCGTCGGCAAGGTCGAGGCCGGCATCCCGGAGGACGACCCGCGCAACCCCGCGGTCATCGCCGACAACGTGGGCGACAATGTCGGCGACTGCGCCGGCATGGCCGCCGACCTGTTCGAGACCTATGCCGTCACCGTCGTCGCCACCATGCTCTTGGGGGGTCTGCTGCTCGGCCACCTTGGCGGCGGCGCCATCGTCTACCCCTTGGTCCTGGGCGGCATGTCCATCATCGCGTCGGTCATCGGCACCTATTTCGTCAAGGCTGAGGAGGGCGATACCCGCGTCATGGCGGCGCTGTACAAGGGCCTGATCGTGGCCGGTGCCATCGCCTTCGTGCTCTTCGTGCCAATCACCTTCTTGATGCTGCCGCCGACCATGAGCGTCGATGGCAGTGCCGATGCATTCAGCCGCTGGGGTGTGCTCGGTGCCGCCGGCATCGGGCTCGCGCTGACCGGCCTGATGGTCATCATCACCGAGTACTACACAGGCACAGATTACGCGCCGGTGCGCAACATCGCCAAGGCGTCGACCACAGGTGACGCGACCAACATCATCGCGGGCCTAGGGATTGCGATGAAGGCCACCGCCGCGCCGGTCATCGTCATCTGCTTCGCCATTTGGGGCGCCTACTCCATGGCCGGGCTATACGGCATCGCCATCGCCGCGACCGCCATGCTCAGCATGACCGGCATCATCGTCGCCCTGGACGCCTACGGGCCGATCACGGACAACGCCGGCGGCATCGCCGAAATGGCGGACATGGATGAGAAGATCCGCAACATTACCGACCCGCTGGACGCCGTCGGCAACACGACCAAGGCGGTCACCAAGGGCTACGCCATCGGCTCTGCTGGCCTCGCCGCGCTGGTGCTGTTCGCGGACTTCACCAACACCCTGGCGGGGGAGGGCAAGACACTCTCGTTCGAGCTGGACAATCCCGCGGTGCTGATTGGGCTCTTCATCGGCGGCTTGGTGCCCTTCCTGTTCGGCGCCATGGCCATGGAAGCCGTGGGCAGGGCCGCCGGCGGCATCGTCAACGAGGTACGCCGGCAGTTCAAGACCATGCCCGGCATCATGGACTACAGCCAGAAGCCGGACTACTCCCGTGCCGTGGACATGCTTACCCGCTCGGCCATCAAGGAGATGATCGTGCCGTCCCTGCTGCCCGTGCTGGTGCCCGTGGTGGTGGCCTTCGGCATGCAGTGGCTCATGGGCGGCGACGCCGGTGCGCTGGCGCTCGGCGGCATGCTCATCGGTACCATCGTCACCGGGCTGTTCGTCGCCATTTCCATGACCACCGGCGGCGGTGCCTGGGACAACGCCAAGAAGTACATCGAGGACGGCAACTTCGGCGGCAAGGGCTCCGAGGCGCACAAGGCCTCGGTGACCGGCGACACCGTCGGCGACCCATACAAGGACACCGCCGGCCCCGCCGTGAACCCGCTGATCAAGATCATCAACATCGTTGCGCTCTTGATCGTACCGCTGATCGTCGTCTGAAAGCGATCCCGGCCGGCAGGGAGGCTGGCTCGGTATTTTGGAGCGGATTGCCCGTTCCAGCACGGCGATTCGAAGGACGCGTGGCGATGCTGGCCAAGGCCCTGCCGCTGACCACCGATGCCGGGGTGCTGCTGCCCGCGCAGTTGGCCACGCAGACCCAGATCGCGGAGCTCAGGCGATTGCCGGAAACAAACATACCGAATGGCGCAGGATTCTCGTCTGCCTTCGCGAAGCGGCAGCGCGTGCATAGTCGTTCTCTGTACGCGTTGCCGCGACAAAGCAGGCGGGCGAGAAAACAAGCCAGGCGGCATGTTTGTTGACAGAAATCGCCTAAGAGCCCGCCCCGGCCTGCTCATGGCACTCGGCCGTCTGGGTGCTGGCACTCCCCGCCATAAAGACCCGCGGAGGTGGGAGCCCGTCGGCGCAGCGCCAATCCGAGGACGGCGTCGAAGGCGGCCATCGGCCAGAACCTCCGGTTGAAGCGAAAGACGTACCCATTGAGGTACGCCTGCAGGTGTTGTGGCGAGACCCCGTGGTGGGTCACCAGCAGCCATGCGTCCAGGTATGCTGAATGCGAGGTGAAGCATCGGGAGATGCTCAGCTGTCTTGGCCTGGTCGCCCCGCACAGCGACGGGCATGTGGCGGTAGCCGAGCGACGCCAGCGGGGCATAGCCGATCCAGCCGTCCGTCCGCACTGCTGCGCCGGGCGCGATGCTCGCTTGGACGAACGCGACCAGCGTTTCCTGCTTGTGGTCGGGCACGACTTGCAACCGCAAACGGCCCGCAACAACACCCCGCCCATGCCCGCCGCGATGTTGGCCGCGCGGAAGGTTCGGATCGCGGCCGTTCCACTTCCCGTCGGTCCGCGCCATGACCTCAACCGCGCCGACGACCAGCGTGTTGTGGTGCCGCCCGCGCCCTTCGCCTTGCGTGGCGCCCCCAATGAGTGTCTCGTCGATCTCGACGGGATGCTGCTGCCCCGTGGACTCGCGCCCCGGTCGGACGGATCTTCCAGAAGCCCATCCTGCGGATCTTTCGGTCACTCAGAGGGTTACGACAAAAACGCAGGATGGCTTACTGCCTACATCGTAAGCCATTGA
>JANQFI010000152.1 GCA_028277905.1 Chromatiaceae bacterium | reverse complement strand
GCCATCATCGACCTGCGTAGCCTACTGCAGCAGGGTTAGGGAAACGCCGATTAACGCGATTTCTGTCGACAAACATACCGCCTGGCTTGTCTTTTCGCCCGCCTCCTGCGTCGCGGCAGCGGGCACATCGCTCGACGATGCGCCCGCTGCCGCTCCTTGAAGGCGAGCGAAAATCCCGCGCCATTCGGTATGTTTGTTTCCGGCAATCGCCTAAGGCGATGTCTGTCAGAACATATACCCCCTGGCATGCTACTGTCGATCCACGCGTTGCCGCGTATCCATCGGCGATATCCCGGGCCATCGCAGCACAGAGAGCACCTGCGAGCGACCCGCGTCTTCGAAGACACCTGCGTGCTCTTGGCATTCGAACGCTGCCCTCCTCCGGCTCGACAATCAAATATGTGCATATACACTTGTCGCCCTGAGCAGCCAAACCCTGAGCAGCCGAACCAAGAGCAGCCACAGCGACACAGCGATCAGCCAGGCGGCCGCACAGGGTTGCCTCGGCTTCGGCGTCCGCAAGGCGGCCCGGGCGATGGCGCAGTACTACGACGCGGCGCTGGCCCCGGCTGGGCTCAAGGGCACGCAGGTCGCGCTGCTGAACGCCGTCTCGCTGCTGGATAGACCGGGCATGCAGCGGCTCGCGGCCGCGCTTGGGATGGACCGCACCACGCTGACCCGCAACCTGCGCCCTCTCGAGGTCCGCGCGCTAGTGGCCCTGTGGCCCGGCGAGGACCAGCGCGAGCGCCACGTGTCGCTGACCGGCGCGGGGCGGGCGACCTTGGCCGAAGCGCTGCGGCTCTGGGAAGCCGCCCAGGAGCAGCTCGTCTCGCGGCTGGGGGCAGACCGCGCCCGACGGGTGCTCGACGACCTGGAGGACCTGTCCGCGCTGGCGCGGGACGCCTGACGCGGCGGCACGAATCACCCCTAAGCTGCACCCCGGCGTCGATCGGTCCAGGAGGAATCCGTCGACAGCCAATCCCCGCACAGCACGTCTTCGAGAGAATTCGCAGGGGATCTCGACTGGAACATAGCCCCGAACCCCAGGATATGGGAAGCTCGCCGGCCACGGCATGACAAGCTCGGCATCGGTGAGTGCCGCTGCATCCTGCGACCATTCGATCAGCGGAGGGCTCCGACCTGGGCTGTCGCCCACCGCGCACTCCGGAACAGATCGGGATCGGGATCGGGATCGAATTCGGGAAGGAATTTCACGATCCGTGCAGGTGCGCCCTCGATCTGCGGGTCAAACAACCGATCCCGATCGCGATTTCGATGGCAGGGGATACTCGCCTCTTCTCTGCAATCTCGCGACCAGGCGCAAGACTATTCGCGCCCTGGAAACTCCCGAAACAGGTCCCGCAGCAGGGGCGAGCGCCAGAGATAGGCGATGACGGCGAGGTTGACCAGCGCGGAGATCAACACCGCCTCGTCGACGACCTGGATCAGCGGCATGCCGCTGGTGGCCAGGTGGGCGGCCAGCAGGATGAGGTAGAGCAGCGCCGAGGCGCTGAGCAAGGGCCGGCCGAGGCGCCAGAGCCGGCACATCCAGTCCGGCGCCTGCGGCCGGCGGTAGGCGGCCACCACGGCCACCGGCAGCGCCAGCAGGTCCGCGGCGAGGTAGGCGGGACGGATCAGGTCCCGCAACACCCTGATCTCCTCGCCCGTGGTCGGCAGGAAGGTGATGCCGAGCAGCAGCAGGTGCCGCAGCAGAAAGGCGAGCACCAGCCACAGCGTGATCGGCACCTTGAGACTCAGGTGCTCGTCGTAGCGGCTCGGATCGTACTGCATTGCCATAGGAGATAGGCTTGATACCCGAGATTTGGGCCACGGAGGAGACTGGGCAGACATTGGCTGCGCCGCTGTCTACGGGTCTCGACCGGCACGCCGCTTATGCGACAGCGCGAATGACTCTCTCCGCGCTGCGGCACGGCCGGCCGGTCGAGACTATCCCTGCTTCTCCGTCCCCGCCACAGCCGACGCCCCCAATCGGTGACCCGCCAATGCTCCCCCGCAAGCACAGGATCGACCTGACGCGCTACTCGCGCCGCGGGCTGTTCGAGGCCTTTCGAGACCGGGACATGCCCTGCTTCAGCCTCACCTGCAACCTTGACATCGCGCCGCTATTGGCGCGGCTTCGGGTCAGTGGGCACCGGTTCTTCATAACCATGAGCTACATCCTATCGGTGGCGGTGAACCAGGTGCCAGAGCTGCGGCACCGGCTCATCGACGGCGATCTGTACGAGCTCGAGCGAGTGGACCCGGGCTTCACCGTGCTGCTTGCGGACAAGACCTTCTCCTTCTGCGACGCCGTGTTTCATAGAGACTTCGCGACCTTTTGCGCGGACGCGGAGCGGCGCATCGCGGCGGCCCGCGCGCGGCCGGATCATGCCACCGGAGACAAGCATCATATGTTTTTCATCACCAGCCTGCCCTGGCTCAGCTTCACGGCGTTGACGCACCCGTACGACGCCGCGTACGCCAGTATTCCCGTTTTGACGCTGGGCAAGTATTTCCAGCAGGGTGGTCAGGTGCTGCTGCCGCTGGCCGTCCAGGTTCATCATGCCCTGGTGGATGGCTGGCATGTGGCGCGGTTCTACGAGGAGGTGAACGGGCTGGTGGTGGATGGGGGAATTCCGCCCAGGAGCTGACGCGACCGGGCGTCGCCAGCTCACCCGTTCGAGCTCTGCCATCGGCAGGCATAGGCAGCAGGCCGCCCAGCCGCTATACTTTTTGGTTTGTTTTCGGAGAGGTGCCGGCGTGGGTGAGCGACGACCGTTGTGACCTCATGTCACAACGCAGCGTCGCGAACGGGTTGCCGGGAGCAACCCTGGGTGCGCACAGGGACGTTGACACCAGGAGCGGTGCCGGCGTGGGTG
>JANQFI010000128.1 GCA_028277905.1 Chromatiaceae bacterium | reverse complement strand
AGCGGGCGCATCGTCGAGCTCTGTGCCCGCTGCCGCGACGCAGAAGGCGGGCGAAAAGACAAGCCAGGCGGTCTGTTTGTTGACAGAAATCGCCTAAGGGGGTGGTCGGTTAGCCCCGCCTGGGACTATATCTTGTGGGAAAGCCAGTCGTAGTCAACACAACATCTTGCGCCAGGCGGGGCTAACCGACCACCCCCTATCGCCTAATGTCTCAGGCGCTCCGCAGCCGCGTCAGCTTCACCACCGCGATGGCCGCAAACGGCAGCGCTAGGCCCAGACCCATCACCGTCCACAACAGCCAGCCCAGCTCGGCGTAGTCCGCCGGGACGGTCACGGCCTCGGTGGCGCGGTCGCGCACCTCGCGCGTGATGGTGAAGATCTGGTTGAGGTACTTGGTGCCGAGCTGGCTGGCGGACAGTGCCAGGTTGGCGAAGGACGCCATCACGGCAAAGAAGGTGGCCTTGAGATGGGAGGGTGCCGAGTTGGCGATCCAGGCCAGCATGGGCACCATCGCCACTTGGCCCAGCGGCGATTCGACGGCGGTGTCCACCAGGGCGATGAAGCGGGCATCGACGATGCCGGCGGTATGGGCCGCGGTCCAATGATGCAGGCCGTAATAGAGGCCCAGGTTCGGCAGTGCCAACAACGTGGATAGGATGGTCAGGAAGGCGATGATGTAGATAATGGAGTGGTCGGCCATGAAGCGGCGGAAGACGAACAGGGCCACCAGCGTGATGCTGCTGGCCACCAGGGACAGGACCGACAGGAACTGCTGGTCGAAGGCCAGGTCGTCGATGATCCACCAGGTATAACCCGCGCCCGGGGTAGGCACCGCCCGAAAGACGAAGATGAGGATGGCGGTGCCGAGCAGCACCCGCGCGGCCGAGGGCGAGAGCTCTCTCAGGAGTCGGCTCATCAAGAACAACACGATGGCCATGGAGCCGGCGAAGACGATCTCCTCGTTATAGGGCAGGTCGCCGAGCCCCATGGCGAGCGTGAAGATCACAAAGGCCAAGCTACCGCCGAGGATCCACCAGTTGGGCCGCGTGTGCTCGGCGCCGCCGTGCAGCAGCCGCTCGGCGGCGGCCGTCTCGCCCAGCGCCCGCAATCGGCGCAGCTCGCGGCGCTTCAGCAGGCCCCCCAGGATCACACCGGACACCGAGGTAACCGGGATCAGCAGGGCCAGGGCGTAGATGTCGACGTAGGTCGCGAGCTTGGCCGCCTCGTCCATGGCATCCACCCCGCGGAATAGCCAGACGTTCAGCAGCGCCACCAAGACCCCACCGCCGATAATGGCCACACGGCCCAGGGTCTGCATCGTCGTGTGCATCAAGCGCCGGCGCTCGGGCTCGATCGGCCGACCGGTCTCGTCCAGGGCCGGCACCGCCTCCACGGTCATGGCGTCCGCCACCACGTCCTGCACCACGTAGCCGAGGGGAGCCAAGAGCACACTCAGCACGTACCAGGCCTCCACCGGCATCACGGCGGCCATGACCTCGGGCCGGTCCAACAGCGCCAGCATGATGAGCAGGCTGGCCGTAATCAGGGCCGCGCCGACATAGACCAGCAGCGCCTTCCAACGCCAGATCAGGTCCACGATGTGCCCCAGTGGCATCTTCAGCGACCAGGGGATCATGGCCCAGAAGCCGAGCGCCGCCAGCAGCTCCGCCGAGAGCCCCAGGTAGTCCTTGACGAAGAAGGTGCCGACGATGGCGGTGAGTCCCTGCACGCCGGCGGCCACATACACCATCAGCGGCGGCAGGTAGGAGAACCGCATTTCGCGTCCGAGCTCGAAAACGTTGCGGTCGAGCCAGTCGTACAGGCTTGTCCACAGAGTGAGACGCGGCATCAGCATGGCTTGGGAGATGTCCGAGCAGATGGGCGGGCAGATGGTCGGGCAGATGATTGGGCAGATGGCTGGGCATCTCGCCCGCAGGAGTATCGCAGATGGGCCAGCCTTGGATCTCCTCGATCGCTGTCGTTGCAGCCAGGGCGCTCGGCTGCTCCGCTCGATCCGCTGCCGCCGCCGATCATGCCGCGGCACCGAGCTTTCGCCTAGGATGTGCCCATTTCTGACCGAGATTCGCCGGGACTTCTGGCCATGATCGGCAGGGCGCTCGAGCCTGATCTGGAGCGGGGTGGCTCACCGGCTCCTGCGCTCGCATTGCCCCGAAACGGAACAGTCGTGAACTGAAGATGCCCGACTGTCCTGCCATGCGGGGGACACCGAGCCCTGCGACCTCGCCCCGCATGGCAATCTGTCCCCGTGCTGTCCGGAGTCGTGCTCGATGAATGGGCGCATCGTCCTGCTGATCCTGATGCTCGGTGCCGCCGCGCAGGTCGTGCAGGCGCTGCTGATCCGCGAGGGGCTGGTGGTATTCTCCGGTAACGAGCTGAGTCTCGGCGCCTTTTACGGTAGCTGGCTGTTCTGGCTAGCCGCGGGATCGGTGGCGGTGATTGCGCTGCGGGGGCGGGGCTGGATGCGGGAGCCCTTGCCGGTCCTGCGGTTGTTGCTGCTTACGCTGCCATTGCTCCTGCTGGCGCAGGTGCTGGCGCTGCGCTCGGTGCGGGGGCTGCTGGGGGTATCGGCGAGCGAGCTCGTGCCGCTGGGCGAGTTGTTCCTGTCCTTCGCCATACTGACCATGCCGAGCGCCCTGGCGCTTGGGGTCAGCTTCCCGCTCGCGTGCAAGGCACTAGTCGCCGGGACCGGACGGGACCATGCCGTTGCCACCGGGCTGGTGAGCCGGCTCTACGTGGCCGACGCACTGGGGGCGCTCGCGGGCGGCCTGCTCTTTACCTTCGTACTGGTGCAGTGGCTCGGGCTAGGGCGGACCCTCGGGCTGCTGACCCTGGCGCTGGCCGCCGTCGCCTGGGCTCTGTATCCGCCGCATCATCCTCGAGACGCGCGGGGGACCGGTCGCCGGGGTGCGCTGCTGCTGGCAGGTCTGGGCTTGGCGCTGGCGGTGCTGCCGGCGACTGGCGCGCTCGAGCGGCATCTGGAGCTCCTCCGCTTCGCCAATCTGCAGCCGGGACTCGAGCTGCTGCGCTCGGTCGAGACCCGCTATGGACACGTGGCGGTGGCGCGGCTGAAGGATGGAGCCGCGGGCGAGCAAACCTCCATCGTCGCCGACGGGCAGATCCGTGAGAGCTTTCCGCAGCCCACCGAGGTGCTGCGCGACGCCGCCTACTTCGCCGCGCAGGCCACGCGTGCGCGGCGGGTGCTGGTCCTGGGCGGCCTCGCCGGCGGGCTGCCGGCGGCGCTGCTGCGCTATCCGGTGGAGCTGATCGACGTCGTGGAGCCGGACCGAAGCGCCTTCGATGCGGTGCGGCCCTACCTGGATGCGGACACGGTAGCAGCCTTGTCTGACCCGCGCCTTGCGCTGCACTTCCAGGACGGCCGGCGCTTCGTCAACCGGCTTGATGACGCGGACCGCTACGACCTGATCCTGGTGCTCGCGGCCAGCCCCACCAGCGCCCACGGCAACCGCTTCTTCACCCGGGACTTCTATCTCCGGGCACGCGAGCACCTGCACCCGGACGGCGTGCTCTGCACCCAGGTTGCCAGCGCCGTGCGCTACCTGGGCAGCGAGATCGCGAGCTACGCGGGCTCGGTCTATCACACCCTTGGCTCGGTGCTGCCGCATCTGGCCATCGTGCCCGGCGAGCAGCAGAGGATTTGCGCCTCCGCCGCCGCGCACCGGGTCAGCGAGGACGCGGCCGAGCTCATCCGCCGCCACAGAGCCATGGCGCCGGTCGGCGACGACTTGCGCGAGGGCGCCTTCGCGAACCTGCTGGATCCACGCCAGATAGCCTTCGTGCGCGGCCAACTGAGCCAGGCGCCTGCGGCCATCAACACGGACGCGCGCCCCGTGACCTACTACCTGAACATGCTGCTGTGGGGACGGTTCAGCGGCTCCGCTCTGGTGGACTGGCTGAGGACCCTGCGCAGCTTGGGCCCCTGGCCCTATCTGCTGCCTGTGATGCTTCTGGTGGTGCTGTGGCTCGCGCGCGCCGGGCTGGAGGGCGGGGCGCGTGCTGCCCACGAGCGCGGCGGTGCGGTGTTTCTGCTGGCGCTCGTGGGCATGATCGCGATGGCGGCGCAACTGACCCTGCTCCTGGGTTACCAGTCCCATGTCGGCCTCGTATTCGAGCGTATCGCGTTGCTGAACGGCGTCTTCATGACCGGGCTTGCCCTGGGTGCAGGGCTTGGCACCCTGCTGGTGCGCCTGGGCCGGCCGGTGCTGGCCCTGGTTGTGGTCATGAGCCTGATCGCGGTAGTGCTGCTGGTGCTGCCGTCGCTGCTGCGGCTGCTCGGTGCCGCGGCGGGCCTCTGGCAGGAGCCGGGCTACCTGGCCCTGACCCTGTCGATGGGACTCTTGACCGGTACCGGATTTCCGCTCGGCGTGGCCATCACGCACGGCAACCAACCGGAGATCGTCCAGACGGGCGGCCTCAGCACCGCCGCGGACCACCTGGGCGGCGCGGCCGGCGGCCTGGTCACCGGCGCGCTGATGCTGCCGCTCCTGGGCAGCGCCGCCACCTGCCGGGTGCTGGCCGCGCTCGCCCTGCTGGCGCTGGTGCCCCTGTTGGCCGCACGGCTGCGGCCGGTGGCTCGGGTGCGGCGCCGGCGCGGGATCCCGTCCTTTCCGTGGCCCGGGCTCGGATGGGTACTGATCTACGCGGTGCTGCTGGTCTACGGCTGGCACCTGTTGGAGCGGGGCGCGGCGCCGGGGCCGCAGGTGCGCTTCGACGCCTCGCGGCTCGCGGACCTGGCAGGGGAGCTGCGCTTCGAGGAGGCGGATCGGCCCTTCGTGCACTACCTAGGCCGTGCTCCGGAAGGCGGCGCTCCGGAAGGCGGTGCTCCGGAAGGCGGTGCTCCGACAAGAGCCGCCGGCGAGACCGCGCCCGAGGTGGTGGCGCTGGCCAGCATGGCCGCGGCGCCCCAGGTCAGGGGCTACGGGGGACCCATCAACCTGCTGCTGGCCCTGGGCCGAGACGGCAGGCTGCAGGGCGTGCGGTATCTCGCCTCCAACGAGACACCCAGCTACATCGCCGGCATCGAGGGCTGGCTTGCGGGCCTCTCCGGGGCGGACTTGGCTGCCGGTCCCCTGAGCCTGGAGCGCGTGGACGGGCTGAGCGGCGCCACGGTCACGAGCCGGGCGGCGCTCGAGTCCATCAACCACGCCGCCGGACAGGCAGGGGAGGCGGCCTTTGGCCGGGCTATGCCGCCCGAGCGGACGGCACGGCGGGTGCAGCTGGGGGCGTCCTTTTGGGTGACGCTGGCGCTGCTGGTCGCGGCGCTCCTCATCCATCTCGGCGGCGCCCTGCGGGCGCGTCTGGTGCTTCTGGTCGCGGCCGTCGGCGTGCTCGGACTCTGGCTCAACACGCCCATTACCGAGATCGACCTGGTCAATCTCAGCCTCGGCAGCTTCGCCGCCCCGGCAGAGAACCCGCAGCGCTGGCTGCTGCTCGGCTTCGCCGGGCTCACGGCGCTGCTGTTCGGGCCGATCTGGTGCGGGCTGCTGTGCCCCTTCGGCGCGCTGCAGGAGCTGCTGTCGCGGGCCGGCCGGAGGCTCGGGCTGCGCAGCTACCCGGACCGCCGCGTGGATCAGGCGGCACGCTATCTCAAGTACCTGCTGTTGGCCGCGATGCTGATGGCGGTCTGGCTTGGCGGGGACAGCCTGTGGGCCGCGCTCGATCCCATGCAACAGCTGTTCGGGTGGCGGATCGGCGGCTGGATGCTGGTGCTCGCCGCCGCCGTGCTGCTCGGGTCCCTGATCTACGTGCGCTTCTGGTGCCGGTATTTCTGTCCGGTTGGGGCCTTCCTCGCGCTGGGCAACAAGGTCGCGTTGCTCGGCAGGCTACCGCCCAAGCGCCGCTTCGAGCACTGCGACCTGGGCGTGCGCGGGGAATATGACCTGGACTGCATCCGCTGCAGCCGCTGCCTCGGCGGCGCCGACACAGGGTTGCGGCATCGTCTAAAGTTAGATCAGCCCATTCGACGAGCCTCGGTCGCCATGTCCCTGCAGCGACCTATCCACCTGCGAGACCTCCACGAGCGTGAGCTGCGCTTCCTCGCCCTGTTGCTGGCGACCTGTTGTCTGATCGCGCTGCAGCTCGGCGAGGGGCTGCGGCTCAAGGGACTCGCGAGCACCGGCTGGCGGACCATCGACCTGCCGGCCCTGGAGCGGCGCATCGACGCGGGGGAGCTCAGCGATCACGAGGCCGGCTGGTACCACCAGGCCAGGGAGCAGGAGACGCCCGCCGCCGGCACTGGGAGCCAGCCATGAGCCTTGGCCCATGACCGCCGTCGCCTGCGAGCTCTGTCCCCGTGCCTGCGTCATCCCGGAGGGTGCCGCCGGCGACTGCCGTGTCCGCGTCAACCTGGGCGGCCGACTGCGGGCGACTACTTACGGGCGGCCCTCCGCGGTGCATATCGACCCGATGGAGAAGAAGCCGCTGTATCACTTCCTGCCTGGCACGCCGGTCTTCTCCATCGCCACCGCGGGCTGCAACCTGCACTGCCTGAACTGCCAGAACTGGCAGCTTTCGCAGCGCGGCGGCGAGGAGATGGAGCAGGTCTACCGCCTCGACCCGCCGGAGCTGGTCCGCGTCGCGCGCGAGGAGGGCTGCCGCAGCATCGCCTACACCTACTCGGACCCCATCGTCTTCTATGAGTATGTCTACGACGCCGCCGAGCTTGCCCACGAGCGGCGGCTCGCCAACTGCTTCATCACGGCTGCCTATATCAACGAGCGCCCTCTGCGCAAGCTGTGTCGGGTCATCGATGCCGCGAACACGGACCTGAAGGCCTTCGACGATGGCTTCTACCGCCGCACCAACGGCGGCAGCCTGAAGCCGGTGCTCGATGCACTGGTGACCCTGCGCGAGGAGGGCGTCTGGGTCGAGGTGACCAATCTCATCATTCCGACCCTGAACGACGACCCGGCCATGATCCGCCGCCTGGTGCGCTGGGTACACGACGAGCTGGGCGCCGGCACGCCGCTGCACTTCAGCCGTTTCCAGCCCAGGTATCGGATGCGCAACTTGCCGCCGACCCCGGTGGAGGCCCTGGACCGGGCACAGCGCCTGGCCCGGGAGGTCGGGCTGGAGCACGTCTACGTGGGCAATGTGCTGGGACACGCCGGCAACTCCACGTACTGCCCGCGGGACGGGACTTTGCTCATAGGTCGCGTCGGCTTCATCATCACCCACCACGCGCTGACGGCGGACGGCCGCTGCCCGAGCTGCAACGAGCCGATTCCGGGCGTCTGGCGCCCTGCGGACCTGTTCGGCGAGCAACCCCCTGGAGAGCAACCCTTTGGAGAGCAGCCTTTCGGAGAGCAAGGGCTCGGAGAACGGCCATGATCTGTGTGCGCGATCGAGTCCCCGCAAGCGACCGGCCTTCGGTGCCTGAGCGCAGGCAGGTGCTGGGTCTGCTGGGCCGGCTCGGTGCCTTGGGCACGCTGGGCGTGCTGCTGCCCCGGCTGCTCACCGATGCGCGGCGGGCGGCGCAGAAGCCGGCGGTGCCACAGGCGCTCAGCCTGCGCGAGGCGGACTTCTATCGTCCGCACGATCTAGCGGACTGAGGGGCCGAGCCGTGCCGATACTCGCCAAAGCGGCGTCGCTCCCGGCCCTGCTGCTCGTCTTGCTGATGGTCCTGGCGCCGGTGGTGGTCGGCCGGACCGAGGCGCAGCTGGACCATGCCGCTCGGGACGTCAGGTCGAGCGCCCTGGCCGGAAGCTGGTATCCCGCCGACGCCGAGGCACTTGCCCAGATCGTCGACACCCTGCTCGCCGACGCGCGCACCGAGCCGCCGGCCGGCAGGCTTCGCGCCCTGGTGGCGCCCCATGCCGGCTACGCCTACAGCGGCGCCACCGCGGCGACGGCCTTCAAGCTGGTGCAGGGGGCAAGCTACCGGCGGGTGGTGCTGCTGGCGCCGGCGCATCGGGCAGATATCCGCGGGCTGTCCATTGCAGACGTGGATGCCTACGAGACGCCCCTGGGCCAGGTGCCGCTGGACGCGGAGGCGATCGCCGGGCTGCGCGCCGCGCCGCTGGTGCGGGCGGTAGCCGGCGCACACGCGCGCGAGCATGCCATCGAGATCGAGCTGCCCTTCCTGCAGCGCGCGCTGAAGCCAGGCTGGCTGCTGGTGCCCATCCTTGTGGGCCGGCTCGATGGTGAAGACTACGCACGGGCTGCGGACCTGATTCGGCCCTTGGTCGACGAGCAGACCTTGCTCTTGGTCTCCAGCGACTTCACCCACTATGGTCCGCGCTATGGCTATCTGCCGTTTCCGCCCGACGATCAGGTGCAGGCGCACATCCGCGACCTGGACGACGGCGCCATCGATCGACTCATCGCCCTGGACGCACAAGGTCTGCTCGACTACCGCGCGCGCACCGGCATTACCGTCTGCGGCATCCGTCCCCTGGCGCTGCTGCTGCACCTGCTGCCGGCGGATGCCCGCGTCCATCGGCTGGCCTATGCCCTGAGCGGCGAGCTGACCGGCGACCGGCTCAATTCCGTCAGCTATGTGGCGCTGGCCATCACGGCCCCGGAGCCGATCTCCGGTGCCGGCGCTGATCTTCGCCACCGTTGAGCCGATGGCGCATCAGGCCTGGCCAGAGGCGCCGGATGCGCCAACGCCATACTGGCCGAGCTTAGGCGATTTCTGTCAACAAACAGACCGCCTGGCTTGTCTTTTCGCCCGCCTTCTGCGTCGCGGCAGCGGGCACAGAGCTCGACGATGCGCCCGCTGC
>JANQFI010000093.1 GCA_028277905.1 Chromatiaceae bacterium | reverse complement strand
CGGCAACGCGCACATAGCAAGACTATGCACGCGCTGCCGCTTCGCGAAGGCGGACGAGAATCCTGCGCCATTCGGTATGTTTGTTTCCGGCAATCGCCTAAGATGTACGCGCTGCGCCTGACGCTGTATGATGATGGTCGGGATCGGTTGATGATCGTCTCGATCAATGCCGGCCCGTTGCTTGGGACGCTGGCAGCGTGCACAGGCCGGCTTCCACAGGGAACCACCCCAGCGCATGGCTGCAGCGGGGCAGGGATTCCGAGACCTTGTCGGATCCTTGTCCTAATCGTTACCCTAAATCCACCCCGGCCAAGCCTGGTCAGGAGCCCCAGCGGCGAACTTGGGTCCATGACGCCTGCCGGCGCGCGCTAGGCGCATCGGTCTCATGACGGCCCGCCGGGCTTCGGCTGGCTCACGACAGACAGGGGCCGCAGGGCGTGGCGAGGCAGTGGTCTCGCGCCCGCGACGGGCGCGGAATGGAGCAGGTCTCACTCCCACCAAGATGTCTGGATCCATGCCCGCGCAGTACTTCATTGTGCCGCGCCGAACGCCCAACTGGCCGGATCTTGCCGACGGCTTTCGCCGTGACGGCCGCTACACGGAGAGCGATTTCATCCCGGCCGTGCTGCCCCCCGGCTTCCCCGACAATCTGGCTGCCCGCATCGATCTCTGGAACGACACGCTGAAAGTGGATTTCTTCGCCTGCCGTGCGCGACTGGCCCAGATCGCAGAATCGTCCTGGGCCCAGGTCGTCGGGGCAAAGATGCTTCGGGGTGAGGTCGCCGTACAACAGGCCGTGCAAGCCAATGGCGGTGCCCGAATGCGGTTCCTGTTCGTCGATGATGACGACTGGTTCGCCCCGGACCTGCCGCAGCGCCTGGAGTCGGAGATCGGTTCCCGCGCCGCCATCCTGCGCTGGGCTGCGCCTCTGTTCAACGGGAGCTGGCAGGCGCGCATACAGCCCGGATTCGCCCCGCGGTGGTGCGTCAAAACCTACCTGTACGCCCGCTCGCGTCCGCTCTTGGAGTCGGTCTATCGACGGGTGGTGACATGGCTGCCGCAGGATCCCCGATGCCCCTTGGTGCCGGGTGACCACCTACTGTATACGAATAACTATGTCGTGACCGAGCGCTACCTGGATTGCTTCAACGATCTCGGCTGCGTCGCCGATCACTCCGATGCATCGAAGCTGGCGATGGTCAGCCGCCTTCGCCTTCAAAGCCGGCCCAGGCTCATGCTGAGCGCGGCCAACAAGCATCCGTGCTCCGCCGGGGTCATAGGTCGCGCGGGCAGCGGCCACGGGGCAGCACAGCGGCTGCGCACGAACGTGGAAGACTATGTTCGTCGAGGTCGCCGCTGCGCTGTGCCGGCAGCGCTCGCTTGGACCAAGCCCCTCGTGGACCAGACCTTGGACGTTTTCGAGGCCGCGCTCTGACGCCGCCTAACCTGTACCCTTGCGCGCGGAATCGCCCGGGCATCCGGCCCCGGGCGGCAAGAGCCGAGCAGGTCGGCGGTTCCCTAAGGCGATTTCTGTCAACCAACAGACCGCCTGGCTTGTCTTTTCGCCCGCCTTCTGCGTCGCGGCAGCGGGCACAGAGCTCGACGATGCGCCCGCTGCCGCTCCTTGAAGGCGAGCGAACATCCTGCGCCATTCGGTCTGTTTGTTTCCGGCAATCGCCTTAGACGACCTCAGGGCCAGATCCCGCGCTGCTCGACGACGAGCCTGAGCCGCTGCAGCGCCTCCACCAGTGACGCGGTTCGCAGGTCCGTGCACAGCTCACCGGAGCTCTCGGGGCAGTCCGCCGGAAAGCCGCGCCAGCGGGCGACGACGCGGTCGGTGGCGTCGTTGATGCGTGCGCGTAGCCGGCCGTGGATGTCGTCCAAGGGCCAGCTGTGGTGCTCGATGTTCTGCACCCACTCGTAGTAGCTGACGGTGACGCCGCCGGCGTTGGCGAGGATGTCGGGCAGGACCTGGATGCCGCGACGGGTCAGGATGTCGTCCGCCTCCGGGGTCACCGGCCGGTTGGCGCCCTCGACGATGAGCCTCGCCTGCACCCCCGCTGCGTTGCCGGCGTGGATCTGGCCGCCCAGAGCGGCCGGGATCAGCAGGTCGCAGGGCAGCGCCAGCAGGTCGTCGTTGGTGATGCTGCGCGTTTCGGGCAGACCGACGACCGTGCCCATATCGGCCTTGTGCGCGGTGACGGCGTCGAGGTCCAGGCTGTCACCGTCCTCGGCGAGCACACCGCCGCGCGAGTCGCTGATCGCGATGACCTGGGCGCCGCGCTCCGGCAGCAGTCGGGCCGCGACACGCCCCACCTCGCCGAAGCCCTGGATGGCGACGCGAGCGCCGTCGAGGCCGTCCAGCCCTGGTAGGACACCTAGGCTCAGGGCGCGCTCCAGGGCGAGCACGACGCCACGACCAGTGGCCTCGTTGCGGCCCTTGGAGCCGCCCAGCTCCAGCGGCTTGCCCGTGACCACCGGGAGGTTGTTCGTGCCTGGGTGCATGTTGTCGTAGGTGTCGTACACCCAGGCCATGGTCTGGGCGTCGGTGTACATGTCGGGCGCCGGGATGTCCGTGTAAGGGCCGATGTTGTCGCCGAGATCGGCGATGAAGCGCCGCGTGATACGCCGCTGCTCGCGCCGGCTCAGTTGCTTCGGGTCGCAGGTGACGCCGCCCTTGGCGCCACCGAAGGGGAGGCGTACCAGCGCACACTTCCAGGTCATCAGCGCCGCGAGCGCAGAGACTTCCTCCAGCGACACCTCCGGGTGGAAGCGGATGCCGCCCTTGCCAGGGCCAAGCAGGCTATTGTGCAGGACCCGGTAGCCGACGAAATTCTCCACATGCCCGTCGTCCATCTCCACCGGCAGGTTGATGGTGATGGTACGCAGCGGGAGGCGCAGATAGTCCACCAGCCCCGGCTCCAGGTGGTCGAGGTGGCGACTGGCCCTGGCGAACTGCGCGCGGACGATGCGGACCGGCGCCAGCTCCCAGGCGCCGCCCGGCGGCAGGCCGGCAGCCATCACGGCGCCGCTCACGCCGCGAGCGGGGGCACGGACTCCATGTGCCAGATGTCGGCGTTGTACTCGCCGATGGTGCGGTCCGAGGAGAAAAAGCCGCTACGGGCGCTGTTCAGGATGCTCATGCGCAGCCAGCGCTCGCGGTCCTGGTAGGCCTCGGCGGCCAGCAGCTGGGCGCGGCGGTAGCTGTCGAAGTCCGCCGCCGTGAGCCAGGGGTCCTGGGGGCTGCGAATGCCGTGCAGGATAGGGTCGAGCATGCCTTGCTCGAACTGGCTGAAATGCCCGGCCTCCAACAAGCCGAGGACCTCGATCAGCGCCGGGTCGCCCGCAATGATCCCGTTCGGGTCATAGTGACCCCGGATGCGCTGCACCTCCTCCGCCGTGTGCCCGAACAGGAAGAAGTTGTCGTCGCCGACCTTGTCGCGGATCTCGATATTGGCGCCGTCCAGGGTGCCGATGGTGACGGCACCGTTCATCATGAACTTCATGTTGCCTGTACCTGATGCCTCCTTGCCCGCGGTGGAGATCTGCTCCGAGAGGTCCGTCCCTGGCGCCAGGACCTCCATGACCGACACCCGGTAGTCCGGGATGAAGGCCATGCGCAGCCAGTCGCGCACCTCGGGGTCGGCGTTGACGACCCGGGCGACATTGTTGATGAGCTTGATGATGAGCTTGGCCATCTCATAGCCCGGCGCCGCCTTGCCGCCGATGAGCACGCAGCGCGGCGCACCGAGCTCGAGATCGCCGCGCTTGATGCGGGTGTAGAGATGGATCACGTGCAGCACGTTCAGGAGCTGGCGCTTGTACTCGTGGATGCGCTTCACCTGCACGTCGAACATGAACTCGAGCGGGAACTCCACCTGGCAGGTGGCGGCGACGAGGTTCGCCAGGCGTTCCTTGTTCTGTCGCTTGATCCCGTCCCAACGCTCGCGGAAGGCGGTATCCTCGGCCTTCGGCGCCAGCCCCTCCAGACGCCTGAGGTCCTGCACCCAGTCCGTGCCGATGGTCGCGTCCAAGAGCGCCCGCAGCCCCGGGTTGCACATGGCGAGCCACCGGCGGGGCGTCACCCCATTGGTCTTGTTGTTGAACTTGGCGGGCCAGAGCTCGTACCAGTCCCGGAACAGGCCCTGCTGCAAGAGCTCCGAGTGCAGCGCGGCGACGCCGTTGACGGAGAAGCTACCGACGATGGCGAGGTAGGCCATGCGCACCTGCGGGTCGCCGCCCTCCTCGATCAGCGACATGCGCCGCTGGCGCTCCATGTCGCCCGGCCAGCGGGCGGCCACCTGCGACAGAAACCGGGCGTTGATCTCGTAGATGATCTCCAGCACCCGCGGCAGCAGCTGCCGGAACAGCCGCACCGGCCAGCGCTCCAATGCCTCCGGCAGCAGGGTGTGGTTGGTGTAGGCAATGGTGCGGGTCGTGATGTCCCAGGCGGTGTCCCAGTCCAGGTGCTGCTCATCGACGAGTTGGCGCATCAGCTCAGGCACCGACACCGCGGGGTGGGTGTCGTTGAGCTGGAAGCAGTTCTTGTCGGCGAACTCGCTGAAGTCCCGCCCGTGCAGGCGGATCCACTCGCGCATGACGTCCTTGATACTGGCGCAGGCCAGGAAGAACTGCTGGCGCAGCCGCAGCTCCTTGCCGTTCTCGCTGGCGTCGTTGGGGTAGAGCACCATGGTGATGTGCTCGGCGTCGTTCTTGGCGGCCACCGACTCGGGATAGCTGCCGGCGTTGAACTCGCCCAGGTCGAACTCGTCCGTCGCGGCAGCGGACCACAGCCGCAGCGTGTTGATGGTGTCGTTCTCATAGCCCGGGATCGGGATGTCGTAGGGCACCGCCAGCACATCGTGGGTGCCCGCCCAGCGCCGGTGCTCGCGGCCGCTGTCGTCCTGGTAGGTCTCGGTGTGGCCGAGGAAGGGGATGCGCTGGGTGTACTCCGGGCGCTCCAGCTCCCAGGGGTTGCCGTCGCGCAGCCAGTGATCCGGCTCCTCCACCTGGTGGCCGTTCTCGATGAGCTGGCGGAACATGCCGTACTCGTACCTGAGCCCGTAGCCCTTCACCGGCAGCTGCAGGGTCGCGCAGCTGTCCAGGAAGCAGGCCGCGAGCCGGCCCAGGCCCCCATTGCCGAGCCCGGCGTCCATCTCCGTGGACTCCAGCTCCTCGTACACCAGGCCCAGCTCGTAGAGCGCCTGGCGGGCGGCCTGGTCGATGCCGAGGTTGAGCAGCGCATTGGACAAGGAGCGCCCCATCAGGAACTCGAGCGACAGATAATAGGTGCGCTTGCAGTTGGCCTGGTCATGAGCGGCGCGGGTGCGCTTCCAGCGCTCCATGAGCCGGTCCCGCAGCGTGATGGCCAGCGCCTTGTACGGATAGTAGGCGGACTTGCAGTCGCGGTCGCGGCCCAGGGTGTGGGCGTAGTAGTGCTGGAAGTCCGCCGCCACGCCCTGCTTGTCCATGGGCAAGGGCGCGAGGTTGAACAGGGCCTCTTTCGGGGCGCTTTGGCTCAGGTCTTTGAACGGGGACATGAACAAGGTGTTCCGGAGAAAGGGTCGGAGGGACGCCGCGGCGAGGGTGCCGGCGGCGCAGGCGGCGGGCGCTGCCGGGCCCTTCTGCGAGCATGGGCTCCGCAAGACAGGATCCCCCGGGGCGCTGCTTGGCAGCCTAAGATAACGCGCACCTGGCGCGGCGCGAAGATGTTTATGCACCAAGAGGCCGGGATTCTTCGTTGCGGTCTGCCTCGATCCCGGTCGCTCGGCGATCTTGGCGCCGGAATTTCGCTCGCGGGCCAGATCCCGCACCCTGGGCTCGAGCGGCGGAATCGGAGCCCGACCCCGGCGACCCAGGGCATCTGAGCTCGTGGGTACGGGAACGTCCTGTCCCAGTGACCATCTGCCAGTGACCATCTTCTAGTGCAGCAGTGCGAATGTCCCGAGACCGTCTCAGGTCGTGGTCGTGGTCGTTGTCGTGGTCGTTGTCGTGATCGCGGTCTCGACCGTGCGGATATTCGACTACGATTGCGACTACGACAACGACAACGAGGGGATCCCGGTCTCGGAACTTCCGCAGCAAAGCACTAGTGACCATCGACACCGGTTTTCACTCTTGCTCAATAGATGAGCCCGGCCCTTTCTTGGACTCCTTTATTGGCTTGCTTCTGCCTTGCTGTTCTGATGGCCCCGGACCTTGTGACCCCAAAGCTGCGGCAGCTAGGATTATTTGCTCTTCGCGCCCTCGCTGTCGCTAGTCGATCTCGCGCCCAGCCGTTGCCGGGGGGGATGCTGCGTGCCTGGACCGCCAGGCGCTCGGTGTACTTCCGGTCCAGCGCCGGAAAGAGCGAGTGAACGAACCGGGGTCGGCATGATCCAGCGCCGCGGCGATCTGCGTCAGGTTCAGATTGGTATCCTCGAGCAAATGCCGGGCAATCTCGAAACGCTCTTGATCAGCGACCACCTGAAAGCTGGTGCCGCATGCTTTCAGGCGCCTCCGCAGCGTACGGCTGTTCATCGATAGCAACGCGGCTATCCGGTCCTGTAAGCGCAATCCTTGAGCTCGGCCATGTGAAGCTAGGACAGCGTCCGCGCGGCGATCGATACGCGTCCGGTCTCCGTCGCTCGCACCCGCCCTTCCTGACCTCAAGGCTGTAGCAGCGCCTCCAGCTCGGCGGCGGCCTCGAGCCAGTCGGCCTCGGCCTGTTCCAGCGCGGTGTCGACGCGCTGCTTGTCCGCGAGGAGGCCCAGCAGGCGCGGCTTGGCGTCGTCGGTGTAGAGGGCGGCGTCGGCCAGGCGTCGCTCCAGGGCGTCGCGCTCGGTGCTGAGGCGCTCGATCTCGGCTTCGAGCCGGGTGACGCGGCGCTTGATGGGCTGCAACCGGGCGCGCTGCTCCGCCTCGCGGCGGCGTTCGTCCTTGCGGGAGGCGGCGCCGTCCGCCGTGCGCGATGGGGCTCGATTGGACGCGACCCCGGAGGTGGCGGCCTCCGCGCTCATTGCCTTGGCGCGGGCCGCGAGCCAGGCGGGGTAGTCGTCGAGGCTGCCGTCGAACGGCTCCGCCTTGCCGGCGTCGACGAGCAGCAGGGTGTCGCAGGTGGTGCGCAGCAGGTGCCGGTCATGGGAGACCAGCACCAGGGCGCCATCGAAGCCGAGCAGGGCCTCGCTCAACGCGAGGCGCATGTCGAGGTCGAGGTGGTTCGTCGGCTCGTCCAAGAGCAGCAGGCTCGGGCGCTGCCAGACGATGAGCGCGAGCGCCAGGCGTGCCTTTTCACCGCCGGAGAAGGGTGCGACCGCCTCGGTGGCACGGTCGCCCTGGAAGCCGAAGCCGCCGAGGAAGTCGCGCAGCTGCTGCTCGGTGGCGGGCCTGCCGCCGCGCTGCGCGGCCTCGGCCTCCAGCCGCTCCAGGTGCTTGAGGGGCGATGCCGCCGCGTCCAGCTGGTCCACCTGATGCTGCGCGAAGTAGCCGATAGCGAGGCCCTGCCCCTCTTCCCGCTGTCCGTTCAACGGGGCCAGTCGGCCAGCCAGGAGCTTGATGAGTGTGGACTTGCCGGCGCCGTTGGGGCCCAAGAGGGCGATACGGTCGTCCGGTCGCAGACTCAGCCCAAGGCCTTCGAGGACGGCGATGTTGCCATAGCCGGCGCGCACGGCCTCCAACCGCAGCAGCGGGTCCGGCTTGGCGGCCGGCCGGCGGAAGTCGAAGCGGAACGGCGAGTCCAGGTGCGCCGGGGCGATCAGCTCCATGCGCTCCAGCGCCTTGAGCCGGCTCTGCGCCTGGCGCGCCTTGGTGGCCTTGGCACGGAAGCGGTCCACGAAGGCACGCATGTGCGCGATCTCCCGCTGCTGGCGCGCGTGGGCGGCCTGCTGCTGGGCCAGGTGCTCGGCGCGCTGGCGCTCGAAGGCGGAATAGCCGCCGATGTAGACCTTGAGCCCGAGCCGCTCCATGTTGCAGATGCGGTCCACCACGGCATCGAGAAAATCCCGGTCGTGCGAGATCAGCAGCAGCGTGCCGGGATAGCCCTGAAGCCAGCCTTCCAGCCAGATGACCGCGTCCAGGTCCAGGTGGTTGGTGGGCTCGTCCAGCAGCAGCAGGTCGGAGCGGCACATGAGCGCTTGCGCCAAGGCCAGGCGCATGCGCCAGCCACCCGAGTAGCTGGACAGGGGCCGCCGCTCGTCCCCCACCGCGAAGCCCAGGCCGTGTAACAGCCGCGCGGCCCGGGACTCGGCCCTGTAGCCGCCCACCGCCTCCAACCGCCCGTGCAGTGCCGCCTGGCGCACGCCGTCGCCGGCCCGCTCCGCCGCGTCGAGATCGCGCTGCAGGGCCCGCAGCTCCTCGTCACCGTCGATGACGAACTCGATGGCCGCCCGCTCGCCGCCCGGCGTCTGCTGGGCGACATGGGCGATGCGCCAGTCCGGCGGCACGGAGACCTCACCCGCATCCGGCGCCAGCTCGCCCCGCAGCAGCGCGAACAGGCTCGATTTGCCGCAGCCGTTCGCGCCGGTGAGCCCCAGCTTCTGGCCCGGATGCACGCGCAGCGCTGCGCCCTCCAGCAGCAGCTTGGAGCCGCGGCGCAGGCTGATGGCGGCCAGCTCCAGCATGCTCAGGTGTCCCCTGGGGTGGCCTCGTGCCGGGCATGGCCACGATCGAGCCGGCGATAGCCGATGGCCTCGCTCAGGTGCGCCAGGGTGATGGCGTCGCTGCCCGCGAGATCGGCGACGGTGCGCGCCACCTTGAGTATCCGGTGATAGGCCCGGCCGGACAGCGACAGCCGGCGCATGGCCCGGGTGATCAGCTGCCGCCCCTGCTCGTCCAGGCGGCAGTGCTGCGTCAGCGCCGCGCTGTCCAGCGCCGCATTGGTGCAGCCGGCACGCGCGAGCTGGCGCGCGCGGGCCTGCTCCACCCGGTCGCGCACCGCGGCGCTCGGCTCCGCGCCGGC
>JANQFI010000124.1 GCA_028277905.1 Chromatiaceae bacterium | reverse complement strand
AGCGGGCGCATAGTCGAGCTCTGTGCCCGCTGCCGCGACGCAGAAGGCGGGCGAAAAGACAAGCCAGGCGGTCTGTTTGTTGACAGAAATCGCCTAAGAGCAAGCCGTGACAGGCAGGAGGATACCACCCTGACTCGGCCCCTAGAGCCTGGCCCCCGGTTCATGGCAAGGAGCGAGCCAAGAGCTCCGCCGGATGCAGGACCTCCAGCTCAAGGCCGGCCGCCGTCGCGGCGGCGCCCAGGTGGGCGGCGCAACCGGTATTGGTCGTCACCAGCCAGCGCGGGCGCAGGACCGCCAGCGCGTCCATCTTGCTCGCCGCGAGCTGCAATGCCGTCTGCGGCTGGTCCAGCAGGTAGGTGCCAGCAGCGCCGCAGCAGCTGTCGTTACCCGGTAGCGGCACCACCTCGAGGCCCGGGATGCGCGCCAACAGCTCGTAGACGACAGCTAGGTCGCGAAGTTGGTTACGATGCGAGCAGGGCTCGTGAACCGCCACCCGACCGATGAGCGGCAACAATCGGAGCGACGGCGGCCAAGGGACGTCCAGCAGGGCGCGGCACAGCTCGACCGCACGCAGCGCCGGGCAGAGCTCGGCGACACAGGCACTGGCGCCCCCGACGACCTCGGCGTCGCCGAATGCCGCCCGATTCCGGGCCAGCAGCAGATTCGCGGCATCCGGGAAGCCATTGTGGCGATGCATGGCGCCGCAGCAGACCTGACCATCGGGCTCCCTGAGCGCGACGCCGAGCCTGGCAAAGACCGCGCGCGCTGCCGCCATGACGTCGGGCTCCAATGCCCGGGCCACGCAACCACGGAAGAGGGCAACCGAGCGCCCATGGGCAATATCTGCTGCCGCGCCGGGGGCTGCCGACAGGGCGTGCGCCGATCGTCGCCGCCGATGCAGGCAGAGCGCAAGCCCATGCAGAACCTCGAGCCCCGGACGGCGCAGCAGGCCGGTGATGCGCGCCAGTGTCGCACCGCCGACTCGCCAATAGGCCGCGACAAGCAGGGTCAGCAGCGGCAGCACCCAGGCCGCGCTCAGCAGGTCCAACCGCAGCCGGCGCCACCAACGCCGCGACGCCGACAGGCGTGCCACACGAACCGCCCGCGCCGCGTCCATCAGGGTGCCGAACTGAACCAGTGAGGGGCAGGCCACCTCACAGGCGCGGCATTCCAAGCAGCCGTCCAGGTGGGCGGCCAACCGCGGAGTGTCCCTGAGCTGACCGGTCGCCAACCCCTGAATCAGCGCGATGCGCCCGCGCGGCGAATCGGCCTCGTTGCGGCGCAGCCGGAAGGTAGGGCAATGCGGCAAGCATAGACCGCACTTGACGCACTGGTCTGCCAGGCGAAGGAGATCATCGTCGTCCAAGGGTCTGATGAGCGGGTCGCTGCGGCTCGATCTCGGGATCGGGAAGGCTGTGTCGTGCTGCGACACATACTCGGCATTGGATCAGCGCCCGCTTGCCGAGGCCCCGCGGCGGCGGGATGGCAACCCCCCGGTCGGTGTACTTGGTTCGCCGTGCTCTGGGCGCCACTTTTCCGCCCTCGAAGTGACCAGCACCGACGGAGCGCGACAGCATGTCCACCCCGACACCCTATTACAAGTATCACGTCTTCTTCTGCACGAATCTGCGCGCCGACGGCAGACGGTGCTGCGATCAGCACGGCGCCCGGGTATCCCGCGACTTCATGAAGCAACGCACCAAGGAATTGGGCCTCACCAGACCCGGCGGCGTGCGCGTCAACACCGCCGGCTGCTTGAACCGCTGCGGCGAGGGCCCCGTGGCCGTGATCTATCCGGAGGGGACCTGGTACACCTACATGGACAATAAGGATGTCGAGGAGATCCTGCAGCGCCACCTCATCGGCGGCGAGCGGGTGGATCGATTGCGGCTGCCCGGCTGAGGCTCGCGCAGGCGGTTTCGGGATCTCTATGGCTCCCACAGCCCTTGCGGACGACGGCGGACCTCGGGTACTATGCGCAGCTTTCTCGGGCTTTCATTGCGGCACCGATGGTCCCCGGTTTCCCTTAGGCCTCCTCGTGGAGCGATGGACATGAGCACAAAGAGCGCAAAGCCGGCGATGGTGCGACGGGCCTGGTATCTGGTTGATGCAGAGGGCAAGACCTTGGGCCGCCTCGCCAGCGAGATCGCCCGCCGACTGCGCGGCAAGCACAAGCCGCAATACACGCCACACGTTGACACCGGGGACTACATGGTCGTCGTCAACGCGGAGAAGGTGCGCGTGACCGGGAATAAGCTGGCGGACAAGATCTACTACCGCCATACCGGTTACGTGGGCCATCTCAAGGCACGCTCGCTGAAACAGATGCTGGACGAGCGCCCGGAACGGGTTATCGAGACGGCCGTCAAGGGCATGCTGCCGCGCAATCCGCTCGGCCGCGCCATGCTCAAGAAGCTCAAGGTCTACGCCGGGCCCGAGCATCGCCATCATGCGCAGCAGCCGCAGCCGCTTGAGGTCTGAGTCCCCGCAGTCGATGACCTACAGTCGATGCTCTACATGGTCAGTTACTCGTCTTGCATCCTGTCAAGCTCGGATCGATCGCGGCAGACTCGGCGAAGAACGAAGAATGGGCCCCGAAATATGGGGCAACGATAGGTCATGAGCTAGAACCCGCATCGCAACGGATATCGAACCCATGCCGGACTCCCACTACGCCACCGGACGCCGCAAGAGCTCAGCCGCACGCGTGTTCCTCAGCGTCGGTAGCGGTCGTATCATCATCAACGACCGCGACCTCGACCAGTTCTTCGGCCGCGAGACCGCGCGCATGGTCGTACGCCAGCCGCTGGAGACCGCCGATCTCGCCGACCGCATCGATGTGCGCGCCACCGTCAAGGGCGGCGGCACGACCGGCCAGGCGGGCGCCATCCGCCACGGCATCGCACGGGCCTTGGTGGACTACGACGACAACCTTCGCGCCCCCCTGCGACGCGCCGGCTTCCTGACCCGGGATGCCCGTGCGGTGGAGCGCAAGAAGGTCGGCCTGCACAAGGCGCGCAAGCGACCGCAGTACTCGAAGCGTTAGTATCGAGGGACGAGGTGGAGGCCTTGCGCAAGCTGGATCTTTGGCGGCGCGCAGGGCGGTTGGCTGTAGACAGCTTCGAGCTAAGGCGATTGACAGAAATCGCCTAAGGGTCGCGCCTCGCGATCTGGGCGTGCGATCGACCTGCGCGACGACTGCGCGGACGTCCTCGCTACCGGTAACCTGGCCCTCGACACCGTCCCTGGGGGATCGTCTAGCGGCAGGACAGCGGACTCTGACTCCGTTAACCTAGGTTCGAATCCTAGTCCCCCAGCCAACCAAAGCCCGCGAATTCGCGGGCTTTTTTCTGTCTGGTGCTGGCGCTGTCCACCGGCATGCGGGTCGGCCGAGGCCATGGAGCTGACCTGGGACCGCTTGGAGCTGAAGGCGGGGCGCATCCTGCTGGAGGAAGCCAAGACCGGCGAGCGGCGCGTGGTGCCGCTGGTAGGCCATGCCGCGGACCTGCTGCGGGAGCATGTCAAGGTGCGGCGGCTGGACACCGACCTGGTCTAGCCCTCCCGCAGAGACCCGAGCAAGCCGCTGAACCTGCGCAACCCCTGCGTCAAGGCGTTAGCGCTTGGTGGCATCGAGGACTTCCGATGTCAGGATCGGCGGCACCCGGCAGCCTCCTCCATGCTGATGAAGCGCTACAGCCATGTCTGAGGCCATGTGTCTGAGCCCCGGGCGCGGGGATTGGTCGAGCGGATGAAGGGGGCGATCGGCCAAGAAGCCAACGCGGTATGACCGGCCTCCCGGCAAGTCAGCCACACTGCTGCCTGCCCGGAGCATGGGCCTTCATCACCGATATGAATGCCCATGGAGGCTCAGGCATCGAGGTGCTCGGGCGGTTACTGACCGAGGAGCCCGATACACCAGCCGCAAGGAAGCTCCCTTCGACAACGGAAGACAGACGCTCGATATGGGCGTGTCATCGGCAAGACCGACGTCACGGGCGTTGAAGCACACGCCGGAATGCTCGCCGAAGGCCTGCATCTCCGGGGCGATGGTCGCCTCCGGACCACTGCCGGCGACCACCAGGACACTGGTGTTGTCGATGGTGCAACGCGGGCAAGTAGCGCCGAGGCAGCCAATGGCGGCGTTGAGAAAGACCTTTGCCTCGCGCGAACGGCTCGACATGCTGCGGCTCGATGGGCTGCTCGCGGGTCACGGCGGGGACTTTGGTCAAGCGCCAGGTGGGCGTACCCGTGGCCGAGCGCACGCGACCATCGAGGTGACGGTAGTCGGGATTGACCCTCAGACGGGCGATGCGCTGCTGCATACGCCGCAGAACCTTTGGCGAGTAGCCTGCGCGGTCGGTGACCCAGGTGCAGCAATGACAGGATCGGCATCGAGCCGTTCTTGCTCGACTTTCCGTGGGAAACGTTGCTTGTCTCACTCCCCCCGGGGCGCTGTAGCGCAGCGACTCGATCGATTCGAGCCGCGCCAGTCCCATGAAGGCCAGCAGCAGCAATAGGCTAGCAAAACCCCAGTAGCCCTTGGGCACCGAGACCCGGCACTCCGACGCGCCCTTCAGTTGACCAGAGGCTGCCTGTCGTCGAAGGGTGATCGCGGCTTACCGAAAGCGGGCATGCACCAGCAAGGGGCCATTGTTCGACAGCCAGGGCAGGCTGGCGATCAGGCTCCAGAGGCGGTGGCGCTCGGGAAATGCCTTCGGATACAGCAGGCTTTTGACGATCCCGAGGCCCGGGATCTGTGCCGCGAAATCTCCGAGCTCGCTGGGGCGGATGCCGAAGGGTACCGGCGGGATCCGGTAGCGCTTGGTCGTCCTCCAGCCCTTGTCTGTGCTGCGGCGTGACAGCCAGGGGGGAATGGTGTCGAAAAAGAGCTCTGCGTCCAGATCTCCGAACCGCTCGCCGATTCGGCTGAGAAGGGCGATGACTTGTGCCTGCTCGAAGTACATGAACAGACCTTGCGCCAAGATGAAGAGGCCTCGAGACCCGTCGACCCCATCCATCCATCTGGGGTCGAACGCCGATGCTTCGACGGTGACCATGCGCGTCTCCGAGGGTAGCAGGCGCCGGCGCAGCTCAATGGCCTCGGGGAGATCAATGGAGACCCAGGTTACTCTTCCGTTGTCGACACGCCAGAATTGTGTGTCCAGTCCTTCGCCGAGCGATACGACCGTGGCGTCCGCATGCTTGCCCAAATAGTCCCGCAACAGCGAATCGCTGTACTTGGCACGCACGGCATGCCAGTGGTTGGGCTTGCCGAACATGGCGAAGTCGGCGTCGATCCGCTCCGCCAGCTCGACACTCATCGGGTCGGAGAAGAAGGCGGGGTTGGCTTGTGACTCGCGGGCTCTCATTCCGAGGGGCCAAAGGAGCGTTTCGGGGACGCCAGCGAGCTCGACGGGGATCTTCTCTTCTGGTGGCACGGAATGGACCTTTTGAGCACGAAGTCTTGAGAACCAAATCGAGAAGCCGCGTCTCAATGGGATACACACAAAATACAATGACAGGCGTGTGGCTCAGAACCGCAGGGCGACTCCGACGCCGATCACCCTGTCTCGGGCTTAGGATGCCGCCATTACCGTCGCCTCGGTTGTTGCTCTGGCGTTCATCGGGTTGTTCGAGGGCATATGGATGGAATCGAGCAGGTTCTTACCGACGACTGGGCCTGATCTTATCCCCGGTGCAGACCCAAGCGGGCCGAATCCAGGCGAACCGGTGATAGTATAGAAGGATAGGCGATCTCTCCGAACAGGGTCCCTCTTGTGGTTGTCAGGGCATAGGTGTTACGGCCCGACAGGGTCGGCCCGAGCAGGGGCATGCTCGAATCCTGGACATAGTCGGCCGTTTCGCTGTAGTAGACAGCACGGTCAGCCCAGATAGTCCAGCCTGTCTCGGCGTCCTGTGGGGACGCGCAGCGCAATTCTTGGGTGAAGCGGGTCGCCTTGCGGTCGCGGCCTGCGAAATTGGTGCTGGGGTCGGCAAAGGGGCCGCGCCGGAAGAGTCCTCCGGTCAAGGTCTCGCCGATGTGCTCGCTCGCCGTCAGCAGCAAAAGCGTTTGCCCAGCCAGTTATCTTGCTCGCCGAATCGGCGCCCCACTGGCTCTCGCTATCGCCTTCTCGCGATAGCCTTCTCGCGATAGCCGCCAGCGACCGAGCGCCGCAGCGCGCTTCGGCCGAATAGCAGATTTTGGCCCAAGGGCAGGTCTGCGGTTTGGGTAGAATCTTGCCGTCATTCGGCCCCGACTCGGCTTCGAGCTGCTGCCTGGTAATCACATCGTCCGGCGCGGGTGCGTCCTCCAATCGCTCGGGCATCCGGCGCGCCGTGACGGTGATCTGATCCAGGATTATAATACCGACTTGCTCGGTTGCTCCCGCGGCATGCCCTGCCGGTAGCGAGACTGCGGACGTCCGCGCGAAGCCGGAAACCAAGACGCGCAGCGGGAAAAAGCGCCTGACCCCGGCATCTTGCCTGGACCGAGCCCAGGGTCAGCAGCGGCCCCTCAGGCAAGACGGTGCGATGCCCTGGACCTTGCTGAAGGCCGCCGCGACCTTGCTGGCTAGTGGTGTGGCCGACGAACTGGACCGCGCCATGACACTGACATTGCCATACTCCAGCAATGCGAGAGCGTGCTCCATCCGCACAGGGCGCAGGAACTGGGCGATGGCTTGCCCGGTCAGCTCGCGGAACGCTCGCTTCAGATAGCACGCGCTCGTCCCGGCCGACCTAGCCAGGGATGCAATGGTGCGGGCATCGGCCAACTCAGGTTTCAGGATCTCGCGCGCCCGCGTGGCGGCCTCGCGTCGGCGGCGATCGCCTTCCCGACGGCGCCCGCGCTCGGCTCGGTCGTCGGCCCCGCTGCGCTGCCGATGGCGTGGACCTCGCGCGGCGAGCATGGCGAGCGGCTCCAACGCGGCGGCCCGGAGGGCGCCGACCCTAGGACTGTCGTGGGGATGCTGGGCGCCAGGAAATTCAACCGCCCGAGCGTAGGTCGGTTGAATGGGCTAGACGCCGGACCGGCACCACTCAAGACGCTTAGGCGATTTCTGTCAACAAACATACCGCCTGGCTTGTCTTTTCGCCCGCCTTCTGCGTCGCGGCAGCGGGCACAGAGCTCGACTATGCGCCCACTGCCGCTCCTTGAAGGCGAGCGAAAATCCCGCGCCATTCGGTATGTTTGTTTCCGGCAATCGCCTTAGAGGTGCAGCATGGACCTCACACGGATCTCAAGGGCGCGCGAGTCTGTCGTCCAGGGGGGATGGTCCCGGGTCGGGGCGATGGCAGGGGAAGGTGCAGGCTCGCCGCAGGTAGAGCCGCCTCAGGACCCTTGGGCGAGATCCCGAGAAGCAGCTGAAATATGCCGATGTCGTCGTCATCTACGCCAATCCCGCGGACGCCGAGCGCGAAGGCTACCGACACGGGATATCTGGCGCGCGGTGGACGATCATCCCGCCGGCCGTCGGCAAGCCGGTCCGCTTCAGCGACCTAGGGCCGATTCGCCATGACGATACTCGGCGGACTCATCCAGAACGCATCGCTGCTGCTGGCTCTGGTCCTTGCTTACAGCCTGATCATCGACTATCTCCCGCGCAAGCGGCTGGCGACTCCGCTTCTCTACGGGTCCCTGTTCGGGATGACGGCAGTTCTTGGGATGACCTCCTCGGTGCCCCTGGGTTCCGGTGTCATCTTCGATGCTCGCACGGTTGTAATGGCGATCGGTGGTGTTTTCAGCGGTGCTATTTCCGCCGCCGTGGCAGCGACAATTGCATCGGCCTATCGCGCCTGGATCGGTGGCGCCGGCACGATCATGGGTATCGCGATGATCCTGACGGCGTCGGGTCTCGGTTTGGCCCTTCGCGCCCTCCATCGCAACGGCTATCTGCAGCTGAACGCTCGCACCTTGGGCCTGTTCGGTCTGGTCGTCCACATCGCCTCCCTTTCGTGGATCCTTCTCCTGCCAGCAGCAAGCCGCAGCCAAGTCTTGAGCGAGATAGCGCTGCCGTTCCTGGTTGTCTTTCCGGCATTCACGCTGCTAACCGGCATGCTGCTGCGGATGCAGGAGCAACGTCACCAGGAGGAGCAGGCCTTGCGTCGAAGTCAGGCGCGGCTTATCGAGGCTCAGCGGATCGCCGGAATCGGCGATTGGCACTGGAACCTCGACACCGGCCAGCAACAATGGTCACCCGAGCTGCTCAAGCTCTATGGTCGTGACCCGACCCTGCCGCCACTCCCGTTCCCGGCGTCATCTGGTCTGTATACGGACAGGACCTGGCGCAGGTTATCGGGTGCAATCGAGACGACGATCAAGACCGGCGAGTCGCTCGCATGCGACGCGGCGCTAGTGCGACCCGATGGCACTCAGCGTTGGATCAGGGTCCGCGGCGAAGCCTCCCTGGACGCCGAAGGACGGACTACTCGACTACGCGGGACGATGCAGGACATCACCGAGCAGGAAGAGCTGCGCCAGCGGATCGAAAAGATCGCGGCGCACGTACCGGGCATGATCTATCAGTATCAGCAGTGGCCGGACGGGCGCACCGCCTATCCTTACGCGAGTCAGGGCATCAACGCCATCTATGGTGTCGAGCCGGGCGATGTAGTCGAAGACGCCACACCGGTGTTTCGGATGCTGCACCCCGATGACCTGCAATGGGTCAAGGACTCGATAATGCGTTCGATGCACCATCTTGACACCTGGCACGAGCGCTACCGCGTGCGCTTTGCAGACGATCGGACGATTTGGGTCGAGGGCGAATCTTCGCCGGAGCCGCAACCGGACGGCAGTGTGCTCTGGCATGGCTATGTCCACGACGTTACCAGCGCCATGCGGTCGGAAGAGCGGTTGAAGGAAAGCCAGCACAAGCTGCTCCAGGCCCAGTACATTGCACGCATTGGAGACTTCGAGTGGGAGATCGCAACCGGCAAGGTCCAATGGTCCGAAGGGATGTATCACTTGCTTGGGTATGATCTCGACGAGACGATCGATGACTCCAAGGTCAATAGCGACATCCATCATCCGGACGATCTGGCGCGAGTGACCCAGTGGCTGCAGGACAACATCGCCTCGGGCGCCGACAAGCTGGCGCCGTACGAGCATCGCCTGCTACGTAAGGATGGTAACGTCATCGAGGTGCGCACCGAGGGCGGGATCCTGCGCCAAGATGGCAGGGCAACCAAGGTCTTCGGCACCTGCTTCGATATCACCGATCGCAAGCAAGCGGAGGCGCAGCTGCAGCTTGCCGCCAGCGTCTTCGCACACAGCCGAGAGGGCATTATCATCACCGACGCGAAGAATCGCATCCTCCGCGTCAACCCGAGCTTTTCCCGGATCACTGGATACGCCGAGGCCGAGGTCCTGGGACGAAACCCCAAGCTCCTCGCTTCCGGCCGTCACGACAAGGCTTTCTACGCACGTCTGTGGCGCGCCCTGCAGAGCCACGGGTTCTGGCAGGGTGAGATCTGGAACCGTCGCCAAAATGGGGAGATCTACCCTGAAATGCTGTCGGTTTCGGTGGTTCGAGACGCCAGCGGGGCGATCCAAAACTACATCGGCGTCTTCACGGACATCAGTCAACTCAAGGCCCACGAGGCCGAGCTGGACCATATTGCCCATCATGACCATTTAACGGGCGTCCCCAATCGTCGCCTGCTCACCGACCGACTCAACCAGGCCATCGCGCATAGTCGCCGCACGGGCCGAGCGCTTGCAGTCTGCTACCTAGACCTCGACGGCTTCAAGGAGCTGAACGACCGGCATGGTCACGCGACCGGTGATCGGCTGCTGATCAGCATCGCGAAGGGCCTACAGCAGGCTCTGCGCGGCGAGGACACCATCGCCCGGCTCGGCGGTGACGAGTTTGTCCTGCTGTTGGCCGATCTCGCGAAGCCGGACGACTGCGTTGGCCTGCTCAACCGGATCCTTGCCGTGACACGACAGCCACTCGACATCGGCGACACAAGCTGCAGCGTCACGGTCAGCATCGGCGTAACTCTCTGCCCGCCCGATCGCGCCGATGCCGACGCGCTGCTGCGCCACGCCGATCAAGCCATGTACCGGGCCAAAGAGGCTGGCAAGAACACCTATCACATCTACGACGCGGAGCAGGATCGCGTGATACAGGCCCGGCGACTGCAGCGCGAGCAGATCCGACGGGCCTTGGAGAACCAGGAGCTGAGGCTCTACTTCCAGCCCCAGGTCGATTTGATCAGCCGCCAGGTCGTCTGCGTCGAGGCCCTCATTCGATGGCTGCATCCAGACCGAGGTCTCTTGATGCCAGGGGCCTTCCTGCCCGACATTCAGGGGAGCACGCTCGAGGTCGCGGTCGGTGAGTGGGTGATCCAGGCAGCGATACAGCAGTATCAAGACTGGCTCTGCAGCGGCCTCCGCATCCCGATCAGCATCAACATCGGTGCGAATCATCTGCTGCGCCCGAATTTTGCAGCCAAGCTCCAGCAGGAGTTCGCCGCACACCCTGGGCTGGACCCTGGCCAATTCGAGCTCGAGATCCTGGAGACCGCGGCCCTGAGCGATATCGAGCAGGCCATGAACGTCGTCGCCGAATGTAAGTCTATGGGCTTGGGTATCGCCATGGACGATTTCGGTACCGGTTATTCGTCGCTGGCCTATTTGCGTCGGCTTCCGGGGGACGTGCTCAAGATCGACCGAAGCTTCGTGCGGGACATGCTCACGGATCCCGGCGACATGGAGATTGTCGAGAGCGTGGTCAGACTGTCGCACACCTTCGGCCGCACCGTGGTCGCGGAAGGCGTCGAGACGCTGAAGCACGCGGCACTGCTGACCTGGCTTGGGTGCCGCCGAGGCCAGGGCTTCGGCATCGCGCGCCCGCTGCCGGCACAGGAAGTGCCGGAATGGATCAAGCAGTGGTCGGCACGGCACGAATGGCCAGAGCTCGAGATCGACGACGCTACAGCCGATCATTACCCCGAGCTGCCCATACTGGCGGTCGCGCAGAATCATCGCTGGTGGATGCACAGGATCCACGATGCGTTAGCACAGGCAACGGCGGAAGGCCTGGCCGCGCTCGGACCCGACCACTGCCCCTTTGATCGCTGGTATCAGGGTCTCGGCAAGGATAGCTTCGGTGGCATCGCCGAGTTTCGGCTCGTCGGCGACAGCCACGACCGACTGCATCGACTCGTGGGCGATCTCGCGTCCCGCCTACAGACAGATGACAGCGCATCAGTCGCGGCTTCAGACCGTCAGCAGCTTCAGATCGCGAGCGACACACTGATGGCGGATCTGCGGCGGCTGGCTCTGCGAATCCGGATGTCAAGTGCGCCCAATGCTCGCGGTACAACCACCACACCGCGGATCGCGCAACCGATTGCCGGTACTCCTAGTCTCCAGGTCCCGAGCCCGGTCCAGCGTGCCGTTGTTCCGGCACAGCGATCCGACAACGGCCAAGGCCCGAGGTAGTACCAGAGCCTTGCCCTCGACGCCTTATGCCTGTCGCGTTCGTATCAGGCGGTTTCTGCCGAAAAACAGGCCGCCTGACTTGTCTTTTCGCCCGCTTTCCGCGTCGCGGCAGCGGGCACAGAGCTCGACCATGCGCCCGCTGCCGCGCCTTGAAGGCGAGCACAGATCCTAGGCCATTGGGTATGTTCTTCTTCGGCGATCACCTGAGAACACCCCGCCGAGGACAGCCGAGGCTCAAGATGCCTTAGAATCTCTCCGGAGCGGACGAGATTTTTACCGTTCGAGGCAGCGGCGGACTGGCGCGCTGGCGAGCACTGGGGCCTGTCCAAATGCGCCCTGCCTCAATCCGCGCTGTTTGCCCCCCTCCCGCCGTCCGAGTCGGGTTTAGAGTCGGCGCCTCGATGGGGCATTCCGAATCACCGCAGTGCCGGTCTCGACTCGGCCCTGTCCAGCTTTGCACCGCGAGCGATCCCATGGCCGAGCTGACCGGCGTCCCTGAGACGATGCTTTGGACCCTGCACAATCGCGGCAGCGAGGCCCTGCGTCCCGACGGCTTCATCCGCGACGAGGAGGCCGCGCGCCTCTACCGGGCCATCGACTACGACTACATGCGCAGCTTCGGCCGACCAGACGGCTCGCATGCAATCCGCTCAGTGATGTTCGACGAGGCCGTCGCCGACTGGATATCGGCTCATCCCGGCGGCACGGTGGCCGAGCTCGGCTGCGGGCTGGAAACCCAGTTTCACCGCATCGACAACGGGCAGGTCCGGTGGCTGTGCATCGATGTGCCGGAAGCCATCGCGGTGCGCGAGCGCTTCCTCCAGCCGACGGATCGATACCGGTTCATCGCCAAGAGTGCGCTCGATCTCGCCTGGATGGACCAGGTCGAGACGCCGAGCGCGCTCTTCGTCACGGCGCAGGGACTCTTGATGTACTTCGACGAGGCCGAGGTGCAACAGCTGCTCGCCGCCGTCGTCGAGCGCTTTCCGGGGGTCGTGCTGATGTTCGACGTGATCCCGCGCTGGTTCTCGCGCAAGACCATGATGGGTCTCTGGAAGACTAAGCACTACCGGACACCGGCAATGCCCTGGGGCGTCAACCGCAACGAGGTCGAGCCCTTGCTGCGCCGGTGGTGTCCGTCGCTCGGGGACGTCCGCTTCCTGCCGTATCGGCGCCTGCGGGCATTTCCCTGGTCGGTCCTATTCCCGCTGATAAGCAAGGCACCGGGTCTCGGCAATCACGTACCGGGCATGGTGCATGTGGTGACGCGGCGGCCGGTCGACCGCGAGCCGGATTGAGCGGTGCAACCGGCCCGCGAGACTCCGCGAGGGCGGTGGCCGGCCACAAGGCGGCGCTTCCCGTACGGCATCGCCAACTTCCGCGCCATCGCGGAGGATGGCGCCCTGTACATCGACCGCAGGGATCGCAACCGGATCGACTATATCGCCCCGCCGCCCTGCGGCGAGCCGTTGGTGCGGTCGGTGCTGAACCGCGCCGAGCCCATCGCGTAGACGACCTGGAATACCGCTTCGGCGTCGAGCAGATGCTGCGCGCGCCAAACACCGAGGGGATCCTGGCGTCGCTGCCATATTTCTTCGACGTGCTGACCTAGGGCGGGCGGGGCTTGCTCGGGCGCCGGGAGCTCGTCATCCCCAATCTCGTCGTGCAGAAGCACTACGTGGAGCGGATCCAGGAGTCGCTGCTCCCCGGCTGGGAGCTCGACCGGGAGCGCCGCGCCGCCTGCAGCCGGTTCTACGCCGAGGGCGATATCGCCCCCGTCTGCCGCTTCATCGAGCAGCGCTTCCCGCCGGTCTTCGACAACCGGGATCTCCGCTGGTCCAATGCGCTAGTGCATGCCGGCGCAAGTCATGGACCCGTCTTTGACGCTGGGGCACCCAACCAAGCCTCGCCCAAGTCCATTGCGACAGCGACGACGACAACGACCGGAAACGCTCTCGACATCTCTGCCCTTCTGCACTAGAGACCAAGCATGGCCACCCCGCTGATCCCCGCGGATTCCGTCTTCGGTATAGTCGCCGTGCTCGGCCTGGTCGGCGCGATCGCACTCTGGCTGGAGGGGCGCGGGATCGGGCGGCGCATCTCGGGGGTGGTGATGGGCATCCTGGGCGGCATGCTCTGCTCCAACCTCGGCCTGCTGCCCTTCGCCTCGCCGGTCTACGACTTCATCTGGGCACAAGTATTGCCGTTCGGGCTCGTCCTGTTGCTCTTGCATGCCGACCTGCGCCGCATCGTCCGCGAGACCGGCCGGCTGCTGCTCGCCTTCATCATCGGCGCTACGGGCACCTTGCTCGGGGCTCTGACGGCCTACGGGCTGTTCGCGTCCTTCCCGCAAGCGGCAGCGCTCAGCGGCATGTTCGCCGCAAGCTACATCGGCGGCTCGATCAACTTCCTGGCGACCTCCCGCGCCCTCGGCATGGACGCCTTCCCGGACTTGCAGGCCGGGGCCATGGCGGCCGACAACCTGGTCATGGCGGGCTATTTTGTCCTGCTCTTCTCGCTACCGGAGATCTCGGCGCTGCGCCGTCGCTTCGAGCAGCGTGCAGCCGGGGCCATGCGCACCGCACCGCTGGTCGCATCCCCGGCAGCACTGCCCGACGAGCCGCTGCGACCCGTCGACATGCTTGCCGTCCTCGGGCTCGGCGCGCTGATCTGCCTGTTCGGCCAATGGATCGCGGGCCTCACCCCATTCGCCGGCGCGCCCATCCTCTGGACGACCGCTCTCGCGGTTGCGACGGCCACCATCGCCGGCGGGCCGCTGCGGGCCATGCGCGGCATACAGCCCATGGGCTTGGCCCTGATGCAGCTCTTCTTCGTCGTCATCGGCGTCGCCGCCAGCGTGCCCGCAGTGCTGCGCATCGGTCCGGTGGTGGTGGCCTTTCTGGCGGTACTGATCGCGATCCACCTGCTATTCCTGCTCGGCGCGGGCTGGCTCCTGCGTCTCGACCTGCGCGAGATCGCCGGCACCTCCAACGCCAACTGCGGCGGGCCGACCACGGCCGCGGCCATGGCCCTGGCGAAGGGCTGGAACCCCCTCGTCGTGCCGCTGATCCTCTGCGGCACCTTCGGCTACGCCATCGCCAACTTCATTGGCATCGGCTTGGCGCACTGGCTGGGCGCCTGAGTCAGCAGGCCCCCAGAGACGTGCGCTGGCCCACCCCATGGCGCTGCTGTCTGGATCCTTCGCCGGGGCAACAACGCCTGGACCCTCGACGAGCGCATCTTCGAGATGGCAGGGGACTGCGCGCTCGGGTGCGCCGCCACCCGCGATGTCCCGGGCGGGCGGGGAGATCTGGGGTCTCGCCCCGCGCGGCGAAGCGCGCGATTGCGCCGGCCGCGAGGTCCGCCAGCCCTTCCCTGGGGCCTTGACCGATCTTCCAGATCCCCGCTAGGCTCGCAGCTCGGGCGGCCCTGGGCGTGCAGG
>JANQFI010000082.1 GCA_028277905.1 Chromatiaceae bacterium | reverse complement strand
CGGCAGCGGGCACAAAGCTCGACTATGCGCCCGCTGCCGCTCCTTGAAGGCGAGCGAAAATCCTGCGCCATTCGGTCTGTTTGTTTCCGGCAATCGCCTGAGCAGAGAACCGGGGGATGCTCCCGCCGATCCGTCCCCTAGGCGCCGCGGTCCTTGCCATCGCGCTGCGCGGCGATGATCGCCGGCAGCGCCGTCCCGAGGCTCTGTCGGGGCTCCCAGCCCAGGGTTCGGCGTGCGTGATCGCTGCGGAAGCATGCCCATCCCCTGAGCCGAGACAGCAGGGCGCTATTCAGCGGCATCCGGCGACCAGTGGCCGCGCCGACCAGGTCGCCGAGGGCCGCGCCGAGCAGCAGCGCCGAGCGGGGTATCCGCCAACGCGGCGCGCCTTGACCGAGCGCGTCGCGGACGGCCGCGGCTATGTCGTGCGTAGACCAGGGCTCCCGCTCGGCGAGTATCAGGGTCTCTGCTCCCGCGGCGGGCGTGTGCATCGAGAGCCAGGCTGCGTCGATCACGTCCTCTCGCCCTACCAGCGAGCGCCGATTGTCAAACTCGGGCAGCGGCGGGAAGCGGCCCCGGTCGATGGCATCGATCATCCGGGCCAGGTTGCCCTTGACCCCTGGTCCATAGACCAGACAGGGACGCAGGTTGCAGACGTGCATGCCATGCCGGCGGCCGGCGTCCAGGACCTTCTGCTCGGCCGAGCGCTTGGAGCCGCCGTAGGCGTCTTCCGGCCAGGCGTCCCAGGTCTCGTCCACGCAACGCTTGCCCGGGTCGGCCACGGCCTTGATGCTGCTGAAGTAAACGAACCCGGGCACGCCGGCCGCGGCGGCGGCTTCCAGCAGCGCAGCGGTCGCATCCACATTGACGCGCCGATACAGCGCATCCGGAATACCGGTGATGTCCTGTACATGGGCGACGCCGGCCAGATGAAAGACCCCATCGACGCCATCCATCAGGCCGGGCGGCAGCACCTCTCCTGTGAGATCGCAGCCTGCCATCTCGCTCCAGGGACCCAGGACCGTCCGCCGCAGCAATGCGCGCACCCGGTGTCCCTCTGCCTGCAGCCTCCGACACAGGGCCCTGCCGATGAAGCCGCTGGCACCGGTGACGAGATAACGCCGCCCGTACATGGCGCTCAGGCTCCGCTTGCCCGAGCGCAGGCCATGCCGGGCGGCTCGCCGCGACGCAGCAGCCGAACCGCGCAGCGCAGCCCGAGCCATGCCTGCACGA
>JANQFI010000108.1 GCA_028277905.1 Chromatiaceae bacterium | reverse complement strand
TGCTGGGACCGCGCTGCCGCCTCTCGCGGGCCCCGGGGCGACTTCGTGCTGCGGCGGCGTACAAGCCGCCCGGCGGTGGCCAAGGCAGAGGTCTGGGCGTCGAGCCAGACGATGGGAGCGACTGCAGCGTTGGCAGCTCTGACGGGTTCCTTCCCAGAACGCCGCCAGTCATGCTGCAGCCCAACGGACATGCGGTTCAGCTGCCAGCCCGGCCCCGGGGTGACGCTGAGCCGCGTGAGTAACGCCCCAGAGCGTACCACGGTGCGGTTGGGCGCCCGTAAGGGATGGTCAGCTGCAACCGCTTGTTAGGCGGCGATGCTCCGCGTCCGCCATCTGGTGGAGGCGGCCCAAAGGCCGAGTGAGCCACCAAGAGCTGCCGCAAGGAAGGGACCCCAGAGTGACCAGTCGTGGGCCGCGAAGTACACGGCGAACGCGGCCCCTGTTGCGAACGCTACGACGGCGACGCCAAATCGGAACGCGGGCGCGATGAGCGCGGGAACCACTACGATACCGAGGGCGACCACCCCCGAGAAGAACATGATCAGGCCGTAGAGCGCCGGGAAGTACCAAGATGCGGTGCAGGCGCCAGACACCATCAGCTCGGGCGGACACAGGGCATCGAGTACGAGCATTGCTGCGACACCGAGCACCAATGTGCCGTACCAGACGGCGAGACCGCTCAAGGGCACACCAATCCAGCGTAGAGCTATCGCCATCGCCGCCTAACGGACTGGCGGGTCAGCTGCGCCCAACAGCGCCGACCACCAACGCTGGGGCGCAGTGCCCGCCGCCAGAACGGTACCACGAATCGACTGAGGCGAGCTGTTGGGCGTCAGCTGCAACCGCTTGTTAGGCGGCGCGCTTCCTCTTCTCGGTACACTCCGAGGGCGTGAGCATCTGGTTGTGGGTTGGAACCGCTCTTGGCGCAGGGCTGGCGCTGTTGTGGTGGCTCGATCGCGCCCCGAGCCGGTACGAGAGCGTGCCGTGGAGTGAGGTGTCGGAGCTCTTGGCTCGCCTGTTCGGCGAGATGAGGGTCGGAGCATGGGCCGAGGTCGCCCCACGCGGAAGCGACTGGCTTGTGAGGCTCGAGCGGCGGCGCGGGTGGCGGAAACACGTTCTCTTGGATGCGAGCACAAGCGCACGAGAGCGGAGCGTCTTGGAGAGCTATTGCGAGGAGAAGGGCCTGCGCGCGAGACCACGTGACCAGCGCACCGTGCGAGTTCGGGTGCCGCGGAGCGATGCGGTGGAGCTAGCCAAGGGGTTGATCGAGCGAGTGCTCGTTGAAGAAGGAATGGCCCCCGGGGCTGCTCTCGATGTGCGCTGTTGGGGAAGAACCAGCCCGCAGGCACTGCGGCCGATCTATCAAGCGATGGCGCGGCAGACGCCCGTTCGTCGAGGTGGCAACCTTTACCGCAGAAAGCTCCGCGAACTCGACGAGCGGCTTGAACGCGGCGACGACTGAGATCGCTCGCGGCGCCTAACGGACATGCGGTTCAGCTGCAAAGCCGGCCCCGGAGTTGCGCTGAGCCGCGTGAATGACGCCCAGAAGCGTATCACGCTCCGATTGGATGCAGCG
>JANQFI010000617.1 GCA_028277905.1 Chromatiaceae bacterium | reverse complement strand
CAACTTCGAAGGCCGGGTGCATGCCGAGGTGCGCATGAACTACCTGGCCTCGCCGCCGCTCGTGGTGGCCTATGCCATCGCCGGCCGCATGGACTTCGACCCCTACCATGAGCCGCTGGCCACCGACAAATTCGGCCACCCGGTATACCTGCGGGACATCTGGCCGACCCAGGGCGAAGTGGCCGACGCGGTGTCCAGCTTCCTCGGCAAGGACGACTTCGTCCAGACCTACTCGGAGGTCTTCAAGGGCGACGCGCGTTGGCAAGGCTTGGAGGCACCCGCCGGCAAGACCTTCGCCTGGGACGCCAGCTCGACTTACGTGCAGGAACCGCCCTACTTCCAGGGCATCACGAACGAGCCGGAGCCGGTGGCGACCATCGACGGCGCCCGCTGTCTGGCGCTGCTCGGCGACTCCGTCACCACGGACCACATCTCCCCGGCCGGCAACATCAAGGCGGACAGTCCCGCCGGGCGTTATCTCATCGCGCACGGCGTACAGCCGGCGGACTTCAACAGTTATGGCTCCCGGCGCGGCAACCACGAGGTGATGATGCGCGGCACCTTCGCCAACATCCGCCTCAGGAACAAGATGGCGCCAGGCACCGAGGGCGGCCTGACCCTGCACCAGCCCTCCAGCGACCGGATGTCCATCTACGAGGCCGCCATGCGCTACCAGGCCGAGGGCGTGCCCGCCATCGTCATCGCCGGCAAGGAGTACGGCTCGGGCTCATCGCGCGACTGGGCCGCCAAGGGGCCGCGGCTCTTGGGTGTGCGCGCCGTCATTGCCGAGAGCTACGAGCGCATCCACCGCACCAACCTCGTCTGCATGGGCGTGCTGCCGCTCCAATTCATGCCGGGCGACAGTGCCGAGTCCCTGGGCCTCACCGGCTATGAGACCTTCGACATCGAGGGTCTCGACGACGGCCGCGCCAAATCCGTCACCCTCACCGCCAGGTCCGCCGGCGGCAGCAGCAAGCGGTTCGAAGCCCGTGTGCGCATCGACACGCCCAACGAGGTGGAGTACTACCAGCACGGCGGCATCCTGCATTACGTGCTGCGGAAGCTCGCAGCATAGCCGCCCATGCTAAGGGCGGGAGCGGGCGCATGCTCCAGCTCTGCGCCCGCCGCCGCGACGCAGCAGGCGGGCGCAAAGACGAGCAGGCTGGTGTGAAATTCGACAGAAATTGGCTTAGAGTGACCTGTTCGGGCTGAGCATCAGCAGAGAGATCGCGCCATGGACCTCAATAGCCTCACCGCCATCTCCCCCATCGACGGCCGCTACGCTGCCAAGACCGCGGCGCTGCGCCCTCTGGCCAGCGAGTACGGTCTGATCCGTCATCGGGTGCTGGTGGAGGTACGCTGGCTGCAGGCGCTTGCCGCGCATCCGGACATCCTCGAGGTGCCTGGGCTGTCGGACGCGGCGCGGGAACGGCTCAATGGCATTGCCGAAACCTTCTCGGTAGCGGATGCCGCCAAGGTCAAGGCCATAGAGCGCACCACCAACCACGACGTCAAGGCGCTAGAGTACTTCCTGAAGGAACAGGTCGCCGACAATGCCGAGCTGGCAGCGGTGTCTGAGCTCATCCACTTCGCCTGCACCAGTGAGGACATCAACAACCTCGCCTATGCGCTGATGCTGCGGGCCGCGCGCGACGAGGTCCTACTGCCGCAGATGGACGCGGTCATCGAGGCCCTACGCACCCTCGCCCGCCGCTACGCCGACCTGTCCATGCTCTCGCGGACCCATGGCCAGCCGGCGTCTCCGACGACCCTGGGCAAGGAGATGGCCAACGTGGTACATCGACTCGGTACGCAGCGCGACGCAGTGGCCAATGTCCATCTGCTCGGCAAGCTCAACGGCGCCGTGGGCAACTACAATGCCCACATCGCCGCCTATCCGGACATCGACTGGCCCGCCTTCGCCCGGGGCTTCATCGAATCCCTCGGTCTTACCTGGAGCCCTTACACGACCCAGATCGAGCCGCACGACTACCTCGCCGAGCTGTTCGATGCCCAAGCGCGCTTCAACACCGTGCTGCTGGACTTCTGCCGGGATGTCTGGGGCTACATCTCGCTCGGCTACTTCAAGCAGACGACGATCGAGGGCGAGGTCGGCTCATCCACCATGCCGCACAAGGTCAACCCTATCGACTTCGAGAACGCCGAGGGCAATCTCGGCCTCGCCAACGCCCTCTTGGGCCACTTGGGCGCCAAGCTGCCCGTGTCGCGCTGGCAGCGGGACCTGACGGACTCGACGGCGCTGCGCAACCTCGGCGTCGGTCTCGCGCACACCCTCATCGCCCTGCAATCGGTGCAGAAGGGCATGGGCAAGCTGGAGGCGGACGCCGAGCGCCTCGTCGCCGACCTCGATGCCAACTGGGAGGTACTGGCGGAGCCCATCCAGACCGTCATGCGCCGCTACGGCGTCGCACAGCCCTACGAGCAGCTCAAGGCGCTCACCCGCGGCCGCCGCATCGGGCCGGATGCCCTCGCCGCCTTCATCGACACCTTGGACATCCCCGACCCTGTGAAGACCCAGCTCAAGGACCTGACCCCGGCCAGCTACATCGGCAATGCCGCCGAGCAGGCGCGGGGCGTCTGAGCGCAGATCCGGCCAAAAAAAGGCCCGCTGCGCGGAACGCGGCGGGCCCATCGTCCCTTGGCCGGCGGTGCCTGCCGGCCCAGCTGTGCCTCAGCGCAACTCCGGTACCTCAAGCACCACGACGCGGCGGCGCAGCGGGTTGTTCTCCAGCGGACCCAGGTCGCCGATCACATAGTCGTTGGGCACGTCCCAGCTGTAACCGGTCACCTGGGCGATGTCCCTCGGAGGAATACCCTGGTCGATCATGTAGTCGCGGATGGTGTTGGCGCGGTTCTCGCTGAGCACCAGGTTGTGCTCCCAGCTGCCGAGCTTGTCGGTGAAGCCGCCGATCACGAGTTGCTCTGCGCGCGGCGAGTCCTTGACCTCCTGGATGTACTGGTCCAGGTCGGTCAGGGCATCGGGGTTGAGGATATCGTTCAGACCGTAGCGGTCCAGCGCAAATTGCAGGCGCAGCACCAGCGGCTCGCGGAGCTCGACTTGGCAGGGCGGCAGGTTGGTGGGGCCGTCCGGCACGGCGGATTGCCAGCACTCGCCGTAGCTGGTGGCCCAAAGCTGGCCGTCCGGCACGGTCGGGTCGCCGGAGGCGTACCAATAGGTCTCATCCGGATCTTGGGCGACGGCGTTGAAGCTGAGCGCTGCGGCCGCGACAATGGCCAGCGCCAGGGTGCGCAGAATATCGAGGTGACGCATCTTGTGCTCCCGTAATGTTGCGTGGTGAGAACATAGGCAGCGGTGAGCCGGTCTACAAGGGTCCATGGGCAAGGCTCCATGGGCAAGGATCCATGGGACCAGGTTGTCGCTGTGCTGGTGACAGCGAGTTCCTGACAGCGCACTCGTGACCCTGAGCTCACCGGACGTGGTACAAGGATCGGCACCATTAGTGTAGCGAATGTTGGCTGCATTGGCGCAACTTTTTCGACGCTTTCGGTTTTCTTGCATCATCTCGCCTAATGCACTCCGATAACCTTCTGTTCACAAGAGGGTTTCGAAATTGACGAGTGTTTGCAGAGGCATACAACTGTATTCTTCTTGCAACAATTCGCCCTATGCCCCATCAAGCACAGTCCCTGCTGCGCGGCGACGCCTAGACCGCTGATGGCCGCCGCAACGCTTTCACTGTCAGGCTCCCGCCCCCACCGTCACTGAGTAGCGGGGGCGCGGCCCGCGCTATGACAGCGCGCGCCCGACAGCGGCACCTCAGAGCGACCAGGACGCAGATCCATCACGAGCCTGCGCCGCAATGGCACAAGACGAACCGCCCTCATTTCACATCCGTCGCGCCGACTGGGCGCTAGATGGCACTAGCCTTCAGGCCATCCGCCGCCAGGTCTTTGTGCGTGAGCAGGGGGTGGCCGAGGACCTGGAATGGGACGGCCTCGACACCGAGGCGGTCCACCTGATCGCCCGCGACGCCGATGGCGCCGCCATCGGTACCGCGCGACTGCTGCCATCCGGACAGATCGGCCGCATGGCGGTCTTGGCCGCGTATCGGCACCGTGGCGTCGGCCGGGCGCTGCTGCTGACGCTGTTGCGCATTGCGCAGGCCGAGGACTACCCGCCCCCATTCCTGAACGCCCAGACCAGCGCCCTGCCCTTCTACGCTGAGCTGGGCTTCGAGCCCGAGGGCGAGATCTTCGACGAGGCCGGCATTCCGCATCGGCGCATGCGGCTCGCCCATCCGGAGCCACTGCTGGCCGCCGACCTAGGCACCCGGCAGCTCGGCCGCAGCGCCGGCCTGCTGCGCTTGCACAGGCCGCACGCGCAGCGCAGCGCCGTGGACCGGCTCGCGGCGCAGGCCCGAGCCGAGATCCTCATCAGCACGCCGGACCTTGAGCCCAAGCTGTACGACCGCCCGCCGGTGCTGGACGCCATGCTGCGGCTCGCCATTCATCGGCGCGGCCGGATGCCCATACGAGTGCTGGTCGCAGACGCCGAGACGCCGGTCAAGCGTGGCCACCGACTCATCGAGCTCTCGCGCTGCTGCTCCGGGGTCCAGATTCGCTGCATCCCGGAGGGGCTGGCCCAGGGCACCCAGACCTGCCTGTTGGCGGACGAGGTGGGCTATGGGCTTCGCTCCGGCAGCACGCAGGACAGTCTCCTGGTGGACTTCGCCGACGGCGGCCGGGTCCGGCGATTGCGGCGGCGCTTCGAGCTGCTCTGGCAGCAGAGCGGCGTCCATCCTGGACTGCGGCGGCTCTACCTGTGAGCCAGCCCATTCAGAGCCAGCCCTTTACGAGCGAGCCCTTTACGAGCGATCGAGGCTCAGAGGGAATCTACCAGCTTGGTCGCGAGTCCTGTCTCCAGTGCCTCTGCGGTAGATATCCAGTACATGCTGTCGTTCGGCACCGATGCAGCGGCCAGCGCCACCACGTCATCAATGCCCATCTCCCTGAGATACATTGCCGCCGCCACCACGGATAACTGCCCGCCCTCGTGACTGCTCAGGGCCTTGGGTACCCTGCTCTGGTGGATGCCGAGCTTGGCGCTGCGGGTGACATAGCGCTCGATGCCGCCCGCCAGCACGTCCACGCAGGCGGAGGTGCAGGTACCTTTGACACCGACCCGCAGACCGTTCTGACGCAGGTAGCGGCCGAGCCGGCGCGCCTCGTACAGCGAGCCGCCGGGGCTGGTGATCAAGAGTCCGATGGCCCTCTCCTGCCGCAGCTTGTCGATGACCTCGTCGGCGAAGCCCTCATGGATCTCGCCGTTGACCACTACCCAGGTATTGCCGACCTGACCGCCGCGATCGAAGCGCACCAGGCCCGGCGTGGTGTTCGTGAGCGCGGCAAGCCTCTCACAGGCATTACCGGCCAAGCGCCGCAGTGACCCGCGCGCGGCGGGGTCTGCTGCGGCCAGGGTGAGGGCGTTGGCGCGGTCCACCATGTCCTCTACTTCGAAGCCGTAGCGCTCGATGGCGGCGATGACGACGGTATCGGTCGCGCCGCGGTCGTTGTTCTGCAACACCCGGCGCAGGTGGCAGGCGGCAATGGAGGTGAGCAGATCGTCGCGATCCGTGCCGGGCGGCAGCGCGGAATCGCCACTCCCGACGCGGATGCCGACACCGCCGCAGCCGCCGAGGATCAAGGCCAAAAACAGCAAGGGAATAGCGGCGCGCGCCACCGGCCCACCGGACCCAGGCCGGCCGGACCGCGGATACTGCGAGGCTGTCGGCGTCGGCATCGCGAATACCCAATCAAGCGGCGCGCACCGGCAGGCCCGCGTCGGCGAGCGCCTGCTTCACCTGCGCGATGGGCACCTCACGGCGATGGAAGATGCCCGCGGCAAGCGCGGCGTCGGCATCGGTGGCGCTGAAGGCCTCGACGAAGTGCGCCGGGCTCCCGGCACCGCTGGAGGCAATCACCGGAATCCGCACCGCGGCACGCACGGCCCGGATCAGCTCCAGGTCGAAGCCGGCACCAGTGCCGTCGCGGTCGATGCTGTTGAGCAGGATTTCGCCGGCGCCCAGCCGCTCGCAAATCTGTGCCAGCTCCACCGCGTCCACGTCGCGCCCCTCGCGGCCGCCGCGGACGGTGCACTGGAACCAGCACCAGTGCTCCCCATGCGGACCCGGAACAGCGGTGTCGATGACGCTGTGCTTGGTATCCTCGGGCGAGGCCAGGTAGACCCGGCGTGGATCGATGGAGATGACCACGGCCTGATTGCCGTAGCGCCCGGCGATCTGCTCGATGGCGCTGCGGCCATCGACGTCCCCGGCGCGCACCCGCTCGACAGTGTACACGGCGTCCGAGCCGATGGAGATCTTGTCTGCACCGGAGCGGAAGTACTCGTCGGCGACATCCAGCGCGCTGTAGCTGTGGCCGCCGGCGTCGGTGAAGGCGCGGATGCCGCCGCCGATGGTGAGGGGCACGAACACCTGCTCCGACGTGCGCTTGAGCACCTCGAGCATGGGCTGGTCGCGGAGCGGGAAGTCGCGGAAGGCGGTGATGTTGAGGAAGGCGATCTCGTCTGCGCCCTCGCGGTAATAGCGCGCCGCCAGGTCCACGGGCTTGCCCAGATTGCGCACCTCGCCCTGCTCGCGCACGTCGTACTGGTCGCCCTTGGTGACCACGAGGTCCCCGGCATCGTTGCTGCGCACGTCCAGGCAGGCGATGACGCGCTTGGCGAGCCGAGTGGGCGGCTCCGCCTGACCCGGCTCGGGGACGAGACCTGTGGGCCGGGTCCCGGTGAAGGGCGCAAGGGTCAATGTGCCGGTCAGGAATCGACGCAGCAGCTCCAGTCCGACGATGCCGCTCTTCTCCGGGTGGAACTGGAGTGCGACCACCTGCCCGCGTTGCACCGCGGAGACGAAGGGCCCGCCGTAGTCCGTTTCGGCGAGCAGCCATTCGGCGTTGGCGGCGGCGGCGAGCCGGGCGCGGTAGGAGTGTACGAAATAGAATCGGGCCCGCTCCAGGCCGGCCAGCAGCGAGGACTCCCGGCGCACGCGCAAACGGTTCCAGCCCATATGCGGTACCGACAAGGCCGATGTCGGGAAGCGCTCGATACGGCCCGGGATGACGCCCAGGCCCGGCACATCCGGCGACTCGTCACTGCCCTCGAACAGGCACTGCAGACCGATACAGATGCCGAGAAAGGGCCGGTCGGCCAGCAGATAGTCTCGCAACGGCTCCACGAAGCCAAGCTCCCTGAGCCGCCCCATGGCGGCACCGAAGGCACCGACGCCGGGGAACAGCAGCCGCGCGGCACCGCGGATATCCTCCTGGGTACGCACGTCTTTAACCTCATAACCCAGTCGGGTTACGGCGTTGCGCAGGCTGCGGACATTGCCGGCGCCATAGTCGAGCAAAGAGATCATCGGAGCAGGGTCTCGGCTGGCAGGGCTGCGTCGAGTTTACCAGTCAGACCTCGATGCCTTCCGCCTCCACCACTCGGGCCAGCGCCATCTCCATGGTGGCCCGGGCCTGCGCGGTGGCGGCGTGCAGGAAGGCGTGCAGTGCCGCATCGTCTGCATTCCGGCTCTCGCATTCCCGCGCATAGGTCTCGAAGGCCGCTAGGCTGGAGACCAGATGTACCAGATGGTGCGGGCACTCGCACTTGACCGTGGGCGAGGTCGCGGCGATCCGCGAGAGCGCCATAGTGTCGTAGAGCCGCGCCGGCGCAGGCGCACCGAGGTCGAAATCCGCAAAGGACGCGACCCCGGCGCGAGCGCCGCCCTGCACGGCCAGGCACCAGCGCCGGAGCTCCGCCGCGTCCACGGGCGCGCGCTTGGCAACCATGTGCTGAGACTCCAGACGCGCCACCACGGTGCGGCTGGCGAAGCTATAGACCACGATGGTGCGCGGTGCGCCGCTGCGTGCGGCGAGATCGGCCAAGTGCCGAACCTGATCCTCGTGGATGGTCGGGTACTCCAGCACCAGCAGGTCCACACCGAGCTGCCCGGCCTTGTCGCGGAACAGGGTCTCCTCCGTGAAGAGACCAGCAAACTGCACGCCGCCATGGTCAGACCCGTTCGCGGCGGCGCGCTCCAGGCTCAGCATGACGGGCAGCGACGGACCCAGCACCGCCACCCGGCAGGGCCGTTCCTCCCGGACCGCATGCGGTGGGCCCTGCAGGCCCTGCGCACGCTCGCGCAGGTCGTCGAGGGTTAGGCGCGCCACGTGGCTGATGGCGTCGCCATTGTCCACCAGCTGTTTGATCAGGTTGAGGCGGCTCACGTCCTCCGCCCGGTACAGGCGTGTCCCGGCGTCCGAGCGAACCGGCTTGACGACCGCGTAACGTCGTTCCCACACCCGCAGCGTGTCGGGCGGAATCCCGGTGAGCCGCGCGACGGCCCCAATGCGGTAGGTGTGCCCGGATTCGGGCTCGTCCGCCTCTGTCGCCGGATCAGGCGTTTTGCCAATAGTTTGTCTATTCATGTCCAGAACATTTTCTTGACATCTCGTGAAGGCGACCCGATGCTCCCGACAAGCGCAGGACAACGGCTGTTTGACGTGCCGCGATAGCAGCGTGCGCACCACGCGCGCGAAACCACTCGCAACCCCGTCAAATGGTGCCATTTGGACGTCGTCCAAGTTTTGAACAGCAAGTAACAGGTGTGGCACACCGGGCACACGCCTGCCGTGAGGCCATGCGGAGCGCCCAAAGCCGCCCAGCGCGCCCGGGAAATCAGTCGCGGCCGCCCGAAGCGGCCCGAAGCGGCCCTAACAGGAGAAAAGCCATGTTGCAGCAAGCACCGACCACCCGACAGCCCACGAATCTCCAGCTGAAGCTCCCGCTGGAGCCAACAACCGACAACGCCGAGCACGTGGCACAGTCGCTCCACCGGCTGCTCGGTGTCGCAGATGAGCTACACAGCCGGCTCAACCTGAGTGAATCAGACCTGGTGCAGGCAATGACGCTGGCTACCGCCTTCCGCGCGGCAATGGCCGAGATGGACGAGCGAGGGAGTGGCGCACTGCCCACTCGACTGCTCGACATCGAGGTGCAGGCAGACAGCGGACCGCACAGGGCTTGAGCCGTGACGGGGCAAGCAGGCCAACTCAGCGCCCGACCAGCCAGGCGACCAGCCGCCGAAAGGCATAGCTGCCAGGTAACAGCGCCGCGAGCACCAAGGTGACGATGACCGCCTGATACCAGAGTGCCCCCAACCATACCGGCGTCACGCCATTCGTCAGCCACTCCTCGGCGAGGCGCTGCCCGTTGAAGTAGGCGAAGTAGGTCAGAAAGGCCAGCAATAATCGCCCGCTGCCGCGTCGGCGCGGCGACAACTGGGTGAGCGGCACTGCCAGCAGCACGAGTGTCACGACGCCGACCACCGCCGCCAGCCGGTGTTGCAGCTCAGCGCGGTCATGAATGTCGTCCGAGGCCAAGAGTGCCTCTGTTGGCTTCGCCGGTCGCCGCCAGCGGGCCTCCTGCACGGCATGGCCCCCGGTCAGAAAGTAGGTCAGCCTGGCGAAGTAGGACAGGGTGTAGTCCGCACGCCCGGCAACCCCGTCGAAGCGCTGGCCATTCTCAAGCACCACCCTCTGCTCGCCGGCCTCCGAGAGCAGGTGGGCGCCACGCTCGCTCAGCACCAGCCGCGGTGGATCGCTGGCACGATCCTGTACAAAGACTCCGGTGAAGCGCCTGTCGGCGTCCATTCCGGCCGCATAGAATGTCAGTGCACCATCGTTTTGTTGGTAGAAACGGCCCGGCTGCAGGCCGCTGATACGAGTCGCCTCATCATCCTCGCGCGCTTCAATGAGCTGGATCTGCGCCGACGCATAGGGCTGCAGCACCAAGGCGAGCCAAGCGGCGAGTAGCGCCGCCGGCAGCGCGAATAGCATGACCGAACGGAACACCCGCAGCGGCCCCAGGCCACCCGCAGTGAAGGCGATGAGCTCGCTGTCGCGGGCCATGCGTCCAAGCGCCATCAATACGGCCAGGAAGGCGGCAGGGGCGAGCAGCATGGCCGTGTCCCGCAGCACCTGTAGCCCCAGGTAGCGCAGCACCATGCTCGCCTGCAGCGCGCCGACATTCACCTGCTCCAGGGTGCGCAGGAACAGCATGCTGGCCACCACCAGCAGCAGCGTCACCATGATGGCGGCGAAAACCTTGACGATCTCGGCGATGAAATAGCGGTCGACGGTGCTCCACATGGGCCAGGCTTCCCGGGTCGCTGGCGCATTGTCCTTGCTCGCCGATGCCCTCTGCAACGCGGGGCTGACCGGTCGTGTCGTCCTCTGTCGCCCTCTATGGCGACGCGACCGGCCCTGCGCAGGAGGGGCGCGGACGCCAAGCACGCCTGCGCCCATTGCTGCTGGCGGCAGATCTGCAGGTTACGAATCCGTCGAGCTCGGGATCGGGATCCGGGTCGGGGTTGGACCCCGTGCCGCCACCAGCCGGCCCGCCGCCATGCCGCCTGTGCCGCTCAGCCCACGGCCGGCCGCACACCGAGCATACGCCCCAGGACCAGCCACACCCAGCGCAGCAGGTAAGCGCCAAAGCCTGCCACCTCGTGGGCCAGCAGCCACCACAGCCGCCCAAGGCGCTCGCGCGGCCCCGTCCGGCACCAGGCACCGCGCACCCGCAGCCCGTGCGCACGGAAGGCGAGCATCGCGCGTGGCAGATGCCAAGGATCGGTCACCAGCAGCACGGGATCGAAGGCCTGCTGCCCGACACGCAGCAGCCGCGTGCTGTGGGCGGCATTCTCCCAGGTGTTGCGAGCCCTGGGTTCCAGGAGCATGCGGTCTGCCGCAACGCCTCGCGCCGCGAGCAGCCGGGCAATCACCGTCGCCTCCGCATGCCCTGACATTGCTCCAGGCGGCACGCCGCCGGTGGCGAGCACGCGCGCGCTGGGGTTGAGGCGCAAGAGCTCCAGCGCGCAATCGAGGCGCCGCGCAAGCGCCGGCCCGGGGGCACCACTCGCCGTCACTGGGGCGCCGAGCACTACCAGCAACGGCACCGTCACGGGCGTTCGGGTCAGCCCCCGCGCCCGTGCCGGTGCAGTTGCACCGGGACCGCCCGGCGCTTGCGCAGCCGGATATTGAGCATTTCCACCGCCACCGAGAAGCCCATGGCGAAATAGATGTAGCCCTTCGGGATGTGCAGGTCGAGCCCCTCGCCGATCAGGGCGACACCCACGAGGATCAGGAAGGACAGGGCCAGCATCTTGATGCTGGGGTGGGCATCGACGAACTCGCCGATGGGCTTTGCCGCCAGCATCATGACAGCCACGGCCAGCACGATGGCGATCACCATCACCGGCACGTGCTCGGCCATGCCTACCGCGGTGATGACCGAGTCCAGCGAGAATACGATGTCGATGATTGCGATCTGCCCGAGCACCGCCCAGTAGCCCGGCGCCGCCCGGCCTGCGGCCTGCCCGTCCTCCGCTTCCGGCCCCTCCAGACTCTCCCAGATCTCTTGGCTCGATTTCCACAGCAGGAACAGACCGCCCCCGATGAGGATCAGATCCCGCCCCGAGAGCTCCTGCCCCAACACGACGAACAGCGGTGCCGTCAGCTGCATCATCCAGGCTAGCGACAGCAGCAGCAGGATGCGCGTGATCATTGCGAGTGCCAGGCCCTGGACCCGAGCGCGGTCGCGCTGCGCCCGTGGCAACCGGCCCACCAGTACCGAAATGAACACGATGTTGTCGATGCCGAGCACGATCTCCAGTGCCGTGAGGGTCAGGAGCGCGAGCCAGGCCTCGGGTAGGAACAGCCAGTCGAACATGAGGATAAGATGCCCTTTGCGCGCTGCCCCCCGACCGATCCCGAACCGGGGATGTCCAACGAACAGCTTCTAATCGGCAAAGCCGTAGATGAAGTAGACCGTCTCCAGGAGCGCCGTGGGCTCCGAGCTCTCGCCGAACCAGCGCTCGAAGATCCGGTCCACCTCGCCGGTACGGTAGATCTGCGCCAGGGCGGTGTTCACCACCAGGCGGAAGTCGGCATCGTTACGCGGCACCGCAAAGGCATAGGGCTCCACGGAGAAGTCGGCGTCGAGGATCGCGAACGCCTGCGGCTCGCCAGCCTCTGCCACCTGGCCAATCAGGACCATGCGATCGCCGGCGACGGCGTCGAGCTCGCCGGCGACCAATTGCTCGCGGCCGTCACGGACATTGCGGATTGGCTTCAGCTCGGCGTTGATGAGCCGCTCCTCCAGCACGGGGCGCAGGCGCCGCTCGGTGGTGGTCTCCGGGATGACGCCGAGCTTCTTGCCGCCCAGGTCCTCCAGCGCGCGGATGCCGCTGTCGGACCTGGTGAGGATGCCGCCCGACTCCACGAACACGACATTGGCGAAGTCCACCTGCCGCTGGCGCTCCAGGGTCATGGTGGTGGTGCCGCACTCGAGATCCGCCTCGCCGTTGGCGACGGCGGCGATGCGCCGGGGCGTGTTGCCCTCGATCCAGGCCACCTCCAGCGCGCCCAGCGCCAACGCCCGTTGCACGCCGGCAACGACGCGACGGCACAGGTCCACGGAATAGCCACGGGGCGCGCCGTCCGCGTCCTTGAAGGCGATGGGGTAGGCGTTTGGGTCATAGGCGACGGTGATGGTCCTGGATGCCCGAATGCGGTCCAGCGCACCCGTATCGGCGATGGCCAAGGACGCCGCACAGGCACTGAGCGCCAGGGAGACCGACAGGCCGCGCGCGAGCCGCGCCCAGCGCAGGCGCGCCGGCATCGGCGGAAGCATGGCCATCAGCCCTCGGCGCTACGGGTCTTGATCAGCTCGCGGATCTCGCCGGGGCGCGGCAGACCCAGGATATTGAGCTCCGGCATGTCACCCGTGGTGTAGATCACCAGGTCACCGGCGTTCAGCATGCGCTGCAACAGCGATTGGCGTACGCGCACGGTGCGGATGGAGCCCATGTTGGTCTCGGTGTACTGCTTGTTGAGGAAGCCATGCGTCCAGACCACCTCACGCTCGGTAATCTCCAGCCGGTCGAAGCGTGCCCGGATCCACCAGCCGATCAGCTGCAACAGTCCCCAGGCAAGGAGCAGGTAGCCGAGGTAGCGCAGGTCGACCCATGCCGGCAGCGGGCGACCAGCCAGGACGGCGGACAGGTAGGGCAAGGTGCCGGTGGTCGCGACATAACCCCCAGCGAGCACGAGCAGCCAGGCGACCAGGGTTCCGAAGGGGTGCATTCGCCACACGGATGGGTTGGCTGCGTACAATGGCTTGGACATCGGGCTGCTCCTGATGGGCAAAAACCTGTTTCCACAAACTGCGGCGCGCAGCCAGGCGACCTCGCGGTCGACGTCCCGGGACCGGCCCGGGCGAGCTGAGCCCAGGCAGGGCCTCTGCACGCCGCGCCGGCACACCGGCAAGGGCGCGCAGATGTTACCAATATCCCCGAGGCGTTAACATGCGGAAGGCGCTCATGTCCGGAACCCTGAGCGGCACTCGATCGGCACTCGATCGGCACTCGATCGGCACTGGGCCATGATGCCAAGGCCGATCCGGTGGCTGCGCAGGGCCCTGCCCGGCATCCGCGCCGCGGCGGGCAGACGCCCCCAGAGCGCGCGCCAGCGTCTGGCGCTCCTGGTCATGCTCCTAGCGGTCGCCCTGGGCGCCGCGGGCGGCGCCTGCTTCGCCACTCGCCTCCCAGCCGCCAGTGCCGCCAGCGAGGACACAGCGCAATTCAAGCCGGATGCCTCGACCTTGTGAACCTGTAGACAGGACCGACCGGAGGTAGGGCTCAGGATCTCGATCCCGACTATGGATATCCTCGGCAATCGCTCTAGGGGCCGGCGGCGCGGCGGCAGGCCTCGGTGATCGCGGCCAGCCTCGCGTGGCGGATGCTCGCGGCGATTTGCCGGGGCTCAGCGGCCGCGGCGATGGCGCCCTGATCCACCCGCCGCGCCGCGTCGGCACAGCGGCGCACCAGCTCGGCCTGGGCATAGGTGCGCTCCTCGTAACCGGCACGACCGCGGTAGTCCGCCTCGCAGGCAAGCAACAGCTGCTCCAGACGCCGCGGCCGTCTGAATAGGTCCACCGCCTCGAACAGGGTCAGCAGTGTGCCGGGCTGAAGCCGTTCGGCCCGGTGCACCAGGCCGTGGTAGCGGGCCGCGAGCCGCGCCAGCTCGCAGAAGCGCTTGGGCACCCGCAACCGCGCGCAGACGTCCTCGATCAGCACCACACTGCGCTCCTCGTGACCCGGATGATGCGGCCAATCGGACCGCGGCGTCGTGCCCTTGCCGAGGTCGTGACAGAGGGCCGCGAAGCGCACCTCGGTGGCATCGCAGAGCCGGGCCGCCATATCCACGACCAGCATTAGGTGCACGCCGGTGTCGATCTCGGGGTGTGCCTCGACGGGCTGCGGCACGCCCCAGAGCCGGTCCAGCTCCGGCAGCAGCCGCGCCAGCGCGCCGACAGCGCGCAGCACCTCGAAGAAGCGCGCCGGCCGTTCCTCCGCCAGGGCCTTGGCCATTTCCTGCCAGACCCGCTCCGGCACCAGCGCGTCCACCTCACCGGCCCTCACCATGTCGCGCATCAGATGCATGGTCTCGTCGGCAACGCCAAAGCCCAGCCTCGCGAAGCGGGCGGCGAAGCGGGCAACCCGCAAGACGCGCACCGGGTCCTCGACGAAGGCCGGCGACACATGCCGCAGCACCCGTGCCCTAAGGTCCGCAAGACCGCCGAACGGATCGATGATGCGCCCGTCCCAGTCCTCGGCCAAGGCGTTGATGGTGAGGTCTCGACGCTTCAGGTCCTGCTCCAGCGTCACCTCGGGCGCGGCATGGACCTGGAAGCCATGGTAGCCGAGCCCGCACTTGCGCTCGGTTCGCGCCAACGCGTACTCGTCCTTGGTGTCGGGGTGCAGGAAGACGGGGAAATCCTTGCCGACCTGGATGAAGCCACGCCGGACCATCTCCGCAGCGGTGCTGCCCACCACCAGGTAGTCGAGCTCGTCCACCGGCAGGCACAGCAGCCGGTCTCGCACGGCGCCACCGACGAGGTAGATCTCCAGGTTGTCCGTCGGCGTGCTGCTCATAAACGGCGCGCTGCTGGGCAGCTTGGGCCTTTTTGATCAACAGGTTGCAACGGCACCGCGGCAATCTCCGGGCGCGCAGCCAAGCGCCCGAATCGGTCTGGGCACTGCGCTGCCATCGGCGGCATCCCGAAACAAGAGGTCGGTCGATTATAACCACCGCGGCCAAGGTGTCCGACCGGGTCTCTCGGATGACGCGCCAACTCCTGGGCAAAGTCACCCAGCATGCATGCCAGTAGAATGCCGCCTCCAGTTCGTGCTTGCGGGCAAGATTTCCATGGGACGCATCCTGGGCTACCTGCTGCTGCTGGCGGCACTCGGCTACGGCCTCTGGCCCTTCTACACGGTGTTCCGGCTGGACGATGCCGTGCGGAACCCGGACCCTAAGGCGCTCGCCCCCTACGTGAGCCTCGCCGCCATCCAGGCCAGCTATCGCCAACGGCTCGAGCGGGTGGTCCCAGCCTTCGAGCCCCGCTCTGGGCCCGACGCCGACCAGGTCGTCGCCTGGCTCAAGGCCAACCTGACCCGCCTCGGCGACGCCGCGTTGGAGCAGGGCATCACCCTGGACTGGGTCCGCAACGCCCTGCGTGAGTCCGCAGAGCGCACCACCGACAACCGCCCGGCGCTGTTCATCGACGCCATCGACTTCGCCTTCTTCGAGTCCTGGAACCGCTTCGTCATCCGCATTGGTCCGCTCGGCAGTGAGACTCACGTGGTGCTGGGTCTGGAGGGCAGGGACTGGCGGATCGTCGATTTGGTGCGCTAATGCACCCTTTCGTCGTGATCCGAGCCATCCTCGCCCTCGCCGCCCTGCTGTCGACAATCGGTCCCCCCTTTCGCGTGCTGCGCGTGTTTCGTAGCTCCATGCTCACCTTGTTTCGGAGCCCTTCCCGCGCACAGGATCGTTGGCCGTGCAGATGAGCCGGCCATGCGCATTGGCCTCAGGCCGCAGCCGCGCGTGTCACGGTCGCGAGCCCATCGTAAGCCCCATCCGGCGCGAGCCGGTAGCCGGCGATGCCCGGCCCGGTGGCCAGCACCTGGTCCTCGAACCACAGCGGCAGATACGGCAGGTCCCGGTGCAGCAGGTGCTGGAGCTCAAGGTACAGCGCCGCCTGCCGCGCCGGCTCGCCTGCGGCGGCCGCGGTGTCGATGAGCCGATCGGCCTCGGCGCTCGCGTAGCGCCCGCGGTTGGCGCCGTCCGGCGGCAGGGACGCACTGTGGAAGGCATAGCGGAAGATGTCCGGGCTCTGCACCCCCACCCAGGTGAGGCTGTAGAGCTGGAAGCGCCCGGCCTTGACGTCGCCGAAGAAGGTGCCCCAATCGTAGCTCTGTACCCGCGCCTCGATGCCCACGGCGGCGAGCTGCGCCTGGATCACCGTCGCTAGACGCAGCCGAAAGGGGTCGCTGGAGGTCTTGTAGCCGAGCCGAAGCCGCCGCTCGGGGCCATAGCCCGCCTCGCGGAGCAGGCGCCGGGCCAGCCCCGGAGCGAACGCATAGGGCGATAGGTCATCCGCACCGGCCCAGTGCTCCGGCGGAAACAGCGCCTCCGCGAGCCGGCCACCGCCGCGGAACAGGTGCTTCAGGATGGCGGAGCGGTCCAGGGCGTGAGCAATGGCCCGACGCACCCGGGACTGTCCGGTGGCCGGGTCGGCAAGGTTGAAGCCTAGGTAGGAGAAGTTCACCCCCGCCGCCCGGGCCACGCGCACCCGCGGCTGCCGCTCCAGGTAGCCCACCAGTTCCGGGGGCAGGTCGTTCTGCAGCAGCTGCACCTCCCCCCGCAGCAGCTTCATCACCCGCACATTGGGGTCCTTGACGGTCAGGAGCTCGATGACCTGGCCATCGGCACGGCGTCGCAGCCGCAACCGGCCCGGGTCCGGCCAGTCCGCAAGCCTAAGCGGACCGCTGCCCAGGGGCTCACGCTGAAAGCCGTGCCCGGCCTCGACGAGCCGAGCCGGCTGGATACCTATACCCAGGTGGTAGGGAAACAGTGGCTCGGGCTCCCGCAGGCGCAACTCCAGCGTCCGTTCGTCCAGCACGCGGATGCGCTCGATCACCGACAGCACGGCGCGGTGGTGCGAGGCCGTCGCCGGGTCCAATGCCGATTCATAGGTCGCCGCGACGTCGGCCGCCCGCACCGGCTCACCGTCGGCGAAGGGCGCGATGCCGTCGCGCAGCCGAAAGCGCCAGTGCTTCGGGGTCGGTTGCTCGAAATCGGCGATGCCCGGCACGGGTCGACTCGCGCCGTCGAATGCCACCAGGCGCGCGTACAGCAGTCGATTCACCCGCTCCGACAGCGCATCTGTGGCAAGGCGCGGATCCAGGTTGCGGGGCTCGGTGGCGACCGCGAAGCGCAGGGCGTCTTGGGCATGGGTGCGCCGCGCGCAGCCCGCGGCAAGCCCGGCAGGCAGGGCACCGGCCAAGGCGGTCAGAAGCGCGCGACGGTGCATGGCACAGAGCAGCAGCCTCGGGCTTCGCGGATGGCGCACAAGGCGCCCCTGTGGCGGCGTCAGGCCTCGCCCGGTACCGCCCGATCGGCGCCCCCGGCGACGACTTCGGGATTCAGCACCTCCATGGTGTCGTCGCCCATGCCCATGACCAAGAGTCCAAGCCGCGTCGCCCGGTGGACCAGCGATACGTCGATGCTCAGGCTGGCGGCGATGCCGAGGACCCGCTCGCGTCGAAACTCGGGATAGAAATTCGGGAAGGCCGCGACCTTCTCGACCAACTCGTCCAGATGCTTGCCCTTGAGCTTGGATTTGGTCTCGTTGACCAACGCCAGCCCCGGGCAGACCACCAAGGCATCCAGCTCGTAGGTCGCACCGCCCAGATGGCGGACGAGCCGCACTCCGACCAGCTCCGGCGTCTCGCAGCCGAGCAGCTCACGCGCGATGCGCGGCAGGTTCGGCGCCACGATGTCCTCGGCCAGGGTACCGAGCCGATTGGAGAGCTCTCCCCACTGCTTGTCCATGCGCTTGCGGTCCCGCTCGGCCTCGTCCCTGAACGCGCGCATCTCGTTCTTGAAGTCGCGCATCTCGTCCTTGAAGTCGCGCATCTCGTTCTTGAACTCGCGCATCTCGTCCTTGAAGTCGCGCATCTCGTTCTTGAACTCGCGCATCTCGCGCGCGAGCCTGGCCAGCTCCATCTCGGTCCGCATGGACTGGTAGCTGAGCTCCTTCATGTACTCTTCGAGCGTGTCCACCCGACGCTCCAGTGCCGCTTCCACCATCATCGGCCCTCCCATACTGTTCGTGCTCTGTCGCGTCGTGCTCTATCGCGTCTTGCTCATCGCGGCCGCTCGCACCCGACGCTCGTGGACGGTCCGCACTTGCAGTAATCATAGCGCCGCGGCCGAGTCCAGACACGGCGGCAGCAGGTCCGAGGCTGGTGCGCTCCCCAAGACGACCCGCTTCGCGCGGCCCCACGGCATCACCAAAGGCGAGGGCGTCGGCCGATCCGCGCCCATCTCAAACGGCCCGCGATCGCGCCACCGTCCGCCGGCCGCGCTCTCGGCGAGGGAGATCGTTGTCGAGTGCCCGAGAATGGCCCGTGCATCCGGTTGGGAATCGGCTCAGGCGATTGCCGGAAACAAACATACCGAATGGCGCAGGATTTTCGCTCGCCTTCAAGGAGCGGCAGCGGGCGCATGGTCGAGCTCTGTGCCCGCTGCCGCGACAAAGAAGGCGGGCGAAAAGACAAGCCAGGCGGTATGCTTGTTGACAGAAATCGCCTTAGGCTGGCGCCCGATCATCTTGATCGGGAAGCAGGTCGCATTGGCACATGCTTTCCCACCGCTCGAGCTCAGCTTGCGCAATGATACATCAAGGACGACGATCGTTCCAACTATCAGAAAATTCAACACATTCGCGGGCCGGGTTGTCCAATGATCTCCGCGTGGCGGTCTCGACGTTTACAATTAGGTGAAGAGTGGAGTAAGGGGCGATAACACCGGCAGCACGAGAGCCGCGAGCCGGCGGTTCATGCCGTGAATCGGAATCATTCAGCAAGCGCGGAGCGCGATCATCTATCCGACAACGACAATAGTCGTTGCACCGAGTGCGGCAAGCGCCGCGCGACGCATTCGGCGTTATGAGGCTCTACGTAGGGAAGAATGATCAGCGGCAGCACCTGACTCAATGCCGAACCAAGCTCGTGATTTCTCCGACAAAGGGCCCTATCGCTGCATGCAAATCCAAACGGCGGTCGACGTCGACGGATCGCTTCTCTTGGATACTCTCAGCTAGCATCGACGATAACCCATGGATTCTTGACCTCCCAACCAAGGAAGGAGCGGGCCGGTCATGTCCAATTATTGGCGTGATCCTCCTAACCCGACTTCGACTATGTCAGGCGAAATTGCAGCGTAACCTATTGATCTGTGGTTTCTGGACGCGACAGGTCGGCACTACAGATCCCCCCGAGCAGTCGCTGAGATCGTTGCTGCAGCGCTTCCTTCCCACCAGTGTCGCGGACGAAGGCGAGCGAAGCAACGGGGAAGGTTGGCACTACAGGCAGATTCGGCAATTTGATGCCTGTCAAATCAGGAGATTGCGCTCGCGTAGGGGCCCGAAATAAGCAGATTCTGGGTCGAATAGTCGAAGTCGGGCTAAGGGAAGAATAATCAATGTTTTACATGACCATGAGCGAGCATGGTGTGTCACCCTGAGCTTGGATGGCGCCGTGTTTGTACACGCGACCTGGACCCCACCGCCGCGCCGGGTGGAGCAGCGGTGGCGGCGCGGGTCTGCCGCACCGCCTGCGGGGCCTAGGTGTGGATCGCTGTGATGGTAGTGTGTCAGCCGTCCGCCGGGCCTGGACGCCCTCGCTCGCCGAGCGGGTTCAACGGCGGCTGGGTGTCGTCGGGCAGCCAGTTCAGCACCGGCGGCTTCGGCGAGACCTGCACCTGCGATTCGGTCCCTAGGTTCAGCACGTGGAAGCCGGCCAGGGTGCCGATCACCGCCTTGGTGCCGTCGGGTGTGACCGTCGCCGCGATCACCGGTTGAGCCATGCCGATCTCATCGGCGGGCTGCACCGGGTCCTCTTTGCAGTCGGCTAGGGCGACGCCGCTCTCGATGCCGATGACACCGATGCTGTTATCGGGGGCGATCGATACATTGGTCAGCGGCATTGTGGTGGTCGTCACGATCTTAGCGGCGAGCGTCACCGGATCGACGCACCAGACGCCCGGCGCGATGCCGACCGTGGCCCAGCTGTCGTCCGGATAGAGCGACAGGCCGGTACGCAGGGGTTCGCCACCCGGCGCGGGCACGGGGTCGACGGTACCGGTCACGAGGCTTACCACCGAGATGCCGTCCTGCGTGCCGACCACGGCTCGGGCGCTGTCCGAGGTGATATGGATATCGGTTACCGGCAGCGCCGCAAGCGAGCGACTCAGGGAGCTCGCCGTCGCGATGTTGATGCGGATCAGCTCCGTACCGTCCACGGGGTCCGTGGTGGCGTAAACGGCAAAGGCGTCACTCGGCGTCAGCGCAATGTTGGTTGCGGGTACGCCGCTCGCCACGGTCGCCACGACGCTGGGGCCGGCCGGATCGATGATTGCCACGCCAGTCGGCGTGCCGACCACGGCGCGGGCACCGTCCGAGGTCACCACGGGTCCGGTGATGGGGATGCCGGTCGTCTCGAGCAGCGTTGCGGAGGGCGGGTCCTGGTCGAGCTCGATGACCTGCACGCCGTTTGGCTCGCCCACGAGCCCGTCGGCACTGTCCGGTGTCACCGAGGCCGCAGTGATGGCGTTGATGTCCAGGCTGTCGCTTCCGGGCGTTGCGACGTCGATGACGACAAGGTCGCGGACCGTGCCGAGCAGTGCCTGCTCGCTGTCCGGAGTTACGGTCAGCTCCGTCACTGGAGTATGTACGCTCACCGGCGCGGTGCTGTCGTCCGCCAGCCGGATGCGCAGGACCCGCGCGAACGGAACTCTATCCATACGCTCGACGACTAGGCCATATTGGTCGTCCGGCGTCAGGACGCTGTCGCTAATGGGCACACCCGGATATTCCGTGGCCAGCACATCGCCGGGGATGTCGATACGCAGCGTCGTATGGTCGCCGGCTCCCGCTGTGCTCTCCAGCGCCGCGGCCAGTGCGATGGCGTTGTCCGTGGTGATCGGGATCACCTGGTCCGGATGGCCCTGGCCGGGCAGCACGCCGGGGATGGCGAGTACCGGCGGCAGATCGATGTCGCCGTCGCCGTCCTCGTCTTCACGTGGATCGAGCGTGGGGAAGCTGCTCGGTCGCCAGGTGTTGCACTCCGGCGGCAGCAGATGGAAGTCCGTCGCGAGACTCATGACCGAGTGCACGGCGGCGTATGCATCGATGCGGCCATGGCCTGACTTGATATCGAAGTCCTCCTCTTCGATATCCACCGCGGTGATCTCCATCAGACACTCGATCTGGGTCGGCGTCAGCTCCGCGCCATAGAGCATCCGTGCGGCACCCAGCATCAGCGCGGCCAAGCCGGAGGCGTGCGGGGCGGCCATGGATGTGCCGGTCTTGAGGCCATAATCGTTGCCCGGGATGGAGGCCAAGATATCCGTGCCAGGGGCGGCCACATCCACGTAAGACCCTTTGGTCGAGGTACTGTGGATGCGGTCGCTCGCGTTGCTGTTGGCCGCCGCGATCAACCCGTCCGGGGCGCTTGGATGGGAAAACGCCGCTGGATACCCCGGGGGGTCGCCCTTCTCGCCGTTGTTGCCGCTGGACGCCACGACGACCACCCCTTGCCCGATGGCGCCGAACACGGCATCACGGATCAGCTTGCTTGGCGCGGTGGAGCCGAGGCTCAGGTTGATCACATCGGCGCCGAGCCCCGCCGCGTGCTTGATGCCTGCCGCCACCCACTCGTTCTTGCCGCCGGTGGGGCCGAGCACGCGCTCGGCGATCAGGTCGGCGTTTGGCGCGATGCCGACGATGCCCTTGTTGTTGTCCGTGTAGGCCCCCGCGGTGCCGGCGACATGGGTGCCATGGCTGCCGCCGTCGTTGGGGTCGTTGTCGCCGTCCACGAAGTCCCAGCCGGCGACCATCTTGTTGCCGACCAAGTCCTCATGCGTCGCATCGACACCAGTGTCGACGATGGCAATGCTGGTGTCGTCAGCCTTCGAGATCGCGAAGGCGTCCAGCTGGTCGGTGTTGTCGACCGCCCGGATGCGCTGCGGACCATACTGCTCGGCGAAGCGCGGGTCGTTCGGGGGGACCTCTACCGTCTGCTTGCTCGGTAGCTTGCCTCCATTCGCGTCTTCCTGCACGGGCAGGACCGCCTCCGCCGAGGCGACTAGCCCGGTCGCGAACAGGTCGGCGATCGCCTGCGCGATACTGCCTCCGTCTTGGATCTGCAGGCGCCACCAGATCGCGGTATCGAGCGGAATCGCCCCGGTGATCAGCAGGTCCGCCAGACCAGAGATCATACCAATGAAGGCGCCATTCATCGGCCTGACCAGCACCTCGTCATCAGCCAGAGGCGCATCAGTGACCACGTCGAAGTCCAATGGGTCGGTGCTCTCGCCGTCCACGGCAACGACCACCGAAACCCTCTCCACCGGTGGCGAGAAGCCGGCCGGAACGAGCACGACGACGCGCTCTGGACTCAGGGACAGTACGTCTGAGGGCGGCACCGGCGTGCCATTGAAGCTCACCGTCGTGGTGAAGCCGAACTGCTGCAGGTTTGTGCCACCGAGTGTGACGCTCTGCAGCTGCGACACACCGGCGCGGTCCGAGGTGTCCGCATCCAGGGTCGGAGTGACCTGGGCCGTGACGCCGGTCCACCAGAGACCGCCGACGGCGGCGACCGCGAGAACGCAGCCGCGCTTGATGCTGTTCATGATTCGCTCCTCAGGTTGCTGCCCGCGGCACTAGTTTGGCTGCGTGCGGTACTCGGGCTCTTCGACTCTGCAATCCTCGAACTCGCAATTGGTCAGATACCTTGTCCAAGCGCCGTTATGCACCACGTCCATCACTGAGCGCAGGTAGTGCTGGTCGTAGTATTCGAAGATGGCGTTCTGCTCGATGCGCGGCTCGCCGGGGTCGGTCGCGCGCGGGCCTTCGGAGGTGGTGAAGCGCCAGCGGTAGGGCGTGCCGTCGGGGGCGTTCAGCAGCTCCCAGCCGGGCACGCGGTGGGCTGTGTAGGAGTGTTCGTCGAGCCTGCCGGAGGTTTGGCTGTTCTCTACCAGGGTCTTGAAGTTCTTGTCGAAGCTGGCGCCTACGGGGGGTGCCGGCTCGGTGCCCGCCGTGTCGTCCAAGTCCATCAGCAACATGGCGCGGTTGCCGGGGCCGCCCGGGCCGTAGGCGGGTGACCAGCCATAGAAGACATAGTCGTAGCCCTTGCCGAGGTCCGTGGTGTCTTGGGCCGCCGCAGGCGCCGCCCAAGCGAGCGCGGCGGTCAACCATACATGCAGCACGGTCTTTCCGGTCATCTTCTTTCCTCCTCGTCGTATTCGCTCAGTGGCGGGTGTGGTGCCGCCAGAGGCCCAGCAGCGCGAGGCCCGGAAGCAGCAGTGCGAGCGGAACGGGAAGCGGGATGGTGTCGAGGGCGTTCAGCTCGTCGTCGACGGTCAAGCCGATTTCGGTTGCGGTGGCCCAGATCGAGAAGCTTCCGTCGAATTCCGTATACAGAATGTCGCCGGGATTCGCCGCTCCGGCAATTACCGTTGGCGAGAAGGAATCGAGGGAGAACAGAGCGAAATCGATGTTCGCGTCGGCGATGGTATCGAGCACCCATGCGTCCCACAGCGCCAGCGCATCGAGATCATCGTCCTCGTCCAACCCCATCGACCAATAGGGGGCGTATACGCTCCAGCTGCCGGCACGATCGCTCACCAGAATGTCGGCGGCGAGGTCCAAGGTCCCCTGGCCATTGGTTGCCGACAGGTAATCGATCGAGAAATACACGAAGGGGTCTGGCTCGGTATCCAGCTCCAGCGCATCCAAGTCGTCCCCGAAGAAACCCGGCTCCAGGCCGAGTTGCTCTTCGTCGACAAATTGAACGTTGCTGCCCATCGGCGGCAGCGCCCGGAACACATCGCCGGACGCCTCTTCGACTCCCGGACGTGCCTCGCGATAGACGTCGCCGACGTCCTTCACGCCGACCGCGACGCGGTCGACGGAGAAGTACACCTGATTGCGCTCAGGCGTCGGGTTGATCGGGTCCCGGCCGAACGACAGGGCATCCAGGTCATCATAGAAGCCCGTGAGGAAGGCGTCGATCAGGCCGAGGTCCCGGCCCTCGGTATGAATGGCGGGGCCAGCGATCAAGATATCGTCCGGTGTGACGCCATGATCCAAGATCGCCGGGGATGCCGAGTCCACCGAGAACTTCGGCTCGGCCACTATGTCCCCGGCCGCCGCGGGTCCGCCGCACAGGGCGGCACTCAACGCGGCGCCCAGCGTCGTGCCGAGTCGTCTGCCTCGCGCCACCGATGGGCGCCTTGGGGTTTCTTGCTTCATGATCAGTCCGACCTCGCTCGGTTGGGATGCATGGTGGCGAAAGGCCGTTTGGGCCGTACAAATATACGGATAACGAACAATGAATAGGAAATCCAAGCGACCCCTTGAGTCCAGGGCGATCTGATTGGAGAGGCTAACAAGGACGGGAATGTCGGTCAACACGCAACGAGGGTGGTTGGGGAGCTGTCGAGAAGCCAAAGGGTCTGTTTCAGTATGCTTGTGGGGAGATATTGCGGCGCAGCGGGCAGAGCCGAGAGACAGGGTGGGTACGCCATCGATCGTCGATGATGGCGGTTGTTAATGACCACCTAAACTGACCCACCTAGGGTCAACGATTGCGATCCACCCCAGGGAGGGGAAAAGGGACCGCGAGGCCCCTAGAGGCCTCGGCAAACAGCGGCCGAGGTGCACGAAACGTTGAAAGACCGGATCATGATTCACAAGATCAAAGCGATGTGGGAAGAAGGCCGAGGGAGCTCGCAACGGGCCATTCCCGAGCAGTTGAAGGTCTCGCGCAACAGGGTGCGCAAGTCCATCGAGATGAGCGCCGAGGAGGTTGCCGCGTACCAGGAGCGCAAGGCTCGGAGCAAGCGTCTGGACGTGCGTCGGGCTTACATCGAGCGTCTCTTGGGGACCTAACCGCGTTTCCGCGCGGTGAAGGTCCTCCGCAAGCGCGAAGCCGCGCACTGGGAGCTGTCGGTCTCGGCGCGCACAATGCGCCGCTACATCGAGAAGCTGCGCGAGACGGTGCTGGCCAAGCAAGAGCGCTGTTACGAGCCTGTGCTGGACATGGTGCCTGGCGTACAGTGCCAGGTCGGCGGCGGGGAGTTGCGCGGTGTACGCATCGACGGTGTCGAGACCAGGGTGTACCTGATGGTCTTCGTCCTGTCATATTCGCGGCTGATGTACGTGGCCGCCAGTACGCGCCCCATCGATACCGCAGAGCTGATGCGCATGCACGATTCGGCATTCCGCTATTTCGGTGGCCGACCTGAGGCATGTGTCTACGATCAGACCAAGCTGGTGGTCATCGAGGAGCGGTTCCGGGACTTGCGGCTCAACAGCCGCTTCGCCCGCTATGCCACCGCCGCCGGCTTCGCCATCCGCGCCTGCGGGGGCTGCGACCCGGAGAGCAAGGGCAGGGTCGAAGCCGGGGTCGAGTTCGTCAAAGACGACGGCCTCTACGGCGAGGGCTTCAGCGGCGCTCACCGAATTGGGTGGCTTCACCCGCGCCTATGTGCATCTGCTCCGATCCGGCACCTTTGCCGCGCGGGTCGGGGAGGCGCTCGATCATCTTGCCGAATGCGACCTGTGCCCCCGCTACTGCCCGGTGGATCGCCAGTGAGGTCTCCGCGAATACCTGGGTGAATCTGATGGACCTGTATCACCCCTGCTACCGGGCCGAGGGCTAACCCCGGGTTAAACCGCCCCCTGCCACCAGAGGACTATGGCCGGGCCGACGCCCACGGCGCCGGCCCGCACCGCTTCGAACGTCCGGGGCGCCGATAACGATGCCGCCGTGCACGCCCAGCGACCTGTCTCCCGATCGCCGACCGAACCCGGGCGCCGAGAGCTTGTGAAAGAAGAACCCGCCGACCTACAGCGGACGCCCTCGCTGCGGCCCGCGGATTCTTCACAACCTCCGAGTGGGGTTTGTCAGGGCCGTGACATGAGCTCGTCGCGATAGCCCTGCCAGAGCGAGGTCCCAAGCAATACGCCGAACAGGACGTCATACAGCGCAAACCACAAGAAGCCGCCGCTGGCCGAAACCGCAGCATAAAGGAAAAACAGCACGAACAGCGCGCGCAGGGCTACAGCGTAGAACGCAAGCGGCAGATAGACGGGCGGCATAAGCCGAATCGGGATATAGCTCAAAGTCAAGACGATTAGCATCAGCCCGACATAACGGATCCAAATGTCTGGATACATCGCGTCTATGCCGATTACCGCCACAAAGCCGAGCGGCTCCAATAACAGGGCAAGCCCGACCACGAGGTTGGCGATGATCGCCAACGTCATCCAGCGCTTGAAGGCTTGATAGGTATCGATGGGCTTGGCCTGCGTGTCGATCAATTCTGCATGCATTGCAATATCCTCGGACTTGTCTGGGCAACCGCAACGGAGCTCGTAGTCTTAGAACGTCAACAGGTAGGCTCGCAGCGCCGCCTTGTCGTCCGGTGGCAGATCTGTTCCCCAAAGGTGGCCGCCATTGCTGTTCCCCGGCAGGCTCGTATCGAAGCAATAGCCGCGCTCCGCTCGCGGTTGGGCCTGCGGCTCGCAGGGAGGCGCCTCGAAACCGCCCTTCAAGGTATCAATCTTGTCGATACCTCGAATGAAAGCGCGCGGTCTCGCCTCGGGAGGGTCCAACAAATCCGCCAGCGTAGGCACGCTGCCATTGTGCAAATACGGTGCCCGCAGCCAAAGGCCGTCCAAAGGATGGTTGGCGTAGCCGTCGGTCTTCTCGAAATGCTTGAACTGGTAGGGCGTGTCGGCAAAGAACTGCCGCTGGTCCTGCGCGAAGTCCGCCGTGTAGCTGTCCAGCCGTCCAGGGTCGGTCCCCACCTCATGGATCGGCGTGACGGTGCCGACCAATCGCCCGCCGAAGTCGTACGGATCGCCAGGATACCGGCCCTTTTGGTCGATAGCATTGCTGCGGCCACCATGGCAAGCGAAGCAGACCTCGGCATATAGCTGCTTGCCCTGCGCGAGGACGCGAGGATCGGGACGGTTTCCCGCCGCCAGCGCCGGCGACGGCGGCGGCGGTAAGTCCATCAGCCAGTCGGCCACGCGCTCGATCGCCGCGATGTCCACCGTCTCAGGCGTCACGCCTGCGCCGAGCGCGGCACTCAGGTTGCGCTCGGCCAGTGATCTGTTATTGCCGTCCCAATGCAGCTGCATTCCCTCTCTCGGCCCCTGCAGGAAGATGCTGGGGAAGTCCGACGCCGCGGCGACCTCCGCCGGATCGAGATCGCTCAGCGAGCCTCGCAAGTGTAGGAGCTTATAAGGGTTGAACGTGTCGACCCGACCGGGACCCCAAGGGGACTGCGCCTCAAGCAGCGGCAGCACAGCGGTGGCCGTCATGATCAGCTGCTCGCGGACCTGTGGCAGCACGACGAAGCGCCAGACTTGCTTCTCTATCCAGCCTAGGCCATCGCCGGATGCCTGGATGGCCTGCTCCACCTGATCGATATCGCCGATCCTCGCATCCTTGGACAGCGACAGTAAGAAGACGAAAAAGCGATATAGGTCCAGATTGTTGGCCGGCATCCCGGAAATGATCCGCCGCTTGCCTGTAGCGTCGGTGACCGTGCCGGTGTGGCAGACGGCACAGTTGAGCCACACGAGCTCCACACCGGATTCGACGCGGCTGCCGAGTCCGATCGGCAGCGCGTGCTTACCGCGACCGGCGTCATTTTCATACAAGAAGCCGAACACGCTGTAGTCGCGCGACTCGCCGAAGGCCTCCGGTATCAGGTAAGGCAACGCATGCCAGAGCTTGGCCGGCAGGCCGCTCGAAGGCTCGCTGCCGATCGATCCGTACTTGAAATGCTCCACCGCATCCGCGTAGTGGGGCCTGTCCGAGCGGCTCAACGAGACGAGCACCGCTATGCCGACCGCGAGGCCGGCAATGCCGGTCAACACGATCGCCAACAACAGTAACCCGGCCAGAGCTCGCGGCCAGCGACGAGCGAACATGTACTCCTGGCTCGCGGTCACCCAGGTTTCCGAGCCACTCATTGGATGTTACCTCCCGAGGAAACGGCAACGCCAGGGACCCGCAGGATGGGCTTCGTCGAATAGACCTTCTCGATCTCTCGGACCATACGGGCCCAATCCCCGTCGAAACGGTCGGGCTCGTAGCAACCCAAGGGATTCTTCGGAGCATTCAGCAGACACTTGTTGCAGAAGGTACAGGGCCGCTCTGGCTGGTCGCTGCCTGCCGCCCAGGTCTTCGGGAGGTCCGGATTCGCGATCAACGCACGCGCCATCGAAACCCCATCAAACCAACCGTCCGACAGTAGGCGCCGCACCAGCGCGGCGTCCTGAAAACCGCCGGTGCAAATGACCGGTATCGATAGGGCCTCCCTGATGGCCTTGGCAGCATCGGCAGCAACGCCCTCGACAGGGTAGCCCTTTTTCATCCGAAACCAGAGCCAGCGGAAGATCGGCTGCAACGCCCGGTAGCGGAACATCAAGTAATTCCGGAGCGTGTTCACGCCGGCATACAGCATCGCGTCGTAGGTTGCCGCAATCGTCGGGAAGTCGAAGTCGCCGGGCGGATTCAGCGGGTGAGGGAACAGGCTCCCCATCGAGACGTGGATCGCATCGGCGCCGGCGATCTCACACCATCTACAAACCTGGATCGTTTCTGCCAAGGTGTTTCCTTTTCTTTCCCACGGCAGTACGTTGTTGTGATCCACCGCCGATATCTTGACCTGCAGGTGGAAGTCGTCGCCAACCTCACGACGTATCCCGTGGATGATGTCCAGCAGAAAACGGGCCCGGTTCGGCAATGCACCGCCGTATTCGTCATCACGGTCGTTGATGCCGGAACTGAGGAACTGTGTGATCAGATAGCCATTCGCCCCGTGCAGCTCGACGCCATCCAAGCCAGCCGCTCGCGCGCGCCGTGCGCCTTGTGCAAAGGCATCAACCGTACGTCTGATATCCGCTCTTGTCATCCGCCGGCATAGGAAGCCGTGCAGCGACTCGGGCCGGTCGGTGCTACTCGGCGTGCGGCGGCCTTGGTTGTGAATGCCGGGCAAATCCATTTGCCGCCCAGAGTGACTGAGCTGCATGATGTACTTGGCGTTGTGCCGATGTACCGAGTCGCCGACGACTCTCCAGGCGTCGATGAAGTCATCGTCGTGGATGGTCGCATAGCCAGCGATGATCCGCCCTTCCATCAGCACCGGCACATAGGATGAGACGATCGTGCCGACGCCGCCCTCCGCGAACATGGCCTCCCAGTTGACCCGGGTCTGGCTCAGGCTGCCATCCTCGTTGTCGAACTTGCCGGAAATGTTTGACCGAAAGATCCGGTTCTTGACCGTCAGATTGCGGAACTCCAACGGCCGGAATATCGGATCGCCGGTCGCGCCGGGCACCACATCCGGTCGGTCGGTCGTCTGTTGCGCGCTCATGCGGCCGCCCCTCCCATTTGCGATGTCTGACGGTGAGACTCGACGGCTCTGAGGATTGCGCGCAGCAGCACCGTCACGTACGCGTGAGCCGGGCAGGCAGCCCATGAGCTCGCGTGGAACATGGCATCGACGTCGGCACTGCCTTGGGTTGCGCAGTCCAGCTGTACAACAACCAGCGAGCTCGGCAGCAAAGGGTCGCGCCGCTCAGCAGTCTGGATGTTGTGCGTCACGGTTCGCAGCAGATTCTCGGGTGCCTGGAGACATTGCGCGGCAACGGTCTCGTCCCGGACGCGACCCCTGGTGCCGGGATCGGCAAGCAGGCCCTTAAGACGTTCTACGGCGTCCAAGATGTTGTGGATCGCGATGCCGGTTCCGTGCGCGCAGTACAGGTCGCCGGCCGCCCGGGACACGATCAGATCGCGCGCCGAGCGCAAGCGGCCGGACAAGGACAGCCAAAGGGCCTCCAGCGGCCCTCCGCTCGTCCAGCGCCGAATCGTCTCGGCCGCGCGCCAGCTCTCCGCGTCGGCATCGTATCGGTCGACGAACAGTCTGCCGACGATCCGTTGCAAGCGGACGCCGACCTCCTCCCGATCGCCGGTGCCGCCGGCGACCCAGACCGCGATCCCGTCGATGTCCTTGTCCTTGGTAAGTGCATCCACACCGATCTGATCAAGGCGCTGTGCAAGCGCCCGCACCCTTGCCGCCCTACCGAGAGCATCGCGCGCCAGGAATGCTGGCCAAGGTGCGCCTTCGTGTGCCAAGCGCGCGGTCCGGCGCAGGATCAACCGATTCAGCAGGGGCCCGCGCGGCGACAGATCGCGGTCGATGCGAGGCTCAGAGTCGAGTGCTTTCAGTGCGTTGAAGTCGTCGATCAACAATAGGTCGGCAATAAAGGGGATTCGTATCGATCTGGACATCTCCTCAACCTCCGCGTTTCCATGGGAAGAAGGCGTTCTTGACGCCGTCGAGCCGCGGCGCAAGCTCCGGCAGATGGCGCAGCAGCACGGCGGTCATCGAATTGTCACGCACGTAGCGGATGCCGAATGTCGTGTACGCCTCGGGTGTGAAATGCGTCGTGAAGAAACGGTCGCTCTTCAAGCGACGCGATGCCATCAGGATGAAAATCCGGAACGCGGTATCCGAGAAGCCGAAGCCTGCAGGCCATTTCTCTGCGGCACAGCCGACCAGCAGGTCCACCTTCTCAACATCCTTATAGATCTCACGCAGGCGCGGCGCGTCTTCAGGATGCTCGCACAGCTCTTCGAAGCTCATTGGCACCGTCATCCGTAGTGCTCGACGGAAGGCGCAATACCTGGGCACCCCGCGCTCGCGGTCCCGGAGGATGTCGATCGTGCCGAGATCGACCACGCGCGCCGAGGGTGCCTGCTTGTGCAACCCCTGCAGCACGGTCGGAAAATTGTTCAGCTTGAGTAGCCCGGGATGCTCGGTGCCAAGGGAGTAGAAGGCATCGGCGAGCGAGACACCCTGATCGTACAGCTCCGGAACCCGACCGCCGGCAATCTCCTGCAAAGACAGGTCCCGGTCGAAGATCGGAGCGTCATCCTGATACCTGCGCAACGAGAACCGATCGGGCACGAGCGAGTGCATCCGATAGACGGCATTGAACTCCTCGGTAATCGAGTAATCCGCGGCATGATGATCCGTCTCGGAACCGATGATTCCGGAAAATAGCTCGCTGTCTGAAAAGCGCCCGAAGCCTTCGACGAGCCGTTGTCCCTGCAACCCCCACCAATTGGCCCGCATGGCGAACCGCAGCTCCGGCGTATTCAGTATCGCCGGCGTCCATTCGACCGTATGGATCTTGGCCAGCAGCGCGGCGACAATTAGGCGGGCCTTTTGGAAGAGCCATTCGCCGTCTTCAGCTCGCTGCGGATACTCTCGCGCGAGCTGGTCGCAGACGTGATTGTGCTCGCGCGCGAACAGGGTATGGAATACCGACAGGCCCAGCCAAGCATTGCCGGGCTCGCCGTTCAGCTCGAGGATCTCCGGTGAGCCGTCTGACCTGTGCTTTGTGAAGCGCGGCAGGTGGCCGTTGGGGAGCAGGTGTAGCTTGCCGTTGGCGAGCATCTCGCCCTGCTCTGCGGCGGCCTCGGCGCTGTCGATCATCGGCGCCTGGGTACGAAGCCAGATCTGTCGCGCCAACGAGCTGCCGTATAGCTGCGATGCATCCCACCACTGGGTCGAGACGTTCCGGTAGGCGGCCGGCTTGCCCTCATCCTCGGGCACGCGATCCTCGACCAGCGGACGTGTCCGATAGACGATCATCGGGTCCTCGTGCCATTCGTCACCGGCCGGGATCGGCACCCGGATCGGCTCCCGCAGTAGCGGCGGGATCGCCTCGTCCGTCGGCAGCGCATTGCCGCCGTGGCTGAACCAATCGTGCACCATGAACTGCAGCCAACCGGCCGCATTGACACTCAAATGGGGAACGGGCTTGAAGGTCTTCCGCGTCAGCAACTCCTTGCTGATGAGGCGCGGATTCGGGTCGAGCAACTGGTCGTCCTGCTCGGCAAAGGTTTGGTCCAGCGGTACGTTGCGGCCGAATCGGGTCCCGGCGGCCCCCATCTTCGGATGCGTCAAGTCATTGTAGCTACCGTCCGCGGCGCGGTTGTTGACCTGGTCCTGGACTCCCGGTTGTGGCGCCGGTCCTGGAGATCGCTGGGTGCCGTATAGATTCCGTTGGCGTAGGTCGTGGCGCAGCGCAGCGAGATTCGGCAAGGCGAGGAAGAACGGCAAGCGATGCCAAGGCACCCAACGATTGACGAAGCGGAAAAGGCTGCCGAGCAAGCCCATGATCAGGTTCATCTCTAAATCCTCTACTGTCTTCTCAATTCTTCGTTCAGGCAAGCCCCAATTCAACCTCCGAAATTCTTGAGGTTATCGCGATGCATGCCAGCATTGCTCCGGTAAGGACAGACATTGCGTCCGTCCTTGGTCAGTAGCCTTTGTCACCTCCAGAAGGTAGACCAAGGTCTGCCGATAGTAAAGCCCGAATGCTCCACTGCGAGAAGCATCGCCAGCAACGGAGAAAAGAACAGCTCGAATCGCACCAAGCGGCGCCGAATCGAGAGCATCGTCCCCCGAGCCCCAGGGCAATTGCATCAATCGCGGCTAATATTCGAACAGGCTGATACTGCTTAGGCGGCTGAAGTCACTGGAGGCTCGAATAAACGCTTGGTCTAAGGCGATTTCTGTCAACAAAGATACCGCCTGGCTTGTCCTTTCGCCCACCTTCTGCGTCGCGGCAGCGGGCACAGGGCTCGACTATGCGCCCGCTGCCGCTCCTTGAAGGCGAGGGAAAATCCTGCGCCATTCGGTCTGTTTGTTTCCGGCAATCGCCTAAGAATGTCATCCTAACCTTGCCCTCGGGCACTTGTTCGTAATGCGAAGCTAGGTGCAATCGCTTTTCAATCGCTTCAGGCCGATAGGACGCAACACGGAGAGATGCTCGCGGGCGTGGGCTGGCGCACGCACGAGTCATCCTCGCGAAAGGCGACATCCAAGCTCCAGTGCTGTGGGTTATCCACCGTTCTGTGACGGCGCGTCAATATCGCGCCTGGGCTCGACCATCCCGACCATGATCATGCTCGCCCAAGCGGCACCCTGCGGTATGGCGGCGTCATCGGCTTGCGGCTCCTGAACGGGCTCGCGACCGTCGCGTCACGCAAGCTCGGCCAGCCCTGCCGGTTTCTCCGGCGACTGCCGGAGACTCCGATACCAGACTGCGCGGGATCTTCGTCTGCCTCTGCCCGGATGATGTCGACCAGGATGCCGAACAGGCTTCAGGGTAGTCCCACAGGAGCGGCAAGGTGACGATCACTGCGGGACTGACACCGCTGCCCATGCGCCTGGTAGATCCTGGCTCGGCGCGCGCCGACGCGCGCTATTCCCGACCCCGGCGTCAGGGATCTTCGTCCGCGTCGACTGTCCTCGTGAAACGCAGATGAGCGATGTCCGGCGGAAAGAGCATGGCCCAGTTCCACTCCAGATAGACCCGAACCTTGCGGGCCAGGGTGGGGATGTAGAGCAGATAGAAGCCGCGCCAGAGCAGCCAGGGGATGAAGCCGGACAGGTTGATGCCGAAGACGCGGGCGACGGCCCGATTGTGACCGATGGCCGACATCAGTCCCTTGGGACGATAGCCGAAGGCTTGCGTCGGCTGGCCCCGCTCGCGCCGGGCGATGTTGGCGGCGAGCTGTGGACCCTGGCGCAACGCGAATTGGGCCGTGGGCGGGCAGACCGACCAGTCCTCGCGACTGTTCGGCACCGCAGCGCAGTCGCCGACGGCCCAGACTCCGGGCAGTCCGGGCACAGACATATCGGCCGCGACCTTCAAGCGCCCGCGAACCTTTTCCGCCGGCAGGGCGTCGATGAGCGGGCTCGACACCGTGCCGATGGTACTGATGACGGTGCCGGCGTCGATGCGGCTGCCGTTGTCGAGGGTGATGCCGCGGGCATCGATAGCGCGGCTGCGCGTGCTGAGCCGCAGCTCGACGCCCCTGTGCAGGGCGAGCTTGCGCTCGGTGAAGTGGCCCAGGCGCTCGGGCAACTCCGGCAACAGGTGGGGGCCAGCATGGACCACGACCACGCGCGGCGGCTCTGCTTGCAGATGGCGATACCAGCGCCCGCTCTCGGCGAGGAAGTCGCTGATCTCGCCGGCCACCTCGACGCCAGAGAAGCCGCCCCCGACGACGACGAAGGTCATCAGCCAGCGGCGCAGCGTCGGATCCTCGGTCAGCTCCGCCGCCTCCAGACGGGCGATGACACGGTTGCGCAGGTGCAGTGCGTCGCCGACGGTCTTGAGCGGCAAGGCATGCTCGGCCATGCCAGGGATCATCTGCAGATTCGCGCGGCTGCCGCAGGCAAGTACCAAGTGGTCATAGCCGAAGCTACCGGTCCCGATACCGCCGCGGTAGTGCACGCAGCGTGCTCACGTGTCTATGGTGGTGACCCGGACCTGGTGCACCCGGGCCCGGCGCACCATCTGCCGCAGGGGCGCGACCACATGGCCGGGCAGCACGGAGGCGCCGACCACCTCCGGCAGCAAGGGATTGTAGGTCAGATGGTTCTCGGTCGAGAGCAGACGGATATCGGCCCCGGGCAGACGGCGCTCCAGCGTCCGCGTCGCGGCTGCACCGGCGAAGCCACCGCCGACGATGACGATGCGCGGCGTATTGGCTTGGCTTGTACGGGCGGAACTCGGTTCATCGCGCATTGGGACCTCGAGCTCGAAACCTGGTGAGCAGGGCCGACCCGGTTCCGACCCTGCTCACCTGCGCTCTTGCCGTGTCGGACTGTCGTCGGCCTTTGTCAGCAGGGACCGGGTGGTACGCCCGACGATTGCGGCGCTTTTCGCTCCGCCGGAACGACCTGCGGACGGCCAGCGCAGTAAGGACGATGGAGCGGTCGAGACTGATAAGGTCGCGGTCATTGACCATCGAGGAGGGGCGTCGACCATGCAAAAGGTGGTGATGATCTCCGGAGCCAACCGCGGCATCGGTCTGGCGATCGCCGAGGCGGCGGCGCGCCGTGGCTGGCGTCTGAGCCTGGGCGTTCGGTCGGGCTCGAAAATGCCGGTGAAAACGGCCCTTGGTTCGCCGCTGGTATATCCCTTCGAGGCCACTGACGCCGAGGATGCGCACCGCTGGCTGAGCGCGACGCTGGAGCGATTCGGTCGGCTGGACGCCTTGGTGAACAACGCGGGCGTGTTCCACGCGCTTTCTGTATGGGGCGACCCCAGGGAAGCCGCGCTCGACGAGATGCTGGAGGTCAACTGCAAGGCGCTGTGGCGCCTCTCCCGGCTGGCGCTGCCGGCCCTCGTGGCGCGACAGGCGCGCATCGTCAACATCGTCTCCGTCTCCGGCAAGTGGGTGTCGGAGGAGCAGGAAGCCGGCTACTGCATCAGCAAGTTCGCTGCCATGGGAGCCTCCGAGGCGCTGCGGCTGGCGCTGCGCCTGCATCGCAACGGCGCCCTCGAGCAGCGGCTGGGGCTCGAGAGCGAGCTGGCATGGCTGCGCGGACTCGCCGAGGCCAGCGATGTCACCGCCCCTCGACCGCTATTCCCCGCGCTAGTCCACGCGCGAGCGATCCGGCGTGGCACCGGTCGCCACCGGTGGGCCATGGCGCTGGGCCACGCTCCTCACCTGGATCGACGGCGAGCCGGGCAGGCCGCTGGCCGCGCCGACGGAGCTGACCTCGCTGGGGGCACTGGTGGGCTCGCTGCACCGCGCGGCCCTCGGTGGACATCGAGCGGTTTCTCGCAGGGTATGCGCGCAAGCTGCCTCCCCCCGAGATCCCTTCGGAGGTCGTTCGCGCGCACCACATCCTGCGGCTCGCGAGCCTGATCTCCTGGCGGCTATCACTGCCCGCAACGGGCGAGAGCCGGCGTGCGATCACGACGCTGTCGCGACGCTTGCGTGCCGCTTTGCGTCGCTGACGCCGTCTCGTCGAGACCGAGATCCTGTTCACAGGGGCGATCGCAGGGCAGGCTCATCGCAAGGACGACCCATCCGCCGCCTCTCGCGTCTGCGACTCGCGGATCCCCATCGCCTCGTATTCTGTAAGCACTCTCGTGTACAAGCGCCGATCTGTCGGCTGTAACACAGCGGCGTGCCCCACCTCGCCCTCCAGGAAATAGCGCGCGCACATCGCCGAAGTGAGCGACGTAAGCGTGGAGCACACCGTGAACTGCCCTGCTCCTCGGCGAGGATTGGTGACCGATCGAATCCGTTGATGCGCGTCGCCGAAGCGCCCGAGCACGTCATAGTAGAAGACCATCTGATCGGCGTCCCCCCCTCGACCGCGAACACCCCCAGGCGCTCGACCATCCGCCGGGAGATCAGATCGCAATAGCTCGCTCGCCCATCGCCGTCGATCGGCTGATCGTCGAACAGGCCGAGCCATTCGTAACGCATGATTGTCTCATTGGACGGGTGCAGCCCCAGCCGCTCCGCGACCAGGCGCTTTGGATCGCCTGCCTTCTCCCCAAGCAGCCCCAGCATCAGCGCGCGCCAGCTTGCCTGTTGGATCTCGGGCCGACGGGCCCTGTCGTCCGCGCCGAGCTGCGGCAACCCCTGCAGCGCGCTGCGCCGGCCGAGGAATCGCCCCGACCTCGGGCTGCTCGACCGTCAAGGTGCCGGTCTTGTCGAAGACGACGGTATCCGCGTCGCCCAGTGCCTCCAGCACGCGGCCGTCCTTGATCAGAATCCCCTCGCGCGACAGCAGCTGCAGGTAGTTCAACAAGCTGATAGGGCCCAGGTCAACGAGGTTGTATCCCATCGGCGCCCATAGCACCGCCAGAGGGCCGCGGTCGGTCCCAGCAGGCCCCAGGTGAGGCCACCAAGCATCAGGTGCAGCGGCGTCACGTCGCTGGCGATCCGAGAACCCCGCACGATCTGGCTGTCTTTGTACTCGGTCGTCCCGCGCAGCAGCTCACCGAGCTGGCTGGCGACCACGTCCTCGCCGGTGCGCGACGACAGGACATCGATGCGACCGGAGAGGACCAGGGTCGCGGCGAGCACCTGCTCCCCCGGATCCCCCTCCACCTCGAGCGCCTCGCCGGTCAGGCGCTGCTGATCGATCATCGCCTGCCCCTGCTGGATGATCCCGTCGACGGGGATGATCTCCCCGGCGCTCAGGATCAGAACATCGCCCTTGCGCAGCTCGTCGAAGCCGACCTGGACCTCCCTGCCTTCGCACCGGAGCCAAAGCCTCTGCGGGCGATCGCCGAAGGTGTCGACGAGCTCCCGTTGCGAGCGGTGCTCGGTCTGCTTGATCAGCTTCCAATTGAGTCCGCCCATCAATCCCTTGAGCGCGGCCACCAGGGTGTTGCCGCTGAGCAGCAGGGCCGGGATCAGGATTGCGTCGGTGAGATAGGGACTGATGCGCCTGTCCCTGAGATCCTTCCAGGTCAAGCGCAAGGTCGGGATCGCCAGATACAGGATTGCGCCTGTGCCGAGCAGCGCGGCCGGCGGATACAGCGTCCCCACCAGGGCGGCCCCCGCGGCGCCGGCATGCAGCCGCGTGTCGCGCTCGCGCGCCCGCATGCTGCGAGCGATCTCCCCATCCAAATCAGCGTTGAGCTCCAACTGCTGTGCGGTCCGTCCGCGACCGGAGAACGACTCGTCGACCCGTCGTGCCAGTCGTCTGACGCGCACGCCCCATTCCGGTCGCGCCGGCGGGGTCGCCTTCGCCCAGGGCGGCGTTTGAGGCAGCGCGCGAGATGACGGCTGGTCCGGGTAAGCCGCGGATGGCCGCCGATCCGGTAGACGAGCCCGCCCAGGGCGACGAGCTCAGTCAGCAATGCTCGCGCCCATGCATGGGATCTTCATGGTGGCATGCAGGAGTTGCATGCACGACCGTTGCGTGCATGCTGCCCACGCGGGCGCAGCAACCTGTGCATACGCGCTCTTGCCGATTGGATCAGGAGTGTCCACGAGAATGCGTCAGCCACCCCAAGCAAATGCCAGGCGCGGATGAGAAAGGCGGCCAATTAGCCTGGAGATCGAATGTTAACGTTAGATGACTGGGGAACGGACCGTCAAGGCAGACTGGCCACGCCGAGCAACCCGCTCGACGCTGAGGACAGCTTCACGATCGGCGGCCCGGCGGCCCGGCGGCGAGAGCTCGACCTACTCTCCGACCACGCTATGCTGCACCCGCTGTTCACTCCAGGCCCTAGGGGGAGCCACCACTCAGACTACCCGTGTTTCGCCCCCGACAATCGCGGTCATCCATGCCGGATTACCTCGGGTCTCCATAGGGCCAATCCGTCGTCAAGCCCGGGCTGAGAACGCCCCCGGCTCGCCGGCTCAGATGCTTCCGACGGCTGCGAGCCACCGGACCATCAGCGGACCTTCCAAGGTTCGTCGTACTGCTGATATGCTGTGCGCGCCGTTGCCGGCCGTCTCGCGATCTTTACGCCTCTCCGGAGCGCCCAACCCGCTCGTGCATGCCGCCGAGTCACACAGGTCGGACAACGCGCAATCCATTACTTGAACGGGAGCAACAAGCCATGGGTCGAGTGCTCATCGTCGGTGCCGGCGGGGTCGCACAAGTGGTAGCGCACAAGTGTGCGCAGATCCCCGAGATATTCGACAATATTCTGCTCGCCAGCAGAACCAAGTCCAAATGCGATCGCATCGCCGCACGGCTCCCGCGTCCCATCGACACTGCTCAGCTCGATGCGGACGACGTTGCCCAGACCGTTGCCTTGATCCGCCAGTTCAAGCCCGACCTGGTGCTCAATGTCGCCCTGCCCTATCAGGACCTATCCCTCATGGATGCCTGTCTCGAGACCGGTGTGCACTATCTGGATACCGCGAACTACGAGCCCCCGAGCGAGGCCAAGTTCGAATACAAATGGCAATGGGCGTACCGGGAGCGGTTCGCGTCTCGGGGCATCATGGCCTTGCTCGGCAGCGGATTCGATCCCGGGGTCACCAACGTCTTCTGCGCCCATGCCCAAAAGCACCATTTCGACCAGATTCGCACCTTGGACATCATCGATTGCAATGCCGGTGATCACGGGCAGGCCTTCGCGACGAATTTCAATCCTGAGATCAATATCCGCGAAATCACCCAACGCGGACGCTACTGGGAGCACGGCGAGTGGCTGGAGACCGACCCCCTAGCCTGGTCCATGATCTACGACTTCCCAGAAGGCATAGGCCCCAAGAAGTGCTATCTGCTCTATCATGAAGAGCTCGAATCGCTGGTACAGAACCTCAAGGGGCTCAAGCGTGCACGCTTCTGGATGACCTTCTCGGAGCAATACCTGACTTATCTCCGGGTGCTGGAGAACGTCGGCATGACGCGCATCGACCCGATCTCCGTCAAAGGCTGCGAGATCGCGCCCATCGAGCTCCTCAAGGCGGTCCTTCCGGACCCCGGGAGCCTCGGGCCGCTCACCAAGGGGCGGACTTGCATCGGCTGCGTGCTTCGCGGTACCAAGGATGGCCAAGAAAAGGGGCTCTATGTCTACAACATCTGTGATCATGCAGCGGCCTTCCGCGAGGTCGGCTCGCAAGCGATCAGCTATACGACCGGGGTCCCTGCCATGATCGGCGCTATGATGATGCTGACCGGCACATGGATGCGCCCCGGTGTGCACAACATGGAGACGTTCGACCCCGACCCCTTCATGGCGGCACTGAGCCGCTACGGCCTGCCTTGGACGGAAATGGCGGTGTGAGCGACGACCGAGATCGGTACTTCTGCACCGTGCAGACCCCGGCGTTTGTCGTCGATGAGCGCCGAATCGAGGACAACCTGGATGTGCTGACCGCGATCAAGGCACGCACGGGTTGCCGCATCCTGATCGCGCTGAAGGCCTTTGCGATGCGCTCGACCTTCGCGGGGATTGCGCGGGCCTTGGACGGTTGCTGCGCCACCACGCCGGACGAGGCCCACCATGGCCGCCTGCACCTGGGGGGCGAGGTCCATGCAGGCGCGGCGGCATTCAGCGACACGGACATGGATCAGCTGATCGAGGACTGCGATCATATCGTCTTCAATTCCTTCTCGCTGTGGCAACGCCACCGTAATCGTATTGCCGCAGCGTCGCGGTCAATCAGCTGCGGCATCCGAATCAATCCCGGAAGAAGCCTCGGCAAGACCCCCATCTACGACCCCTCCCGGCCGGGCTCCCGGCTCGGTGTGTCGCGTCCCCATTTCCGACCCGATCTCCTCGATGGCATCGATGGACTGCATTTTCATGTCCTTTGTCAGCAAGATGCCGCAGACCTGCAACGGGTCCTGCGCGTATTCGAGGAGCACTTCGGCGAGTTCCTGCACCGGATGCACTGGGTGAACTTCGGTGGTGGCCACTACATGACGCGCCCGGACTATGATCGCGACCGACTCTGCGGGCTCATCAAGGGGTTTGCCGACCGTCACGCCCATCTCAGGATCTACCTGGAGCCGGGCGAGGCCGTGGTCCTGGACGCCGGGTTCCTCGTCGCCAGCGTGCTCGACATCATACCCGGCGAGTCCATGCCCATCGCCATTCTCGACACCTCCGCCACCTGCCACATGCCGGATGTGCTCGAGATGCCATACCGACCGGATGTCGTCGGCGCCGGGACCATCGGCGCGCGCGGCCACGACTACGAGCTCGGCGGTCTCACTTGTCTCGCCGCGGACGTCATCGGCCGTTACTCTTTCGATTCTCGACTGCGGGTCGGCCAACGCGTGGTGTTCTCCGACATGGCGCAATACTCCATGGTCAAGACCAACACCTTCAACGGCGTTCGTCTACCCTCCATTTATCGTATCGATCGCGCTGGCAAGCTCCATCTCGAACGCTCCTTCTGCTACGAGGACTTCGCCGGACGCTTAGCCTGACATTCGTCCCCCAACCACCAGCAGTTCGACTAAACTTAAGCTCCTTAGTCGGCCAATCGATACCAGGGCAATCGCTACGCCTGCCGCCGCAATTGGGCGCATTGCTCCCCTCGCGGCATCCAGGGCTTCGGATCGGCCATCGGGCTCCCCATGATCGCGGCACGGAGGCCACAAGCACGAACACCCCTGCTCTCCATGCGTCATTGGGAGCCTGTCTCCTCGTGCCAAGCACTCGTTACGAACAATCCTCCAAGGTTCGCATCGTTTGAACAATATTACCTCAAGCTGGACCTCCGACGACTCCGCAGACCTCTATGGCATAGACCGATGGGGCTGCGGCTACTTCACCATATCCCCTCACGGGGAGGTCGAGGTACTTACCCGTACGTCGAGCGCCGAGCACCGCGTCTCTCTACGCCAAATCGTCCACGGATTGGAAGAGCGCGGTCTGCAAATGCCCATTATGCTGCGCCTCGAAAACCTCATCGAGACACGCATCAACGAGCTCTACCCAGGATTCCAAGAGGCGATCGAATCGAGCTGTTATCAAAACCGCTACCAAGGCGTCTTCCCGATCAAGGTCAATCAACAGGCCTACGTCGTCCAGGCGATCACCCACTACGGCAATCGCCACGCCCACGGCCTGGAAGTCGGCAGCAAGGCCGAATTGCTCATTGCCATGGCGACGCTCTCCAACACCGAGAGCTTGATTATCTGCAACGGCTACAAGGATGCCGAATTCATCGACCTCGGCCTGCAAGCCCGGAAGCTTGGCCTCAAGTGCATCTTTGTCATCGAGACATTAAAGGAAGTCCCAATCATACTCGAGCGCAGTACCTGGTGCGGCGTCGATCCTCTCATTGGTATCCGACTCAAGCTGTCCAGCAAAGTCGACGGCCAATGGGCCAACGACAGTGGTCACCGCAGTCTATTCGGCTTGACATCGACACAAATCACCGCAGTGCTCGATCGGCTGAAAGCAGCAAACAAGCTGGACTGCCTACAATTGCTGCATTTTCATCTCGGCTCGCAGATACCCAACATCCGCAACATCCGCAACGGCGTGCGCGAGGCGTGCCGCTATTTCATCAATATCGCCGCCGAAGGTGCCGACCTCAAATACCTTGACCTCGGCGGCGGCCTGGGCATCGACTATGACGGCACCGGCAGCGGTCATTACAGCCTCAACTACACCTTGGCTGAATACTGCAGCGATGTGGTCGAGACGATACAAGAATCCTTGGATCCTCACGGCCTTCCGCATCCCGTCATCATCACCGAATCCGGACGTGCCATAGTTGCTCCGATGTCCGTTTTGCTATTCAATATACTCGATGTCGTCGCGTTTGACCCCAAGCATCTCCACCTACCCCAGGCAGACCATTGCGAGCCCATTCGCGCCCTCTGCGAGGCCCGGCGCAACATCGAGCTCAAGCGCTTGCAGGAGTTCTACAATGACGCCTTCTACTATCGCGACCAGATCCAGGAGGCCTTCTTACGCGGGCAAATCACCTTACGTGAGCGCGCATTGGGTGAGGATTGCTATTTTGCCATTCTGCAAACCATTGCCTCTTTTGTACCCCAAGTCAAATACCCGTCTGCCGAGCTGGAACACCTAGGTGACTTCCTGGCCGATATCTATTACGGGAACTTCAGCGTCTTCAAGTCACTGCCGGACGCCTGGGCTATCAACCAGGTGTTTCCCGTGATGCCGATCCATCGACTCCATGAAAAGCCGGACCGTAAAGCGGTCATCGCAGACCTGACCTGTGATTGCGATGGCAAGCTCAATCGTTTCGTAGGAAACCCCGGCCACGCGAAAACCCTGCCGCTGCATTCTCTTAAGGACGGCGAGGAGTACTATATTGGCGTTTTTCTGGTGGGCGCCTACCAGGAAACTCTAGGGGACTTTCACAACCTGTTCGGCGACACCAACGCCGCCAGTGTCCGCGTCGATGCCAAGGGCCAGGTCGAGTTCGTTCACGAGCTCAAAGGTGACAGCGTCGCCGACGTCCTCGGTTACGTCGAGCATCAACCCAAGGACCTGTACCGCCGCTTTCACGATTTTGCCGAGCGCTCGGTCAGGGCGTCGCGCATCACCGTAAGAGAACGCCAACAGATCCTAAAGCTTTTCAGCGAGAGCTTAAGCGGCTACACTTACTTCAAGCGCTAATCCCATGGCCATAGAGACAGGTCGTCTACTTCGGCAATTGGCGGAGATTTTCATACCAGATTGCGCCGGATTTTCGTCTAGCTGCAAGGAGTGCCGACAGGCGCATAGACCCACAATGAAACCCTTGGCGCGACGCAGCAGGCGGGCGAAACGACAAGCGAGCTGGTATGAAGATCGACAGGAATCACCTTAGGCGATTGCCGGAAACAAACATACCGAATGGCGCAGGATTCTCGTCCGCCTTCGCGAAGCGGCAGCGCATGCATAGTCGTTTCATGTGCGCGTTGC
>JANQFI010000611.1 GCA_028277905.1 Chromatiaceae bacterium | reverse complement strand
CGCTCAATCCAGTAGTTATCGGGCGCCATAAGGCGGTTTTACTTTTTTTTAAATTGAAATTCCTAACGTTGGACCCTGGTCGCCGAACGAAACGCTCGGAGACCGACGAGATCGCGGTCTTCAAGTAGAAGACTGGAAGAGCCAGGAGAGCCACACCGTGCTGCGATCGCCCGATCCAGACCAAGGCTATTCGGAGCTACTCCGAATTCGGGCCGCCATAGAGGCGTCTGGCGACATTCTCTACGACTGGGATATGGCGACCGACACGCTGGTGCTGCTCGGCGCGACGGAGCAAGTCTTCGGGCCGGACACGGCGACACTGCCGGCCAACGGCGAAGACCTCAACGCCCGCATCAATCCGGAAGACCTGCCCGAGCGCATGCGCGCCCTGTCGGAGCACATCGCCGGCCAGGGCGCCTACGACTGCGAATACCGGCTGCGCGGCAGCAACGGCGAGCAGCAGTGGATCCATGACCGCGGCGCAGTCGAGATCTCGCCCAGCGGCGCGCCGCAGCGGCTGATCGGCGTCCTGCGCCACGTCACCCAGCGCAAGCAGCACGAGGCGCAGCTCGAGTATCAGGCCAACTTCGACGAGCTGACCGGCCACTTCAACAAGGCGCGCCTGCGCGAGGCCCTCGACCAGGCCCTGGCCCAGAGCCTGCGCTACGAGCAGACCGGTGCCTTCCTGGTGGTCGGGCTCGACCAGATGGGCATGATCAACACGGCCTACGGCTACGAGGCCGGCGACAGGATCCTCTTCGAGGTCAGCCAGCGCCTCGACCACTGCCTGCGCTCCACCGACGTGATCGGGCGCCTCAGCGGCGACCGCTTCGGCATCGTGGTGAGCTGCTGCTCCAAGGAACAGGCCCAGGTCACGGCCGAGCGCATCCTGCTGGCCGTGCGGCAGGCCCCGATCGAGATCGGCAGCAAGCAGGTCCACGTCACCGCCTCGGCCAGCGTGGTGATCTTCCCCAGCCAGTCCAAGACCTCCTTCGACGTCATGACCAAGGCGGAAGGCGCGCTGATGCAGGCCAAGACGGCGGGCCGCGACTGCATCCGCTGGTTCGAGATGTCCGAGGAGCAGCGCCTCGGCTTCCAGACCAACATGGACATCGGCGAGCAGGTGAAGCTGGCGCTGAAGGAACGGCGGCTCTGCTTCGCCTACCAGCCCATCGTCGACGCCGAGAGCGGTGAGGTGCAGCTCTACGAGTGCCTGCTGCGCATGCACGCGCCCGACGGCGAGGTCATCACGGCGAACCGCTTCGTGCCGGTGATCGAGCAGCTCGGCCTCATGCGGGCCGTCGACCGCCACGCCCTGGAAGTCGCCATCGACGATCTGGAGCGCTATCCGGGCGTGCGCCTGGCGGTCAACATCTCCGGCTTCACGGCGGCCGACCGCTCTTGGCTCCGGGCCCTCACCGCGCGCCTGAAGAACCGCCGTGAGCTGGCGGAGCGCCTGGTGATCGAGATCACCGAGACCGCGGCCATGTACGACATCGAGGAGACCGCCCGCTTCGTGACCGGCGTCCGCGAGCTCGGCTGCAAGGTCGCCGTGGACGACTTCGGGGCCGGCTACACCACCTTCCGGCACCTCAAGTCGCTGACCGTCGACCTGGTCAAGATCGACGGCTCCTTCGTCAAGGGGATCTGCAACAGCGAGGCCAACCAGCTCTTCATTCGCAACCTCCTGAGCCTGGCGAAGAACGTCGGGCTGGAGACCGTGGCGGAATGCGTGGAGACCGCTGAAGAGGCCAAGTACCTCGCCGGCGAGGGCGTCGAGCTGCTGCAGGGCTATCTCTTCGGCCGGCCGACCTTGACGCCGGACTGGAAGGATGACGCGGCGCGGGATTGGGACGGCAGCCAAGAACAGCCGCGCCTCGCCAGCCGCTAGAGTCTAATCCAGAGCTAGTCGGATTTGTCGCCGTCGCCGTTCTGGCGCTCGGCGGTCAGGCTTTCCAGCTGAGTCTGCAGCGCATCCATCTGCGCCTTCAGCTTGCGCAAGGCCTCGGTGTCGGTCGGGTCGCCCCCAGCCGCACTTTCGGCCCCGCTCTCTGCCCCACTCCCGGCTTTGTCGCCGTTCTCCGTCGCCTCGTTGCGCGGCTCCACCGGGAAGGGCGAGAAGGCCTGCATGGCGCTTTCGAAGAGCGCCATGTTCTGCTTGCCGACCTCTTCCAGGTTGGCGAAGGGGAACATGCCGCCGAAGGTCTCCTGCATGGCCTGGCGCATGCGGTCCTGGTTGGTGGCGAAGGCGCCCATCATGTGATCCAGGTAGCGTGGCACGATCCACTGCATGTTGTCGCCGTAGAGGCTGATGAGCTGCCGGAGGAAGGTGATGGGCAGCAGGTTCTCGCCCTTGGCCTCCTCCTCGACGATGATCTGGGTGAGCACCGTGCGGGTGATCTCCTCGCCGGTCTTGGCGTCGAAGACAGCAAAATCCACGCCCTCCTTCACCATCTGGCAGAGATGGTCGAGGGTGACGTAGCTGCTGGTCGCCGTATTGTAGAGCCGCCGGTTGGCGTACTTTTTGATCGTGATCGGCTCTGTCTGCTCGGCCTTGGTTGGCTCGGCCACCGCGTGCCCTCATACCCTTGTTACTGCATTGCCGGGTTAGCCTAGCACCGGTGGGACGGCTTTGTGGACGACTTTTTTTGCACTGCGTCACCGTCTCGTGAGCGTGTTGCAGCGCGACAGCGTGGCCGCTGGCGAGCGCCGCCAGGCGCCGCTATACTCGCCGGCGATGTCGGATGAGGCTGATCTGGACGAGCTGGCGCGCCGCTATATGGAGCTCTGGCAGGACCAAATGAGCGCGATGGCCGCTGACCCGGCCTTCGCGGAGGCTCTGGCCCGCCTGTTCGGCGCCATGGGCAAGGCCGCGGAGGCGCCGCAGAACGCACCCGCCGGCGATCTCTCTGGGGTTGCGGCGACCGCCTGGGGCGCCTGGCCCGCCATGCTGGCCGGTCTGGCCGCGGCAAGGGAAGGAACGGGTGAGCATGGAGCAAAGGCTGCAGCGGCCGGAGGCAAGGCCGGATCCCAGGCT
>JANQFI010000600.1 GCA_028277905.1 Chromatiaceae bacterium | reverse complement strand
CGGCAGCGCGTGCATAGTCGTTCTCTGTGCGCGTTGCCGCGACAAAGAAGGCGGGCGAGAAGACAAGCCAGGCGGTCTGTTTGTTGACAGAAATCGCCTTAGCGCATGCGGGTTCACGCTGGCCCGGCACCGGCGCGCGGTCCGTTACAATTGGGCGCCCGAGCCAACCACGAGGACCGGCCCCTTGCTGCAACTCCTCGCAATCGCTGGCGGCGGCGCACTGGGCGCGCTGGCACGCTTCTTTGTGTCGAACGGCGTGTATCGACTGCTGGGGCGGGACTTCCCCTGGGGCACACTGAGCGTGAATGTGCTCGGGTCCTTTGCGATGGGGCTCCTGTTCGTGCTGCTGCTGGAGCGCAGCCTGGCGGCGCCGGAGCTGCGCGCGGCGATCCAGATCGGCTTCCTTGGCTCCTTTACGACCTTTTCCACCTTCTCACTCGAGACCTTGACGCTGATGGAGCAGGGCGACATGCTGCCGGCGCTGCTGAATGTCGGCGCCAGCGTGGTGGTCTGCATCGCCGCTTGCTGGGCCGGCATAGTTGCCGCCAGAGCCCTGTGAGCCCAAAGCAGTCTTTGCCAAAAGCACTCTTAGCCCAACGCCCCATGAGCCCAACGCCCCATGAGCCCAAAGCCCCATGAGCCCAAAGCCGGGTGAGCTCAGCACGCCGATGAGCAAGTCGCAACGCAACATCGAGCCTGGCGCGGACGGGGAGGAGCAAACCTTGCTTTGGGCGACCATGGTGCGGGTCTATTTGAGCGAGCTCGACCATGGGCTGAAGCCGCTGTTGAAGTGCCTACACGACGAGCTCAAGGTCTCCGGGGCCACCGTAACCCGCGGCGTCGCCGGCTTCGGCGCCTCCGGTGTCGTGCACAGTGCGGGGCTGGTGGACCTGTCGTCGGACCTGCCGCTCGTGCTGGAGTTCTTCGATCGCCCGGATCGAGCACGCGCCGCCATCGAGCGCATCAAGGACTTCGTCGAGCCCGGGCACGTGGTGTCCTGGAGCGTGAGCGTGGAAAGCAATGGGCAGCGGACGCCCCGCGAATGAGCTCCTCATCCCCTGGTAGTGGCCTCTGCAAGTGGCCTTTCCGCCGCAATGAGCGCCCACAGGCTAAGATCACTGGCGTCTGAGTCGAGCGCGCCGGCCACCGGGTCGCGCCAGGCACGGCGCCCCCGCAAGACCAACGAGACCGACCATGCTGGACCCGAAACTGCTCCGCTCGGACCTGGAATACGTCGCCGCGCAACTCGCCCGGCGCGGCTTCACCATGGACAGCGCCCGCATCCAAGCCTTGGAGGGCCGCCGCAAGGGTTTGCAGACGGAGGTACAGGAGCTTCAGAACCTGCGCAACACCCGTTCCAAGGCGATCGGCAAGGCGAAGGCCGCGGGCGAGGACATCGAGCCGCTGAAGGCCGAGGTGGCACGATTTGGCGAACGGTTGCAGGTGCTGGACGCCGAGTTGAATGCGCTGCAGGCGGAGCTGCGGGAGATCGCCCTCGGCTTGCCAAACATCCCGGATGCGAGCGTGCCGGACGGTGCCGACGAGGGCGCCAATCGCGAGGAGCGACGCTGGGGAGAGCCGCGGTCGTTCGACTTCACGCCCAAGGACCACGTGGACTTGGGCGTACCCGCCGGCTGGATGGACTTCGCTGTCGCCGCCAAGCTCTCCGCGGCTCGGTTCGTGGTGCTGAGCGGCCCGCTCGCAAGGCTGCATCGGGCGCTGATCCAGTTCATGCTGGACGTGCACACGACCGAGCACGGCTACACCGAGGCCTATGTGCCCTATCTTGTGAACGCCGACAGCCTGACAGGGACGGGCCAGCTGCCGAAGTTTGCTGCCGACCTGTTCCGGGTGCCGCGTGGACAGTCGGACGCGGATGAGGATGGTGCCGAGGGCGGCCGCGATTTCTACCTCATCCCCACCGCCGAGGTGCCGCTGACCAATCTCGTCCGTGACACCATCCTGGACGCCGACTATCTGCCGCGCAAATGGGTCGCCCATACCCCATGCTTCCGCAGCGAGGCCGGCTCCCATGGCAAGGACACCCGCGGCATGATCCGCCAGCACCAGTTCGAGAAGGTCGAGCT
>JANQFI010000590.1 GCA_028277905.1 Chromatiaceae bacterium | reverse complement strand
GGTCCCTATCGCGAGGCGGGCTGTGGCGGCTTTTGCGGCGGCTGTGGGCTGCCGTGCGAGACGGAAGCCCCGGCGCGCAGGTCGGGCGTGAAGGAGTTGCGATGAACACGGATGGAGTGCTTCCCCAAACGGCCACGCTGGTGGCCAGCCACCGCATCACGCCCGCCGAGTCCCCCGAGGAGGTGAGGCATATGCAATTCACCACGAGCGACGCCGGTTTCGACGGCCGCTTGGGCCAGTGCCTGCGCGTGCGCGCGCCGGGGCAGTTCGGCCAGCGCTGGCACGAGAGGCTGTATTCGATCGCCGAGATCGACCGTAGCAACCCGCAGCGCACGGACTTTGCACTGCTGGTGCGGCGTTGCCAGGCGATCGATAAGTTCAGCGGCGAACGTTACGACGGCGTTGCGTCCAATTACCTGTGCAATCTGTCGGTCGGCGGACAGATTGAGTTCACCGGGCCCGAGGGGCATCCGTTCCCGATCCCCGACGACCATGGCGCCGGCCTGCTGATGATCGGCATGGGTACGGGCATCGCGCCGTTTCGCGGGCTGGTGCGCCGCATCTATGACGAACTCGGCGGGTGGCAGGGGCCGGTGCGGCTGTACTACGGCGCGCGCAGCGGGCTGGAGATGCTCTACATGAACGAAGAGAACGCCGACCTGGCGCTCTACTATGATCAGCCCACTTTCGAGGCCTTTCGTGCCGTGAGCCCGCGGCCGCATTTCGGCGTGCCGCCGGCACTCGACCGCACGCTGCTCGACCACGCCGCCGAGGTGTGGGCGATGCTGCAGGACGAGCGGACGCATCTGTTCATCGCCGGGCCGCAGGCCCTTCTGGCGCAGGTGGACTCGGCCCTGGACCAGGTGGCGGGCTCGGCCGAGCAGTGGGCTGCGCTGCGCGCGCGGATCAAGAGCGCCGGCCGCTGGAATGAGGTGCTGTACTAACGCCGCGAACACGGGGATCGACCATGAATCGCCGCAACCTGATTCTTGCCTCCTTGGGCGCGTGCGCACTGGCCGCGACTTTCCGATTCGGGGCCGGGACCGCGCAGCAGGGCCTCAAGCCGCACAGGCTCTCGGGCCGCGCGCTGGGGACCACGGTGTCGCTGCTGGCGCTGCACCGGAACGCCGAGCAGGCTCAGACCGCGCTCGCGGAAGCGCTCGCCGAGGTGCAGGCCGTGGATGCGCTGATGAGCCTTCACCGCGACGACAGTCAGCTTGTTGCGCTCAACCGGACCGCCGCGCTGACGCGGCCCGACCCGCGGGTGCTGGAGGTGCTGCGCTATGCGCAGGACCTGTCCGCGCTGACAAAGGGCGCCTTCGACGTGACCGTGCAGCCGCTCTGGATCGCGTTTACCGAGGCGCGCAAGCGCGGCGGCCTGCCGACGGCCGAAGCGCTGCGTGAGGCGCGCGCCCTCGTGGATTGGCGCCGGCTGACCGAGTCGCCCGACGCCGTGCGACTCGGGCGGTCCGGCATGGCGGTGACGCTGAACGGGCTGGCGCAGGGCTACGCCGCCGACCGCGCCCTGGCCGCGCTGCGGCGGCACGGCGTCAGCCACGCGCTGATCGACGCGGGCGAGTTCGACACGCTGGGCCGCAAACAGCATGGCGAGCCCTGGGTGCTGGGCATCCGCCACCCCCGCGATGGCGGAGCGCTGGCGGCGCGGCTCGCGATGGACGGGCGCGCGCTCGCCACCTCGGGCGATTACGAAGTCGCCTTCACGCCCGACT
>JANQFI010000564.1 GCA_028277905.1 Chromatiaceae bacterium | reverse complement strand
TCCATGCCGTAGACCACCATGCCGACGGAATCGCCGACCAGCAGCAGATCGACCTCAGGGTCGAGGGCCCGCGCCATGGGGGTGGAATAGGCGGTCAGGCAAACCAGGGGCTCGCCGCCCTTGCGATCGCGAATATCCTGTACGGTAATCGTTTTGCCACGGGGTTCGGTGCGCATCATTCACCTCCCGGGTCTGAGCGACTCCACGGGGCGACTCCAAAGGGCGACTCCGCGGATCGCGAGACATCACCTAACGCAACACCTTGATCCAGCGCAACAGTGTAGCTCCCGCATATTGCGATGCAATATTTAATTTTGCGTTGCAATATAGGAGCGGAGGAGCGGCTCTCTTTCTTGTTGATAGGGATTTCGGCTCCGGCCCTCTCCCCCGCCCGGCCACCCAACGCCAGTATCCTATGGGTGGCCGGGCGGGGGAGAGGGCCGGTACCGCGACAAATAAAAGCGGGCGCAGCCCCCTTAAAACCCTTCCGCGATGTTGCGCAGGGCCACCAGGTCGCGCAGATCGACCCGGCCGCCGGGCTGCAGGCTGATCAGCCCGCCGGTCTTGAGCTGGGTGAAGGTGCGGCTGACCGTTTCCGTGGTCAGGCCCAGATAGTCGCCGATATCGGTGCGGCTCATGGGCACGGAGATGGGGTTACCGGACTGCCCGCGGCGGGCGGAGCGCTCCGCCAGGGTCAGCAGGAAGGAGACGATCTTCTCCTTGGCGCTCTTGCGGCCGAGCAGGAGCATCTGCTCCTGGGCCGCGGCCAGCTCGTGGCTCGCCAGGCCCAAAAGGCGGGATTCCAGCTTGGGATAGCGCGCCAGCAGCTCTTCCAGCTTCTTGCGCGGAAAGCGGCAGAGCGCCGCATGGGTCACCGCCTCGGCGCTGTAGGCATAGTCTTCCGCGTTGGCGAGGCCCAGGAAATCGCCGGCGAAGAGGAAGCCGGTGATCTGCCGCCGGCCGTCGGGCAGCAGCTTGTAGACCTTCATGGTGCCGGCCGTGACGTTGAACAGATGGTTGGCCGGCTCGCCCTCGTCGAACAGCGGATCGCCGGGCACCAGCTCGACCGAGGAGACGATGGCCGAGAGCTGCTGCAGCTCCACGTCGTCCAGCGGCTGGCAGAAGGTGAGATGGCGCACCGAGCAGGCTTCGCAGGGTGAAGACCCGCCGCCCGAACGCGGCTCGGCCCCCCGCAACAGGGAGGCTTTGCTGAGATCGAAGCTCGTGTTGCTCATGGTCGAAATCCGTTCGGCCAAGCGCCTTCCAACCTTCAGTATAACAGTCCGTACCCCGTTTGTGGCCCCCCGACAAGGCAGAGGGGGTATTCGGGTCAGAGAGCCCTTGCAGAGGGCGGCCCGCCGCCGCATGGTCCGCGGAGGAACCCATGAGCGCTTCATCCCCCATAAACTGCGGCCCCGAGGCTGTACTGGCGGCCGCCGAGACTGCCCAATCGGCTACGGCTCTGCCCGTCGTGCGCCTGAAGCCCGGTGCCCAGAAGCGCCTGGCGAGGGGCTATCCCTGGGCCTATTCCAACGAGATCGCGCTGGACGCCGAGGCCCGGGAGGTGCCGCCCGGCGGGCTGGTGCGCCTGGCCGACAGCCAGGGGGAGGCCCTCGGCACGGCGCTGTTCAACCGGCGGCCCCTGATCGCGGCCCGGCTGATGAGCCGGCGCAGCGACGTGACCGTCGACCGGGATTTCCTGGCCGAGCGCCTCGCCCGGGCGCTCGCGATCCGCGACGGCCTGTTCGACCGGCCCTACTACCGGCTCTGCCACGCCGAGGCCGACGGCCTGCCCGGCACCATCATCGACCGCTTCGGGCCCACGCTGGTCCTGCAGGTGAACACCGCCGGCATGGCGCGGCTGCTGCCGGAGCTGCTGGCGGCCCTCGACCAGGTGCTCGCCCCGGAAACGGTGGTGCTGCGCAACGATAGCGCGGCACGGGAGCTCGAGGGCCTGGGCCAGGAGGTCGAGGTCGCCAAG
>JANQFI010000550.1 GCA_028277905.1 Chromatiaceae bacterium | reverse complement strand
TGGCCCTTCCGTGGGACCTTGACCGATCTTTCAGATCCCCGCTAGGCTCCCAGCTCGGGCAGCCTTGGACGTGCAGGGACGCTTGGATTACCTAACCGTCATCACCGAGGGCCAGATCGTGCTGTCCCGGGAGCTGCACAACCAGGGCATCTACCCGCCGGTGCACATCTCCCCGAGCCTGTCGCGGCTGATGAAGGACGGCATCGGCAAGGACGACACCCGCGAGGACCACCCCCGCGTCTCCGCCCAGCTCTATGCCCTGTACGCCCGCGCCCAGGAGACCCGCAACCTGGCCAGCATCATCGGCGCCGACGAGCTCTCCGAGCGCGACCGCCGCTTCCTGAGCTTCGCCGACGCCTTCGACGAGCGCTTCGTCGGCCAGGGCGAGGCCGAGGACCGCAGCATCGAGGCGACCCTGAACCTGGCCTGGGAGCTGATGAGCGCGTTCCCGCGGGACATGCTGACGCGGATGAAGGAGACGGACCTGGCGAAGTACTACCAGGGCAACGCCTGAATCGGGCGGCCGGCTCCGGGCGCCCGCCAATCAATAGCGGGCTGCCTCAGGCCGGTCGTGATCAAGGCCCAGGAAACAGGTGCTCGTCACCGGCATGATGGCTCGATTTCGCCGCTGACTCACCTCAAATCGAATCCGCCGGACTCTTCACCGGCACCACCCCCGGCCGGTTCATGACATGGGTGTAGATCATGGTCGTCGACACATCCGCATGGCCCAACAGCTCCTGCACCGTGCGGATGTCGTACCCCGCCTCCAGCAAATGGGTCGCGAACGAATGCCGTAGCGCGTGGCTGTTCACCTGCTTCGGGATGCCCGCGCGCTGGGCGGCGCCCTTGATCGCCCGCTGCAGCACCGACTCGTGGGCATGATGCCGGCGCACCTGCCCGGACTTCGGGTCCGCGGACAGCTGCGCGCTCGGAAACACATACTGCCACATCCACTCCTTGGGCGCGTTCGGTGACTTGCGCGCCAGCGCGCCCGGCAGGAACACCGCGCCGGCCCCCGCCGCCAGGTCCCGCGCATGCTGCGCGCGCACCTCCTGCAGATGCTCGGTCAGTGGGTCCCGATACCGCTCCGGCAGCGGCACCACCCGGTCCTTGCCACCCTTGGCGTTGCGCACCAGGATGACCCCGTTGCCGAAATCCAGATCCCCGACCCGCAGCCGCAGGCACTCCATCAGCCTGAGCCCCGTGCCATACATCAGCCCCGCCATCAGGTCATAGGGCGGCGTCAGCGCCGCGAGCAGCGCCTTCACCTCCTCGCGGGTCAGCACCACGGGCAGGCGCGCCGGGCGCCGCGCCCGCCGGAACGCCAGCCCCTCCAGCGATCGCTCCAGCACCTGCTCGAACAGGAACGTCAGCGCATTGAAGGCCACGTTCTGCGTGCTCGCCGAGACATTGCGGTCCGCCGCCAGGTGGGTCAGGAACCGCTGCACATCGGCCACGTCCAGGCCCTCGGCCGACTCGGCCTCGCAGAACAGCAGGAACCGGTGGCACCAGTCCACATAGGACTGCTCGGTCCGAATGGAATACTGGCGCGCCCGCAGCGTTCGCGCCAGGGCCTTCAACTCCGCATAGCGCTCCGCGGAACGCGCGAACCGCGGCCCGCTGCGCCGGGCCAGTCCCGCCTCCGGGGGACGCTCCTTGGCCAGCGTCGGATGGTCCGGCCCCAACGTCTGCCCGGCGACCTTCCACACCTCCCAATCGACGGCCTGACCGGCCTTGACTTGCGCCAGATCAACAACGAGCAGTTGCACCGCATCCACGAGCTGGCGAAACTGCCAGTCACACAACTGCCCCGCCTCCAGGGTTTCCCGGAAAAAGGTGTCCACGTCCCCGCCCGTCAGCGCCGACAGGGAATCCGGCCGCATCCCGGCCAGGAACTCCTTCGCCCGCAGCACGTACCACTGCCGTGCCCGCGGCGGGACGCGGTGTTTTTCCAGGACCTCGAGATACCGATCCCAGCCCGTGGGCGCGCCATCCTCGCGGCGTGCGGCGGGGGCCGGCTGGCCGGTCGGGCGACGTGGTGGGAAAGCGGGGTGGGCGGGGTATCTGGACACGGGCCATTATCCTGCTAGACTGGGAGAAGTATAGCATGCGAAACGTTGCGTGCTTTCTAACAAACGTTGGGCCTGAAATACCTTCAAATTCTACGGCATTGCACGCATATACAAATGCATCTACACTGTGACGTATGATCACTTGGGATGAATCGAAGCGGCA
>JANQFI010000078.1 GCA_028277905.1 Chromatiaceae bacterium | reverse complement strand
TCGCGCTTCCTACTGCCCTCAGCAACCGCCATTCAATGGGTTATCGTGCCGATCGGTCCGGAAATGTGCTCGACCGTGGATCGAGTTGCGGAAGTCGGGTTAGCACGCACGCGTTGAGCAGGTCCGAGGCATCTCGGGTTCCAGCTCGACCAGGCCGCGCGTGGCATAGGCATAGGTCTCGAGCTTGCGCTCCGGTGTGAAGCGCATGTTCGGCAGGATGATCCGGGCGACGATCGGGCGACGATCTTGCTGCTGTCCCGATGCGGCCCAGGCGTCGCATTGGGCTGCCGTTGTCCCGGTCTGCGGGTTGACAGTCGATGCGCTCGGCGCTGAACACGCGCGCCCGTTCGGCGGGGACTCTACCCGAGCCGCCAGTTCACGACGTGCAAGCGAGAGCCGGCGCCGGTCTGATCCGCAAGTGCCGCCGGTTGCGCGCATCGCCGGTACCGGCAAGGCCCTGGATCGGCTCGCCGAGTACTACCTGGACCTGGCCGAGAACCTCTTCCCGGTGCTGGAGGTCGATGCCGGGCGTGGGGTCGAGGTGATCCTGAACCGCAGCGTCGGGCTGGAGCTCCAGTAGGCCCGCGATGCGCAGGCCGAAACAGAGCCGTTTGCCCCAGGTTTCGCAGCCCGTCGGCTGCTGTGTGCGCCTTCAAGGGATGCAGCATTCTCCGCGCTGATCGACCAAGACTGGGCCGATCTGCCGGACCCGACTTCGAACTGCGACACACAGCCCCTGGTCAGGACCCTGATCACCGTCCGGCTGCTCGGCATCACCTCGGTGCCGACGCTGGTCGCGCCCGACGGTCGCCTGCATCAGGGCGTGCCGGCGGACCTCACTGCTTGGCTGGCGGGGGAGTGAGCATGGAGACGCACGCCGCCACAACCTATGCCCTCTGCATCCTGGCCCTCACTGGCACTGGTTGTGCCGGCGGCCTCGGCGCCAAGCGCTATGCCTGTGATGGCCTGCCGAGCCGCCCGCTCTGCCTCTCTACCGCCGAGATCTACGACCTGAACGAGCACGACGGTTCGCCGCCCGCGGAGCTTCCCGTGCCTGAGGAGTCACCCCGATGATCGGTCCGATCCTGCGAACTGCGGCCGTTATCCTGGCGGTGCTCGCGCTGACCCTAGTCGGTTGTGCCGGCAATCCGCCCCGGCAGGCCGCCGATGGGTGGCTGACCCAATCGACCGGCGTTCTCGATGACCTTCAGGCCCATCAGCCGAAGGACAAGGGCAGGGACCAGGGACCGAAGGTCACCAACAACCAGCAGGCAGCGGACGGACAGTCGCCGAATGCTGCGGCGCTTGCGACGAAGTCTGACCCGAGCCCAGCCCAACTCCCCACCCGCGAGCCGGCCCATGTCATGCGTATCTGGATCGCCCCCTGGGAGGACACCGCCGGCAACCTGCGCGGCGCGAGCCACGTCTTCACCGAGACAGCGCCGCGTCGCTGGCAATTGGCCTCGGCTCCAGGTGCGCCTGCAGCCACCGTACTGACCCCGTTCCAGCTCGAGCCCCGCAAGGCACCCGAGCCTGATCGCAGACCCACCCCCTGAATCACGCGGACGAGGAGACCCCGATGTCCGCCACTTTGCTGCCCAGCCAGAATCATCCAGCAATCCTGCTGACCGCTACCCTGCTCGCCGCCACCCTGCTGACCCTACTCCCCGGCACCGTAGTTGCCGGCGCCGGCGGCGCCGAGCTCCAGGCTACCTACGACATGCTGATCGGTTGGATGACCGGCCTGCTGGGCCGGATCATTGCCATCGCCTGCATCGTCGTCGGCCTCATCGCCGGTGTGGCGCGCCAATGTAAATTCGACGAGGCTGCTCGGCCCTGCTCCGCGAAGCGGCTTCGTCCAACAACCAACTCTGCCTCGTCATGCGATGGCCCGGTACCCTCGCGCAGATGCCGCCCCCGCTCGGATGCAAATCCCCAGAGCGTCTCGACCCTGGTGTCCAACGGGCGCGGCAACAGCCCCGGATAACGCTTGATGATGGCGCCGAGGGTGTCCTTGTCGCCGGTGACTTCGCGGACAAGGCATTCGACCGCGGCCATTGCGTGCTGGACGGCGCCGGTGATGTCGGGGTGCGGGCGCCTGGACAGGTCTTTCAGCGCCGCGTGCAATTCGGCTGCGGTCGCAGTCCTTCCCGAATCTTCCAGCGTCCGGATCGTTGGTCAGGCGACGGTCTCGAAGACCTCGCCGCCGCGGACCTCAACTCTGCCGTTGATCAGTTGCCAGCCGATGCCGTGCTGCCTGAGTGCGCGGTTGATTCGTAACGTGAAGACGTCGAGACGGCCATCTTCATCGGAGAGGTTGCCATCCCACTCTTCGAGCCTCGCGGCAATGGCCCAGACGATCTCGTAGACCTCGAACCAGTCGCATTGATCGAGGACGACCCGAACCTCGGCCTCGATGTTTGGCTCGGACCAATTGCCCGTGTCCTGGGCCCGCAGCGCGACGCTGCAGACCAAGGGTCGCAGGGTCTCTGGTTTGAACCCGCAGTCGTAGGCCAGGCGCGGGATCAGACCGCGCAGCTCCGCTGGCGCGTCCTGGCCGATGGTGATCGGGACGGCTTGCGGGGCGAAGCCGTGGCGTTCAGAGAAGGTCGGTTTGACCATGACAGCAACGGAGTCGGTGACCACCGAGGACCTGTTTCCGGGCGCCGATGCCGGCAGCGCCGCCGACCTCAGTGCCCTCTACGGCGACGACGAAGCCCTCGGTTTCCGGGGCAGGGCGGTGCAGACGGATCTGCTGGATGCGGACTCGGAACAGGGCGCCGCCTTCCAGACCCTCTACGGCAGCTTCGACCTGTGCGATGCGGACCTAAGGAACGATCCAGTCTGGTGGCAGACCGATCCGCTCGTCGCCGATATGACCGGCGTCACCGCCGACGGCGGGGCGGTGGTCACCTCCTGCGGCCACGGCTGTGTGCAGGTCGGGTACGACGATCGAGGCTCAGGACATCGCCCGTCCTGCGCGACCTGCCGGCACTGCAGTTCGGCTTCCGCATCGCCGAGCCGGACCGGGTCGAACGCGTTCGGGTGACCGTCGCGCCCGAGGCCGCCGAATTCGACACCGGCTGCAGCCGGGACTGCAAGGTGGATGCGCCGGTCCAATCCTGGTCCATCGACTTTCCCGGCTACAGTGATGCCGACAGCAGTTCAGTCAACTTCGACCGGATCGATCGGCAGCGGGTCACGGATCGGGATGCGACGGCGCTGATGCGCACCGGTCCGCAGTTCACAGTGGCTAACGACTACCGGTTCCTGACCGACGGCGGTCGCTGGTATGTAGTGCAAGCGCGGTTTCGGGTGACGCTGCGGATCGAGCTGGCGCCGAGGCCGCAGATTGATCATGGCTGGGCAGCGACCGATGCCTGCATCAACCTGGCGCAGACCGCCCGAAACAACGGCCTATGTATCGGCGATGCTGTCTGCACCGGTGCACCGCCCCTGGTCGCGGACGGCTGCTACGAGGCCCTAGGCGTGCGCGTCTGCCGATCCGACTTCGGCCCGTCACCGGTCCCCTGGCTCAGCCCTTTCTGCCGCGAAATCGCCATCGAGTCGGACTGCGCCGGCTTTAGCAGCGGCCCGAGACGCTGCTGGACCGATCCGCAGGGCGACATCCACTGTCCCTTCAACGCGGGCGACGTCGCCGATACCTGCGGGCCCCTGGAGCAAGATCCTAACTGCGGCTTTCTGGGCGCCACTTGCGTCGACGGCGCCCGTGACGCCAACGGCTTCGGCTACGTCACCGAATCCCGCTATGACTGCGGCACCACCACCGAGATCCCGTCCCTTGCGCGCGACAGCGCCATCGACTGCGCCGGTCTCGTCCGCTGCCTGGGCGATGACTGCCTGGACCTGACCCCCGAGCAGTCCGACGACTTTGCCGAGGCTGCGGCGGCGCTTCAGGCCGCACAGTTCGCGCAGATGGATGACGACTGCACCCATGAGGCGACTGCCGGGTGTTCGCCGGCGAGTCAGCGGAGTGCAAGCGGGCGGTCGGGGGTGTCGTTGATTCCCGCGACACGCCGAGCTGCGTTTCGCTATCGGACTACATCCAGCTCGGCGGACTGGTCGGGGCAACGCTCGCCTGGGCGATGACTGCCTAGATGATCTACAGCGTCGTGATGATCCTGATCCGCAGCATCTGGCGTTGTGAGCAGGACGAGCTCGAGCTCGGCGCCAAGCGCGGGCTGTGTGCCTGTCATTACGTCGGCAGCTACTGCGACAGCGAGTTTCTAGGCGTCTGCATCGAGAAGCAGAAGGCCTTTTGCTGCTTCAATACCCCGCTGGCCGGCATCGTCAACGAGCAGGCGTACCCGCAGCTCGGCCGCACCTGGGGCAGTCCGGAGTATCCGGACTGTGCGGGGCTGTCCCTGAGCGAGCTGGACCGGCTCGACCGGTCGCGCATCGATCTGTCGGAATGGCTGGCGATCCTGAACGAGACAGGGCAATTTCCGAGTCCGGGAGAGCTGGACATCGCGGCGTTGACAGGGTCGGGTTCCGCGCTTGACACGGGGGATCGGGCAGATGCAGCCGAGCGAAGTAGGGAACGGGTCGAGGGGTTCGATGCTGCGGACGTCGATAAGGCGGTGGCCGATGAAGTCGGGCAGCGCATTGAGGACGCGTTGCCCTAGCCATGGACGACTGTCGCCCCTGCCTGCCCCGCTCAGATACCGGGGAATTCAACACCCCAGATAGGCCGCCGCCGGAAGCAGAACGAGTGCGGCCGGCACATCTGCCGATGTGTCTGCGCAGGCTCTCGGCCGACATTAGTCACTGCGGCACCAGGAAAAAGCGGTCCGATCGGCTTTGTGTCCCCGCGACCGATCTGCTTTACGAGCCCTCCGGCCAGACGCCTGCGTTCGACGCCGGAACTCGACGAATCCAGTGCTTAGCGAGATGCTGGCGGATTCCGCTCCGCCGACTGGCTCCATCCGTTTGCCGCAGCGCCCATCGAGTCAGATCGCTCTGGCGATTGAGGTCGGGCCAAATCGGCTCGCTGACGGTTTCGGCCGGCATCAGCCTGCGGGTCTATGCAAACCCGGCTGACGGCCTCACCTGCTTCGACCTGCTGACGGACCTGGGCGCCGATATGATCAGCGCGATCCGGCGGCTGTACCTAGACAGCGATCGCTTCGAGACCTGTGCCTTTACCGCCGATGGTGAGACCGCAGGCGTTGACTTCACACTTCTGCCCAACAAGGTGCTTTGGATCGACGCGGTGGCGTCCGGCGAGGTTGCGCTCGACTGTGGCCAATGACCTTGGCGGATGTGTCCGGTTCAAGCCGTACGCACTTGCGCTAGACTCGGCGTCGTCGACTTAAGGACCGCGCCATGACCCTCACCAAAGAAGACATCGAGTTCATCAAGGCCAACATGGCCGACTGGCTGGTCGAGCAGAGCCTCGGCATGCCGCCTGCCGTGTACGAGATCGAGCTGCGTGAACGGATGGTGCGGGTGGAGGAGGAGCTCAAGCATCAGCGCGAGCTGATGCGCGAGGGCTTTGCACAGATGGAGAAGCGCCACCAAGAACTGCGCGAGGACATGCTGGCGCGCTTCGAGCAGGTCGACAAGCGCTTCGAGCAGGTCGACAAGCGCTTCGAGCAGGTCGACAAGCGCCTCGAGCAGGTCGACAAGCGATTCGAGCAGGTCGACAAGCGCTTCGAGGGTGTGCAGCAGGACATCCGCGAGCTGCAGCGGCGCATGGACCGTTTCATGGTCTGGTCATTCGGCACTACCGTCGCCGTCGGCGCCCTGGTGGTGAGCCTGGTGAAGTTCTGGAAACCTTAGGTGTCCGGACGGTTGGGGTAGTGAGGATTACTGAGGGACATACAGGGATATTGAGGGGCGGACCAGGTTCTTTCGTTCACGTGTGGCAAGAGGACATCTCTCGCATTCAAAATGCATGGTGATGTGCAGATGGATCGCATTAGCGGAAACCCGTATCGGGTATCCTGAACGGCGATAACCGACACCCTTTTCTACCGCCTGTTCCAGGACCGCCCGGCGCTGCTGTTCGAGCTGGCCAGGCTTCAGTGTCGACCGGAAGCGGGCTACCGCTGCCGCTCGGACGCTGTACGAGCGCTTCGGGCTGGAGTCGGCCCATCGCGAGCGCTTCGTGCGCGACTTGTACCCGCAGACCACGTGCTAAACCGGCCTGATGCTGACCGCGACGCGGCTCGGCTAACTGCAGGGCGGCGGCACGCTGTTCTGCCTGGAGCACAGCATCCGGCCGCGGTTCCTGCACATCCGTGCCGGCCTGTGCCGATCGAACTTGGGCGATGGGGACGTGGAGCTCTGCGACATGCACGCGACGCTCGATGGAGACCATCGCGAGAGCTGGTGGGCGCGGCTGGGCTCGAACCAGCGACCCCTGGCGTGTGAAGACAGGTGCGGCGCAAGATGACACCCGTGCCCACTCGAGGGGCGATAGCACCGTGTCCTCGGATGCGGTCGCCGAGACAGTCCCAGAGCGAGAGACCGAGCTTGCGGCAAGTCTCCTTCAAGCTGGCGAAGCCGTCGCGGCAGTGTTTTCCCAGATCGCTGCGGGTGCCGCCGCTGATCTTGCGCCATTTGACATGGTCGCGGATGTCGCCCTGGCTCACGTTGGTATGCAGGACGATGTCTGGACGTTTGAGCACCAGCAGCAACTTCTCCTTGTGTGCGTGCAGGCGCTTGAGCGTCTGGTTGAGCGTGGCAAGAGCGGTGCGCTGGGTGAAGATGGCGTCGCAGCGTGCCGTCAGTGTTGGGGCCAGCGTCGGATCGCTTTGAGGCGGTAGGGCTCGCCCTCGATCTGAATGATCTCGGCGTTGTGCACCAAGCGGTCGACCTGGGAGACGACACAGGCGGCGTTCGGGAAGACCTCGCCCCACTCGGCGAAGGGTCGGTTGGTGGTGACCAGGGTGGATTTCTCCTGGTAGCGTCGCGAGATGATCTCGAAGAGCAGATCGGCGTGGCGGTTGGAGTAGGAGAGATAGCCCTGCTCGTCGATTTATGTGGCGCTCCACATGATTGGACTGATGTTGAGTCGTCGGTAATGTGGGGCGTCCGGCATAACACACTGTAATAGCTTGCCTTTCCCGGTCTCTACGGCACATTAACGCGAGCATTGGAACGGTGCCGATCGAGGCACCGCCACCGACAAAGGTGTCCGATGCTGACCGATCTATTCCCCCGAGCTTCGGCCTGCCCGTGCTGGGTCCCGTCGCCGAAGGGTTGGCGCAGAGTTTGGCGCAGCAAGGCTATCGACGCGGTTCTCTGCGCCTGTTGATCCGAACCTTGCCGCGTACTGTTTGCATCTCGCTTGCCTCGGATCGGCAATCCAGCAAGCTCGACGGGCGAATGCGGAGCAGACTGCGGGCGAGCCGCGGGGGCGGCCGATCGATGCGGCAGCTGCTCGATCGCGACGCCGCTTCGGCGGCAGCGCCGAGCAGTGGGCAATATCGAGCAGTGGGCAATATCATCAGGGAGTCGTCCGATCGAGATCGCCGCCGACCAAGGGCTGCAGGCTTGCGCGGAGCCTGGTGTGCGGCAGTACAATCCACAGCGCCAAGGTCGGACGAGGCCTGGCGATGCAGCTATAGGCACCTCACGACGGCCATACCACCGAACCAGAGGAGAAGCGAGCATGTACGGCGTTTCGACGACAGTGAGTACCGGCTTCGACGAGACCATCGAGCGTGTCACCGAGGCGCTCAAGACCGAGGGCTTCGGCGTGCTGAGCGACATCGACGTGGCCGCGACGCTGAAGAGCAAGCTCGGCATCGAGCAGCGGCCCTACCGCATCCTCGGCGCCTGTAACCCGGAGCTCGCCCACAAGGCCATCAGTGCCGAGCCGGACATCGGTGTGCTGCTGCCCTGCAACTTCGTCGTCCGCGAGGACGAAGCCGGTGACATCCATGTGCTCTTCATGAACCCGCTCGCCGTGCTGGATCTGGTGGAGAACCCCCAGGTGACCGGGCTGGCATCCCTGGTGCGCGAGAAGCTCGACCGCGTCCTGGAGGCGGTCCGGGCCTGATCCTTAGGCGATTGCCGGAAACAAACATACCGAATGGCGCAGGATTCTCGTCCGCCTTCGCGAAGCGGTAGCGCGTGCATAGTCGTTCTCTGTGCGCGTT
>JANQFI010000497.1 GCA_028277905.1 Chromatiaceae bacterium | reverse complement strand
CGGCAACGCGCACATAGAACGACTCTGCACGCGCTGCCGCTTCGCGAAGGCGGACGAGAATCCTGCGCCATTCGGTCTGTTTGTTTCCGGCAATCGCCTAATGCATGCTGGCAGGAATCATCGACCCGTTTTCGGGGCTAGGTTTGGCAACCAAGCCTCGCGCAGGTCGATTGGATTAGGCCGAGGACAACGACAGAAGCCGGTCTCGAAAACCCCGTCCTGCTGCACCAGACGCCGATCGTCGACATCCCAGAGCACCGCAGCCACCGCGATCCCGAGCCCCCGTGGACCCGAAATCCTTTGTGTACTCCGCCGTCGTGCTGCTGGTGGTCGCCGCCGCCGCGGTGGCGCTCTTCCGCCGCTTCGGGCTGGGCTCGATCCTTGGGCTGTTGGTGGCCGGTGTGCTCATCGGCCCGCACTTCCCTGGGCCCTCCGTGACCAGTCACGTGGAGGACCTGCGGCACTTCACCGAGCTGGGCGTGGTGCTACTGCTGTTCGTGATTGGTCTGGAGATGCACCCGCAGCGGCTATGGGACATGCGGCGCACCCTGTTCGGGCTGGGCTCGGCGCAGATCCTGATCTCCGCACTGGCGCTGACGCTGTACTTCCGGCTGCACCTGGACACCTGGGCGGTGGCGCTGCTGATCGGGCTGGCGCTGGCACTCAGCTCCACCGCGCTGGTCATGCAGATGCTCTACGAGCAGCAGCAAATCGCCACCAGGCATGGCCAGACCGCCTTCTCGATCCTGTTGATGCAGGACCTGGCGGTGGTGCCGATGATCGCCTTCTTGCCGCTGTTTGCGGCCTCGGGCCGGCTTCCGGCTGGCGAGCGGCTGTGGCAGCAGGTGCTGGTGGTGGCGGGAATGCTGGCGCTGCTGGTGCTGGCAGGCCGGGTGCTGGTGCCGCGGGTGTTGGACTGGCTGGCCCGGCAGTACAACCGCGAGGCCTTCTTCCTGACGGTGATGGCGGCGGTGTTCATCGCCGCCTGGGCCATGGAGCAGGCCGGCATGTCCATGGCGCTCGGCGCCTTCCTGATGGGCATGCTGCTGTCCGGCTCGCGCTATAGCGTGCAGATCCAGGCGAGCGTGGAGCCGCACAAGGGGCTCTTGATGAGCCTCTTCTTCGTCGCCGTGGGCATGTCCGTGGACCTTGGCGTGCTGGCCATGGCGCCGGCCACCTTCGCGTTGCACCTGACCGTACTCATCGCCATCAAGGTGGCCTTGATCTTCTGGCTCTGCCGGGCCTTCGGCACCGGCCGAGCGGTGGCGCTGCGGGTGGCCTTCCTACTCGGGCAGGCCGGGGAGTTCGGCTTCGTCATCTTTGGCGCCGCCAAGGTGCTCGGCATCATCGACGAGCGCGTGTTCGCCATGGCCGTCGCCTTGATCTCGCTCAGCATGCTGGTGACGCCGCTGCTCAACAAGCTCGGCGAGCGCCTCGGGGGCAGGCCCAGGGACGATGTCGACGAGCTCTTTCGCTACCGCCCCGAGGTCGAGCCGGCCGAGGGCGTGGCCGGTTCTGAGAAGGGCTCCCGGGTAGGCGGCGGCGAGGGTCCGCGCGTCGTCATCGCCGGCTACGGCCGGGTCGGCCACACCATCGGCGCCATCCTGGCAATCCACGGCATCGACTACGTCGCGTTCGACCCCGATCCGGCCCTGGTGGCGCGGTGGCGCAACGAGGGCTATCCGGTGTTTTACGGCGACATCCGCGACCCGCACCTGCTGGAGGCCGCGCGCATCGAGCGGGCCGAGCTCGTGGTGCTCACCATCGACGCACCCCAGGCCGCCGTCGAGGCCACGGAGCTGATCCGCACCCGCTCGGCGCGCATAACCATCGTCGCGCGCGCCCGGGACCTGGTTGCCTGCGATGCCCTGTACCGCGCCGGCGCCAACCACGCCTTCCCGGAAGCGGTCGAAGCGAGCCTCAAGCTAGCCGCCGAGACCCTGGGCGCGCTCGGCATCTCGAAGGGCGAGACCGAGGAGATCCTCACCGGCGCCCGCGGCGCGGACTATGCGCTGGTGCGCTCGAAGCTGGAGGAGCTGCCCAGGGGGCCAAAGCAGCAACAGGAGCAAGAGATCGCGCAACAGACGGACGCCAGCGATCGACAATCCTAGTCAGAACCGCAAGTCGAAGGTCGCACCGGCAAAGGGCGCATCATCGAAGTCGCCGCGCCCCAGGAGCCCGCCGCCCGCGTCCTCCAGCCGCAACGAGCCGTTCAGCTCCACGCCGGCCACGGCGCGCAGCGTACCTATCCTGCCGAGCTTGCGTGAGACGGCGAGGTAGATAGGGGTGGAAGTGGCCTCACCGATGCCGACCGCCGCCACGCCGCGATCCTCGAGCCGGAAACGGTCCTTCTCGTAGCGCGCGCCCAGGCTCACCGACCACCGGTCGTTGGCCGCCCAGTTCAGCGTCAGGCCAGGACCGCGGAAGGCCCCAGAGCCGCGCCCGGTATAGAGCTTGAGCCGATCGGTGATGCGCCAGTCCAGGGCGAGGATCGGGAAGAAACCCCAGTCGCTCGCGACGCCATGGCCCTGCTCCCCGAGCCCCCTGGTGAGCCCGAGCCGCAGGTCCGGCGACAGCGCATAGCGCCCGCCAAGGCGTGGGGACCAGGCATCCACCGCCAAGTCGGCGCGCTCGTCCAGCCCCGCATCGACCCCGAGCATACCACCGCCTTCCAACAGGAAGCCCCAGTCGCGGTCAGGTGGCTGCGCGGGCAGGCTCGAGGCAGCGCCCAGGAGCACCACGAAGCGCAAGCAGTGGCACACAAGACGGAGGAAGGTCACAACGGGGCTCGACTCGACTGAGAAGCAAGGGCAGAAAAGGCACAACCTATGACACGCGCAGGCCAGTCCCATCAGCTTGCGGCACGGAACCAACAACTGTGTCCAATTATAGTAGACCCTGGGTACCGGCTCGGGCCCGCAGCAAGGCGATTGCCGGGAACAAACAGACCGAATGGCGCAGGATTCTCGTCCGCCTTCAAGGAGCGGCAGCGGGCGCATAGTCGAGCTCTGTGCCCGCTGCCGCGACGCAGAAGGCGGGCGAGAAGACAAGACAGGCGGTATGTTTGCTGACAGAAATCGCCTAAGCTCCATGCAGTGGGCATCCAGCAGGCAGCGACCGCCGGCCGCCGCAACGGATCTTTCTGACGCAGCAACGGATCGTT
>JANQFI010000486.1 GCA_028277905.1 Chromatiaceae bacterium | reverse complement strand
GCTGGACGACACGACCCAACAGGACCGTATCGCCGAGCTCGGGCCGCTGCATTACGAGAGCCGTTGGGGGATGGATCTGCACCCGACCCTGGCCATGACGCCGGCGCGCGTCCCGCTCGGGCTGCTCGATGCGCACGTGGAACCGGCAGCCCGGCAGCCTGAGCGCGGCCAAGGCTCCGGGCCGTCCGCTCGAAGACAAGCAGCGCGTGCGTTGGGGCGATGGCTTGGCCGGCGTCAATGCGCTGGCTGCAACACTGACCGATACCCGCCTCACCCACATCGCCGAGCGCGAAGGCGATCTCTACGACCGCTTCGCCGAAGCCCCTGGTCCCGAGCACGGCGCCGACTGGCTGGTGCGCGTGCAGCACGGCGATCGGCTCCTCGCCGACGCACGCAAGCTGCGCGCGGCCGACGACAGCACGAGCGTGCTCGCCGCGATCACCTTCGCGCGCCCCGCCGGCAACGGCCGACGCGCGCGCACCGTCACCCAGCAGCTCAAGGCGGTGCGCGTCACCCTCACGCCACCCGCGCGCCGAGCGCACCTTACCCGGGGTCGCCGTCACCGCCTTGCGCGCCACCGCGCCCGATCCGCCGGCCGCTGAAGACCCGCTCGAGTGGCTGCTGTTGACCAATCTCCCGATCGAGACACCCGCGCCGGCCATCGCGAAGCTCCAGTGGTATCTCTGCCGCTGGCGGGTCGAGGTCTATTTCCAGGTGCTCAAGAGCGGCTGCCGCGTCCAGCAGCTGCAGCTGCAGACCCGCGAGCGCGCGGCATCGGCGCTGGCGTTCTCTATGATCATCGCTCAGGCCGCGTGCTGTACCTGACCATGCTCGGGCGCGAGTGCCCCGAGATGCCCTGCGCTACCGTCGTCGCCGCCGCGGAATGCCAGGCCATCTATCCGGTCACCCAGCGCAAGCCACGGCCCGGCGAGCCGCCGTTACTCGACACCAGGGTGCGCCTGGTCGCCAGCCTCGGTGGCTTTCTCAACCGCAAAGGCGATGGCTTCCCCGGCCCGAAAACACTCTGGATCGGCCTGCAGCGCGTCCCGGATTTCGTGCTCGCACTCGAGGCTCAGCGCAGCATAGCGGCGAGTTGTGGGTAATCGTATGGACTATGCCGGGAGCAGTTCCTGGGGGTGATGCCGTTGCAGGTGTTTGATCGCGAGGGCGACGGACTGGCCTTCTTCTCGGCGCTGGTGGCGCAGCAAACGCCGTTCGTCAACTGGGAGAAGAACGCCGATCAGCCGCGCCTGGGCGTCCTTGAGGGGTCTTGCTTCACCCGGAGGTTGCGCCGCAACGGAACCGACTACCGGCTGCTGGAGGCGACGAAGTCCTTTATCTAGATGCCTGAGCAGGAGGATGAGGATGCCGCCGTGCCCACGCCCCATCGCGTCAAGTTGCGCCGGGTGGTGGTGGGGAATTTGCCCACCGACCATCGCACGAGCGAGCTTTGCTCGGAGGGCCGCTCACACTGACCCCGGCCGCCATTGCGGCGGCCATGCTCAGTCGTCGGGGCGCCTCGGAGAATACCTGCAAGCGCATCCAGGAGCGTCATCCTTACCGCTATCATCTAGGCTTCGGCGTGAACGAGCGCGAGAAACAGGATATCGCCAATCCCGCGATCAAGGCGCTCGATGTGCAACGGCGCCGACGCGAGGTTCAGCGCAATCGCCTCTACACACAGCACACCAAAAGCAAGGCGAGCACCAAGAAAGACGGCACCCCGCGCGCCAACAGCATGCAGCAGCGCATCGCTGAGGAGAGCGCGGCCTGCGCGGCCGAGCTGGCACAACTCAAAGCGGACCGCGACCAACTGCCCGAACGCGTCGATGTCGGCGCGGTGGCCGATTACCACTCCTTCAAGGCGATCGACAACGAAGGCAGGAACCGGTTCGACTGCGTCACGGCCTCGGTCTGGAATGCGCGTCACCAGCTCATCGATTGGCTTCAGTACGGCTATGCCAAAGACAGCGATCGGGTGGATCTGCTCTATGCCATCCTTCACTGTCACGGCTGGATCCGCAGCGATGGGCGTTCGGTGTGGCGCGAACGACGGGCTACTCAGATTCATGGTGCGCTCGTCGAACCGCGGAGACGCCAGGAGCTCGTCCAGCGCGAGACGCTCATCCGTGCTCAAGTCCATGCTGAGGGCAGAGGGCGATGTGTCGATCCTCGTGTCTGAGGCAAGCGGAATCGGTTCAGGACGTGGCGAAGGGATTCTTCACGGTCAGCTGGTCTTCGATGTGCTGGCCACCTTGCAGGTCCTCGGTCCAAAGCACTCTGCAATCAGCCAGCAGGGCGGCCGCGACAATCATCGAATCGTAGACGGAGAACCCGTAGCGCTCGCAGATCGCGAGTCCACGCTCGTGCGTGGCGACGGTCAGCGGCTCGACCCGGCAGAGCGCCCGCACCGTGTCCAAGACCTCGTGGACTTCGGGCCAGGTCAGGCCGAGCTTGTGTGAGGCGACGGTTGCGAGCTCGTTCAGCACCTGCACGCTGATCACGCCACCTTCGGCGAGCACGGCTTCGGCCCGGTCAGCCTTCGCTGCGTCGCCCGAGAGCAGGTAGAGCGGCACATTGGTGTCGAAGAAGGCTTCAGCCTCGCTCATGGGCCTCGAGCCGATCGAAGCGGAACCCCTCTGGCAAGCGTCCCCGGTACTTGCGCAGCCGCGCCAGCAGCTCCCGGTTATCGGGCGCCTTGCGCACGCTCAGGCTCCGCGACCCCTCGACCTGGATCTCGAGGTCGTCGCCTTCGCGCAGGTCGAGCGCCTCGACCACCGCAGCGGGCAGGCGCACCGCCAGACTGTTGCCCCATTTCGAGATCTGCATTGCGACCTCCTCTGCTCGGACTTGGATATACCTCTGTAGATTGTATATCCAAAGTCGTGGTTGTTGTCACCGAGGACGGTCGACGGGATCACCGCGAGGAACAGCTGCGCCGGAATGCGGTCAAGCGCTCCGGCGTTGCGGCACCTGCCCGCGTCTGCAGTCGTGGTCGGGAGAGTTAGCCCTACTTCCGCAACTCAGGGGTATAGGCGATCGTAACTGGTTGATAAACTGAAATCGGAGGTCGAAAGGTCTTCACTAC
>JANQFI010000305.1 GCA_028277905.1 Chromatiaceae bacterium | reverse complement strand
CGGCAGCGCGTGCATAGTCGTTCTATGTGCGCGTTGCCGCGACAAAGCAGGCGGGCGAGAAGACAAGCCAGGCGGTATCTTTGTTGACAGAAATCGCCTCAGGCGTCGGAAGACCGATGACGATTGCGATGCCATGCCGGCCCGGTCGGTTTCGCGCTCCACACTTCAGACTTCGCACTCGGCTAGCCCCTGCTAGAATCCAGCGCCAAACTGTCGGACAAGAACCAGGTCGAACGCCACCGACACCCCCATGGACATCCTCCTTGCCAACCCCCGCGGCTTCTGCGCCGGCGTCGACCGCGCCATCGACATGGTCGAGCGCGTGCTGGAAATCTACGGGCCGCCCATCTATGTGCGCCACGAGGTGGTGCACAACCACTACGTGGTGGACGACCTCAAGGCCCGCGGCGCCATCTTCGTGAACGACATCGACCTGATGCCCGAGGGCGCCATCTGCATCTTCAGCGCCCACGGCGTCTCCCAGGGGGTGCGCGCCCGGGCCGCCGCCCGAGGGCTGCGGGTGTTCGACGCCACCTGCCCGCTGGTCACCAAGGTGCACTTGGAGGTGACCCGACACTGCAGGGCCGGCTTCGACGTGGTGCTGATCGGCCACCGCGGCCATCCGGAGGTGGAGGGCACCATGGGCCAATGCGCCGCGGACGGCGGTCGCATGCACCTGGTGGAGCACGTCAGCGAGGTGGCAGGGCTCGACATCACAGACCCCGACCGGGTGGCCTATGTCACCCAGACCACGCTGTCGGTAGACGACGCGACGGGCATCATCGATGCGCTGCGCGCGCGCTTCCCGAATCTCATCGGTCCGAAGAAGAGCGACATCTGCTACGCGACACAGAACCGCCAGGACGCCGTCCGCGACCTGGCCGCACGCTCGGATCTCGTACTCGTGGTGGGCTCGGTGACCAGCTCCAACTCCAACCGCCTGCGGGAGCTGGCCGAGCGGCAGGGCAAGCCGGCCTACCTCATCGACGGCGCCGAGGACATCCAGCGCGCATGGGTGACCGCTGGTGCGCGCGTCGGCCTCACCGCCGGTGCCTCGGCACCGGAGCTCTTGGTGGAGCAGGTGGTTCGACAGCTCAGGGACTGGGGCGCCGCAGACGTGGAGGAGCAATCCGGCATTCGCGAGAGCATCACCTTTCCCCTGCCGAAAGAGCTTCGGCTGGCCGCCGGCACAAACCGCCGGCAGCGCTGACTCTGCTGCAGACACTTGCCATGGCCCAAGCAAAGAGCAGCGACATCCTGGTCATCGGTGGCGGCGTCATCGGTCTGATGACCGCCCGCGAGCTGGCCTCGGCCGGCGCCAAGGTAACCCTCGTGGAGATGAGCGACACCGGCCAGCAGGCCAGCTGGGCCGGCGGCGGCATCCTGTCGCCGCTCTACCCCTGGCGCTTCGCCGGAGCCGTCACGGCGCTGGCGGGCTGGAGTCAGCGTGCCTATCCGGGCCTCTGCGCCGAGCTGTTCGAGACCACCGGCATCGACCCCGAGTACAGCATCAGCGGACTCATGATTCTGGACCCGGAAGAGCACGCCGACGCCCTGGCCTGGGCCGCCGCCGAGCAGAGGCCATTGGAGGTTCTGACCCGAGCCCGAATGGCGGAGAAGGAGCCCGAGCTCGCGACCGATGTCCGCAAGGCGCTCTGGCTCGCCGACATCGGCCAGATCCGCAACCCGCGACTCACCAAGGCCCTGCGCGCAGCCATTGCCCCCAAGGTCAACATCCGCGAGCACGAGGAGGTGCTGGAGCTCAAGGCCCAGGATGGGCAGGTGCGCGGTGCGCGCACCAAGGTCGGCGAGATCGCCGCCGAGCACGTGGTGGTCTGCACCGGCGCCTGGACCGCCGAGCTACTCGCGCAGCTCGGCCGCAAGCCCGACATCCGCCCAGTGCGGGGGCAGATGATCCTGTTCTATGCCAGGCCCGGACAGATCCGTCACCTGACGCTGTTCCGCGAGCGCTACGTCATCCCGCGCCGGGACGGCCGGGTGCTCATCGGCAGCACCCTGGAAGAGGCCGGCTTCGACAAGCACACCACCGCGGAGGCCAAGGAAGAGCTCTACCGCATCGCCACCGGCCTGTTCCCGCTCCTGAAGCGCACGCCCATCGAGGACCACTGGGCGGGGCTGCGCCCCGGCTCCCCCAGCGGCATCCCCTACATCGGCCCTTATCCCGGCGTCGCGGGGCTCTACGTCAACGCCGGTCACTACCGCAACGGCCTGGTCACAGGCCCGGCGTCGGCGCGGCTGCTGGCAGACCTGCTGCTCGGCCGCGACCCCATACTGCCACCCTCGCGCTACACGCTGGACGCCCCGCGTGGCTGAGAGCTCGGCTCAGGACCTGCGCCTACCCGTCGAGCCTGCCAGCGCCAACACCGACCCCGACCTCGCTGTCCTCTAGGATCGGGCTGGCCGCTACGCAACCGCTCAGACCCCCTGTCAAGCATCTGCGCCTGAGAACCAGAAATGACAGGCTTCTGTTCGGATTTGCCGCAGATCGCTGAGGGGATAAGAACGCTCAGCCTGCTAGGACGACGGCCGCGACATCGTCACCAACCCGGCACTGCCCATGGAGGTGCGGTCGCCGTCCAGCGTCAGTTGGATAGCTGTCTTAGGGCGGGTACGACCTCTGCGATGTGCGCGAAGTCGGTGTCGTCATGGAGCAGCACGGCGGCGTGTTCCAGTGCCTGCTGTGCGATCAGGCAGTCGTTGGATGAGCGCAGGGTGACGCCTCGGCGTCGGCAGTCGAAATAGATGCGGGCGGCGGCGATGGCGGTCTGGATGGGCTCACCCGGCGTGAGGATGGGCTGGGTGGTGAAGTATCTCAGGTACTTCTCGAACTGAGCCGCGTCGCGGCTGCCCTGGAGTATCTCCTGCAGAATCTCGGGGGTCAGGCAGATTGGCGCGTCGGCCCGCAGCAGGGCCTTCAGGCGTTGCACCGGTGGCGTGTCCTTGCCCCGGAGGAAATCGATCCAGACCGAGGTGTCGACCAAGGTCACCTGCGGTCGTCTCCAGCCCGGGCGCGCTTGTAGTCGTAATCCGGGTCGATGCCATCAGACCCGTACAGGTCCATCAGGTCCAGCCGCTTGGCGCGGGCAACCATCTCCCGCAAAGCCTGGTCTACAACCTCGCGTTTGGTCTTGGCGCCGGACACCGCCATGGCCTCATTGACGAGGTCATCGTCGAGCACAATGTTCGTGCGCATCGTAATACACCTTTTGATGTGTACCGAGCACAGGAGTCTAGCTTCAGCCTGGCGGTGACGTAACCCGCGCACCCTCCCCCCTCCCCCCCCCTGATGCGCTGCGGCGGCGGCGTTGCAGCTGAACACCGGGCAACTGCAACAAGCCGTTCTCACGCATTGCCGACTGAGCGGTTTTCGCATATTCTCAAGCGCTTCGTTGGCTAACGCCAACGGCACCCGTCCCCGCCGGTGTAGCTCAGTTGGTAGAGCAACGCATTCGTAATGCGTAGGTCAGCGGTTCGAATCCGCTCACCGGCTCCATCAAGTGCGCGCAGCGTCTCCCGAGTGAAGGTCCCATCGAGGTGGATGCGCCTGGGCAAGCACCCCGTCCGGGTCGTCGGCGTCGCACTTCACCATGCCTTCGAGCTCGCCCGGCACCGCCACGAGCGGCGCCAGGCTCGCCCGGATCGTGCGGCTGTCGGCGGCGATGTCGCGGCGGATGAAGGCGTGGCACTGCTCCTCCTTCAGCATGGCCAGCACCTGCTCGGCCTCGGGGAGGTGCCGGGCGTCGATCAGCAGCCGGGTCATGCCCCGGTAGTCGTCGGTCGTGTGCTCGACGAACGCCTGTTGGGCGCCATGGTCGACGGACTGCAGCCCGCCGCGGACCGCCTGCAGGGTGTTGGCCGCCTGCTTGCCGAAGAAGATGGCGAGACCGGGCCGGCCTTGGGCGCCGTACTGCGCGCTCGGGTTGTCCTGGACGCTCCATAGCAGCTCCGGCTCGCCGGCACCCGCCCCGACCGCCAGCGCGCCGGTACAGCGGCTCGGCCTCGCCATAGCGCCCGTTCGCTTGTCACAGCACCGCCAGGTTGCTGACGCGCACGGCGACTTCAGGGTGCTCGCCGCCGAGAAGTGCCTACGCGCCGCGCAGGCCTTCCTCGGCTAGGGCCGCCGCCTGCCGGTACTATCCCTGGCGATAATGCTCGACAACTGCCTGGTTGCGGGCGCCAAGGGCCTGCTTATTGCCCCCAGCCGCGCAAAAACCGGTCCCGTGCCTCGCGGGCGGCCTCGACTTGCCAACCCCTGCCGATGAACAGGTCGAGGTCGGCCCGGGGGCCGACGTGCAGGCTCTCTTGGTCAGGGATGAGCGGCAGCGCTCGGCGGTACCAGTGCTGTGTCCGTTCCCGCTTGCCCTGCAGCAAGCCCGCGTGGCCGAGGTTGAACGACCAGGCCTTGTTTGCGGGATCCAGCGCCTGGGCCTTGGCGCCCCCCTCCCGCGCCGCCTCCCAGCGACCAGGCAGGATCAAAGACCAGCTCCGGTTACACCAGGCGTCGGGGATTGCA
>JANQFI010000278.1 GCA_028277905.1 Chromatiaceae bacterium | reverse complement strand
CGCCCGCCTTCTGCGTCGCGGCAGCGGGCACAGAGCTCGACTATGCGCCCGCTGCCGCTCCTTGAAGGCGAGCGAAAATCCCGCGCCATTCGGTATGTTTGTTTCCGGCAATCGCCTAAAGAGGCCGGGACGGGCGCCGCCCTGGCTCAATCTTGCAGCGGTCCGAAGCGCGATGGCGGCCGGCGATGGCGGGTGGCCTGCTCGTAGGCGTACGCGTAGCGAAACAGCCTGGCCTCGTCGAAGGGGCGCGCCAGCAGTTGCAGGCCGAGCGGCAGGCCAGAGGCGGTGAAGCCCATGGGCACGGTGATGGCAGGCTGGCCGCTGTGGGGCGCGATGACTGGACTGTTGTTGCCGTGGGGGCTCGCGTCGTCGCCGATGCGCCGCGGTGGATTGCTCCAGCTCGGATAGCTGATGGCGTCGATGCCGGCAACATCCATGGCGCTCACCACGCCGTCCAGCAATGCCTTGCGGCGCGGGTCGCCCTGTACGTCGACACAAGGCGGTACCTGCGCCTCGGGCGCGGCATCTACGCCCCTGGCCCAGTCCATGGCCTTGACATTGCGCGCCAGGTAGCGGCCGGCGGCGACGATGTCGTCCAGCGACCGGATCGGCGCCGCGGGACCCAGGCCCGCCAGATAGGCCCGCAGATCGTGCCGGAACCGGCTGCAGAACCCGGTGGCCCCGGTCAGTGCCTCGAATTGGGGGATCTCGAACGGATCGATCAGCTCCGCACCGGCGTTAGCCAGATCTGTGAGCGCCTGCTCGAACACGGCGACCACCTCCGGATCCGCGGTGTCCGTATCCACGAGCGCCCGCAGCACGCCAAGCCGGGCGCCGCGTAGTCCGTCCCGATCCAGGACCTGGGTGTAATCGACCTCGAACCTGCCCGGCGCCCGGGTCGTCAGCGGGTCTGCCGGGTCTGGGCCCGCCAGCAGCGAGAAGACGATGGCGGTATCCCGCACCGTGCGCATGAGCGGCCCGCCTACGTCGCGGTTGGCCAGCAGAGGCACGATGCCGTCGCGGCTCGTCGCCCCCAGCGTCGAGCGGATGCCCACCAGCGCCAGGTGCGAGGCCGGCCCACGGATGGAGTTGCCTGTGTCCGTGCCCAGCCCAATCACGCCGAGGTTGGCCGCAATAGCCGACGCCGTGCCACCGCTGGAGCCTGCAGGCACCCTCGTCAGGTCATAGGCGTTGCGGGTCTCGCCGTGGGTTGAGCTGATCGTGCGGTAGGGGCTGAAGGCCCACTCGCCCATGTTCGCCTTGGCCAGGACGACGGCGCCGGCCCTGCGCAGCTGGCGCACCATGTAGGCGTCGTCCGGTGGCAGCGAGCCCGCCATGGCGATCGAGCCCGCCTCCGTCGGCATGTCCGCGGTATCGAAGTTGTCCTTGAGGATCACCGGGATGCAGTGCAAGGGACGGAGCCGATGCTGCGCGGCGAGCGCCACATCCAGCGCGCGGGCGCGGTCCAGTGCCCTCGG
>JANQFI010000274.1 GCA_028277905.1 Chromatiaceae bacterium | reverse complement strand
TGTCGTGATCGAGGTCTCGACCGTGCGGATATTCGATTACGATTACGACAACGACAACGAGGGGATCCCGGTCTCGGAACTTCCGCAGCAAAGCACTAGTGATAGTCGCGCAGCTTCAAGATGCGCTTACCGCCGTTCGAGGACAACACAACATATTCGGGGTGGATCTCGCTAAGCACATAGCCATCGCCGACAGGGTCTCCGACGCGGATCTCGCCACGATTTTTCAGCACGGCAAAGGAGTCCTGGTCTCCCACCATCACGATGGCGGTGAGGTGCCAATCATCCGGCGATCTCCCGGTGCCCGCGCCGGCAGCTGCCGACACAGTTGCATTGGCCTTAGACGCGGGCGCGAAGTCGATGTCCGCGCGCAGCGGCGGGATTCCGCCGCTCGCCTGCGCGAAGGCAGCAGCAAGCGTCTGCCACTGCGCTTGCGTGATGCTGGCGCCATCGACGGCCTTGGCCACCAGCTCGCCGTCGCTCGCCTTGACCCTCAGAAGCCCGTTCAGATTCGACGCCGCCAAGAGCTTCAGCAGGGTCTGACGCGCATCGGCCAGCGTCCTTACCGTGAGCTCGACACGCGTCACACCGGCGATGTCGGTCCTGAGATCCGTCTTCAGTTCCTCCAGGGGCAGATTGCCGGCGTAGAATCCTTGCACCTTGAGCACGCCGTCGTCGCCTAGCCGGAAGCTCAGATCACCGCCGTCGAGGCGGGTCAGTGTCTCGCTGATCTGATGGCGCATCCGCGCGAGCACACGGACCTGGTTGTCGAAGCTTAGGCTGGCCCCGGACAACGCCGTCGTCAAGGCGCTCAGATGATCGGCGCGGTCGCAGAAGCCGGACAGCGCCAGCTCCCCGTCCCGCGTGTGCGCGGCGACCTTCGAACAGTCCGAGTGCGCGATCAGCGTGCGCGCCTTGGCCAGGGTCTCCGCCGGTGTCGGCGCCGGCGGGCTGTCGCTGCCGCCGCCGGACAGGCCGATCAGGGTGATCCCGATGGCGGTGAGCGCCAGCAGCGGGGCGCCGAACAGCAGCGGACGTCCCTGCCACCAGGGGCCTTTCCCGGCGACGGCCGCGCTGCCCTGGCCCTGTGCGGGTCCATGATCGGCATATTCGGCCCGCGCCGGTTCCCGCTGTGTCGGAACCGGCACTGGCGTGCTCGCGTTGGCGCCGCCGGCGGGCTCGGGCTTGCGCTCGGCGGGGACTCGCGCCGGCGCGGCCAGCACCTGCCAGTCGGTCTCCGGCGCCCCGATCCCGACCTGGACCTCGCCCAAGCCGATCACCACAGGGTCCGCGAGCATAGCTGCTTGGCCCGCAGGGAGCAGACCGGCCGACGTGGCGACTTCACCACCCTCCGCCTGGACCTGCACGCCTGCGTCGCTGCGCGTCAGCCGTGCATGGTGTGGCGCCACTCCGTCACCCCGAAGCACCACGTCGTCCTGGTCGTCGCGGCCCAGGACGCAGCCCTCGGCCGGCAGCGCGATCTCCGCGCCGATTTGCGGGCCGCTCAGGATCCTCAGGAGGATTGGTTGCTCGGTGGTCTGCATCGGTTGCCGGTTCTTGACCTGTCACTGCATCTGTCACTGCGCAGGATCGCCCGGACTCGCAAGTAGCGGTCTGGCACGCATCCGTTGCGGCCTGGCTCAGGGAAACAGCATGCGTGCCCCTGGCGGCGGCCCGGCCGGCGCCGGTGCCTGGGCCGCCGCTCGTACCCAGAAGTCCAGCGCACTGGCGAAGCTGCCCAGCGCCTCTTCGAAAGCCGGCAGATCGAGCGTCGTGACATCCAGGCACCAGTAGAGCATCAGCTGCCGGGCATCGCCGGCTGGATCGGCCGGCTCCGCTCCGTCTGCTCCATTGGGCTCCGCGTCCGCGAGCGTCAGGACCTCTCCATGGTCCCGGATCCGGGCCAGATGCAGCCGCAACAATCGTCTTAGCAGTTCTTCGCGTGCCGGCCCCGATCCCGGCAGCGCTGCGATCCAGCCTTCCAGGTAGAGGAGCCTGTCGACCTGAAACAACGACAGCTCCAGATTCAGGTCGAGGACCAGCGCGTACCGCCCGAGCTCGGCCTGCGGCGACCGCCAACCGCGGCGTTCTGCAAGCGCTGCCATCAGTGCCATCAACTCGTTGGACATCTTTGCCGATTTCCCCGCGCCTTGGGATGACGACGTCGTCATGCTGCGGACATGTTCGTCGCGCCAGTGTCAGAGCGCCAGTATCAGAGTGTCAGTATCGAACCTGGGCGGTCGGCGATCAACGCAGATCGGGGATGTGACGCCCGGGTCGCCATCGGAGCCTGACCTATCAGGCAGCCCGAGAGGCTGCCTAGACGCGGCCTTCTTGCCGACGGATTGCTGATCCTTCATTGGACAACGGCACGCCCTTAGGCTTCAATAACTCAGCATTGAGATTGGGGATGGCCCAGGTACCCGAATCAGGGCCACCGCTAGCCCTACTGGGACGCCTCTGTGTCCCTCTCGCTCCGCCAAACGACCAAACGGAGAGACCAGTCGATGAGCAGCATTGAAGAACGCAAGAAGACCATCGAAGCCAACCAGAAGCTGATCGATGACACCCTCGCCAAGCTGAACGCGAGCCGCGAGCGCTTCGAGGCGCCCCTGCGCGCCGCCGGCATCGACCCGGAGGACGTCAAGGCCTTCATGGGCAAAGAACGCATCCCGGCACATATACAGGAGCACGCCGACCGGGCCATCGAGATGGACCGGGTGGACCTGGAAGAACGCCGCCGTCAAGGCCGCGAAGCGATGCGCGCCGAGCAGGGCAAGGCTCACCACAAGCCCCGACATCAGCACGACATGATCTAGACATCGGTCTAGACATCGGTCTAGACATCATGGTCTAGGCGCCGAGGGGCCAGGACGTCCGAGCCCTTGACGCCCGCAGCCCCCCTAACCGCTCACCCCCCTAACCGCTCACCCCCCCTAACCGCTCACCCTAGGTTTCGCGAGAGCACCGTCATGAGCACCACTATCAACGACGTCTCCAGTACGACCACCACCGCCACCGGAGGTACCCCGGGCGGCTACGGCAACCTCACAAGCACCGAGGATGCCAACCAGGCCTTTGGTGCGAACAACGTCCCGCCAGCGGAGTCGATCCCACCGAGCGACCTCGACGCGATCATCCTCAGTGTATTCACGCAGCGCGGCCATGCCCTGGACACCCAGACCTACAACCAGGTGCAGATGCTGCAGCAGTACAACACCGAGATGACCAACGCCAACAACGCCGAGGCGGCGGCCCAGGCCGCGGCCTCGGGCCAGGCCGGTGCGGCGACCTTCCAGTACACGGACCCGAGCACGGGTACGGTCGAGACCATGCAAGTCAGCAGCTACATGGCCCAACAAGGCAAGCCCATCGGCAGCGGCGAGGCCAACAGCGACATCGAGTCGACGCTGAACGACATCGGCACCGAGGCCCAGGGCATGTCCCAAGAGTGGTCCACGGACGTCTCCGCGACCATGCAGAAGGACAACGAGGCCTGGGAGGCCGGCAGTGATCTGGTCAATAAGATCGGCCAGACACTGAACACCCTGATCGGCAACTTCAAGTAGCCGGCGCCCCTTCGGCCACCGCATCGGCCGGACGCGGTGGCTTGTACCCACACACCCCGCCGGAGGCACGAAGATGACCGCCGAGGCCCTTCCCGCGAACTTTCCGGACCCCGCCATCAACGACCTGCTCGCCGAGCTTACCGATGCCGGCGTGACGCTCGCGCAGCTGCAGGGGGTGACCGACCAGGAGCTCGATGCCACCTACAGGCTCGGCTACACCGCCTATGCCGCCGGCAACTACAGGGGCGCGCTCGACGTCTTTCGCTTCCTGTGCACCTACCGCCATTCGGACGCCAAGGCCTGGCATGGACTGGCCGCCTGCCAGCAGATGCTGAAAGCCTATGAGACCGCCGCGCACAGCTACCTGACGGCAGCGCTGCTGGGCGACGATGTGGCGCATGAGCTGCTGCACGCCGCCGACTGCCAGCTCGCCGCCGGTAATCGCGAGGGAGCACTGCAACTCCTGTATCTCCTGGTCGCGAGCACCGCCGCCGATCACGGCGATGCCGAGATTCGCGGGCGTGCCGAGACCATCATCGGCCTGCTGGAACAAGGCAAAGCCGCCTGAGGAGAACGACCATGACCACCCCAGTGTCGAGCACGACAACGACGCCGATCCCGCCGCAGTCGAACAACGACGTCCTGGACCGCATCGAGGCGAAAGCGAAATTGCCGCAGGATGCAGCGTCCACGACGCCGCCAGTGGACACCCAAGACAGCACAGCCCTGGGCACCGCCAACCTACCGACGATGCCGCCGCCCCCGCCCATGAGCGAGGCAGAAATGAGCCTGCTGGTCTCGCAAATGCAGACCAAGGTCCAGGATCAGTCCTTTGCGGTCACCCAGAGTCGCATGGAGCAGCTCAATGACCAGCGCAAGGCCATGGACAACAAGGTGTACTCCGCAATCCAGAAGATGGATGCCTATAAGCAGGAAGCAGACAAGCTCACGACGGCCGCGGAGCTGGGCCTGAACAAGGCCCACGGCAAGTTCGCGCACACACTGGGCCACATCGTGTCGGATCTCTCCGTCGGAGGCATCGTGGCCCAAGTCGAAGCCGCGAAAGCGAGGAAGAAGGCCGGAGATGCCAGCGCCGACGAGGCACATGATCAGGCGGCGGCGATGAAGGTCGGCAAGCAGATGAAGAACGCCGAGAGCCAACTCAAGAACGTCGCGAGCGCCCTGAGCCAGACGGCGAGCATCACGAGCGAGATGCAGGACAGCTCGGCCACCGCCCAGGACAAGATCCTGCGCGGTCTGCAGAACCAGGTGTGATCCATCCCCCGGCGCCGGCCTGCCGGCGCGGCTTGCCGGAGCCCGGGGACGCGACACGAGCAAACAGACGACGGAGCCTGCCATGGCCACAGATCAGCCGAAGAACGCGGCCACAACCTTCGATTTTCAGGCCGCTTTGCGTGCCGCAGGCACTTCTCTCGCACAGATCCAAGGGGTCCCCAAGGAGACGCTCGAGCTCTGCTACCGCATCGGATACAACGCGTTTAATGCCGGTGATGCCCAGAGCGCCTATAAGATGTTCCTGTTCTTGTGTCACTTCGACCACTTAGAGCCGAAATACTGGTTCGGGCTCGGCGCGAGCCTGCAGCGACTCGGCCGTTTCGACGACGCGGCGCTGATCTACGGCACGGCGTCGGTCATGTCTGGCGGCGACACCACGGCGCTGCTGCATGCCGCGGACTGCTGGCTCTCCGCCGGTGAGCGCGACAGCGCCCGCGGGCTGTTGGAACAGGTGCTCGAGCTCAGCGGTGGCGACGCCTCCCGGGCTGCCAGCCGTGAGCGTGCCGCGGGGCTACTCGCGCTGCTCGATCAGACCAGCTCGGCGGCCGCGCATCCCTGACCGACGGCCCGCTGCCCGCCACCCGCCCGCAGACGCCACGCGCAGGCCAAGCCCGCAGGCCAAGCCCCAGCATCCTTGAGCGATCATCATGACGACCATCGACCCGACCCAACCCCTGTCCGGCGCAAGCCTGGAACAGCAGATCCAAGACGAGGCGAGCCAGGGCAAGACCGAGCGTGTCGGCAAGGGCCAGGTTGCTGGAAACCAGGGCACCGCAACGCCACCGGTGAAAGACCTGCATCCAGGCACCAGCACCCAGCCCATGCTGGCGGCGCCGTCCAAGGACCCGGCAACGACCCCAACGCCGACCAATGTGACCAACGCCGAGCAACTGATCTCGCAGAACGGCGTCGACCTGTCGGCGGTCGAGAACCTGCTGATCAAGAACAACCTCCAGTCGTTCCAGATGGCCGAATCGGCCGGCTTGGCCCAGCTCGATCAGCAGATCGAGGACCTGGACAAGGCCGCGGATGAGCTGAAGACCCAGGCCTCCGACGAGATGGCCAAGACCCTGACGGGGATGTTCACCCAGATCGCGGAGACGGCATTGATGGTCGGCATTGCCGCTGTCTCCATCGCGGCCATGCAGCCCGAGGGGTTGGCCGCCGATGCGGCGCTCGAGACCGGCCTGGATGCGGGGCTCGAGGCAGGCGGCGATGCGCTCGGCGACGGCGCGGGCGCTGACATCCAGATGGCCGAGATTCCCGGAAACGATGACGTGGATCCGGACATGAACGATGACCTGGATGAGGAGGAAGACTTGGACGACGATGAGGATTCGGTCGACGACTCGGACGATTCGGAGGACGACATCGAAAGCGAGATGGAGGAGGATATGGACGACGAGGATGACGTCGAGGACGATGACGACAGCGAGGAGGACGTCAAGGAAAAGGAAGAAGAGAAGCTCGAAAAGGCCAAGGAAGAGGAGGCGAAGGAGAAAGAGAAGGCCGAGGACGCGGACGAGGACGACAAGGCCAAGCAGAAGCGGGCGCGCAAGATTCAGACGGCAAAGCGCATTGCCGCCCTGACTGCTGCCCAGGGCTTGGTCAAGGTCATTGGCATGGGTATCAACATCCCCTTGGACCAAGCCATATACGACTCCAAGGCCGCCATGCAGAAAGACCAGGCCGACGCCGCGCGTGAGTCCATGGTGAGTCAGAAGATGGAAAACCACGCCAACCAATCGCTGCAGAGCATGCAGCAGGCGCTGTCGACGATGGACCAAGTCGCGAAGAACCAGGCTACGGCGATCAACAAGATATTCTCCTGAGATAGCCGCCTCGCCCAGGGTCCCGAGGCTCCGGGTCCAACCAGACAGCATGACGGCTGCCGGCGACGCCAGGACCTGTACCCTGGCGGGAAGCAGTAGGAGATCAACCCCTGAGCGTGGACACCTCGGAGCTACAACACACACTCGGCGACTGGCTGCGGGAACTGTGTGGCGTGACGAGCTTCACGGATCGCTGTCGCTTCACCTATGACGACCGCTTCGAGCTCAGCGTGGAACTGCGGGCGGAGGATCGCGCAGTGCTGTTGGCGGCGACCGTCGCCGGTGTCCCCGCGCAGGACCGGCAGAGGTTCTGCGAGCGGCTCCTGATCATGAATCACCCGGCGGGAGACCTGGGCGGTGCCTGCCTAGCGCTGAACAGCACCGCGCAGGACGTGCTGCTCTGGTACCAGGCGCCCATTGCCGACATGGGCATGGACGAGTTCCAACAGATGCTCGCCGCCTTCATCGAGCTCGCCGCACGTCTCAACACGGAGCTCCGCGCGGACGCGGACGCCACTGGCGCGCCGGATCCCGACGACAGGCAACAACCCCCCGCAGGGCCGCTGGTGTTCCATCCTTAGAGTTACCGTGAAAGCCTACCGAAATGGTGACACAAGCCTCCTCTCCGCCGGAGCGGCAGAAGCAATCGGACGACCGATGCATCAGTTGCGACGTGCTGGGCGCGACGTTCGGCCAGTACCCGTATTGTTGCAGCGCACGAATCCAGCGCGGTGCATGCTTCGCCACGGACGCCGCTGTGTCATCGAGCCCCGAATCTCGATACGGTTCGCGGCGGGCGAGCAGCGCAGAGATCGTACGGATGCGCTTGTGGGCCAACGCGACGCTGGCCTTGTCGTGGCCACGACGGATCACCAAGCCTGGATACTTGGCGGCGAAGACGCTCTTGGTGCGTCGTGCCGCGTTGGCCGCCGCACAGAGCAGGTAACGCACCAGGTTGTTGCCTTTTCGCGTTTTGCCGCTCGTGCGCGTGCCGGCGCTCTTGTTGTTGCCCGGACACCGCGCGGCCCACGAAGCCAAGCGATCCGCCGAGCCGAAGCGGCTCATGTCGACGCCGAGCTCCACCAGGATCATGGCCGCCGCCACCGCATCGATGCCGGGGAGGGCTTGCAGCAGCGCCCACGCCCAGCGATAGCGGGCCATGGCATCGATCAGATAGGCATCGAGCCGGGCGAGCTCCTGCTCGAGGTGTGCGATGTGGCCTTGAATATTGGACAACACCAGACGGTGGCGTGCGGACAGCTCGCCGTCGCGTGCGAGCAGCAGCGCCTCGCGCTTGCCCTGCAGGCGCCCCTTGGCCAAGTCGATCAACTGCTCGGGGCTGCGGCCGGCGAGCATCGCGCGCACCGAGACGCCGTCGAGGTCGCTGACCCCCGCGCCGAGCTTCACGCCGGCGTCGTCGCGCAGCTTATGCGGCCGGTTCTTCTCCCCGCTCAGCGTACCGATCAGCGTCTTGCGGTAGCGCGAAATCAGACGCAGCTCGCGCAAATCCTCGGGCGGGATGACGCTGCCGCGCACCAAACCGAAGCGGCCGAGCTCGGCCAGCCACTGCGAGTCGCCCAGGTCCGGCGTGCGGCCGGGAACCTGCTTGAGGTGGTGGGCGTTGACCACCCAGGTCTCGATCTGCGCCCGCTCCAGATGCGCATACAGGCTCTTCCAATAGATACCGGTGCTCGCCATCACCACCAGCTCGACCTGCGACGCCTCAAGCCCACCGACCAGCGCCCGCCGATCGCGTTGGCAGCCGCCGCATTCACGCGTCTGCGACTCGCTGCGCCCTTGCTCAGCCTCGATTCACGACCGTCACCACAGGCTTCATACGGTGCACGTCGATGCCGGCGACCCGCCGATACCGGCTCTGCATCGTCGTCCTCCCGGATTGTCTACACGCAGGACCGGGAGCGGCGTGGACGCGCGAGCGGTGTTGCCTGGGGCGGACGCGCAACCTCGGCCTCTGTACCGTTCGTCCTGCGGACAACGTCCGCGCGACACTCGGGGCTGCGGGCCGCTCGTCTCGGGTCCGGTTAGGCACCGGGGTGCTTCCGCCAATCGTTTATCGACCTCGTGTCCACGCCCACTCCCTCGGACTGAGCCTGGACTATTTCTGCTCGGCTTTCATGGTC
>JANQFI010000272.1 GCA_028277905.1 Chromatiaceae bacterium | reverse complement strand
ATGGCACCACGGCGCTGACGCTCACCCCGCCAGTCTTGTGATCAAGCCTGCTGATCGACCATCTCGCGGCACAGCCTGTTCACAGATTGGCCGCCGCCCAGGCGCCACCGCCATGGCTACCACGGCATGCTCGCGCCCAAGGCGCCCCGGCGTGCGGCTGCCGTCGCCTTGCGGCGTGACCTGGCCGACGATCCGAGCGCCCCCGATGAGGTCGCCACACCCTCGGCCGCGCCCGCCCGCAACGCGCGATCTCCGGCCCGCTATCTCTGGGCCATGCTACCTTGATGGGAGCAGACCCGGCTGTTCGAGTCCCCACCGCTGACCTGCCCCAACTGCGGCGCGGACATGCGCATGACGCCGCCTCGGGCGCGCGGGGGCGGTCGGATTTCCTATCCGTTTATCCGTCAGCCGCTTCCTCCTGCAATCTCGGGGGCGACCGTCCCTGTGTTCCGCCTGTCCGATGGGCTCCGGATTCTCGCCCCAGCACTCGGCAACGTGCTTGCCTGTACCGCTCGCGACCTCCGGCTCGGCGCCGGCGCACTGGTACCCGAGGGTCATCGAGGCGCGCGAGACCGGCTTGCCGCTGGTGCCGCTGAGCACCGACCGGCCGCCGACGCTGCGGGGCTTCTGCGCCAACCGGACCATCGACCAGACGCGGCTGTTCGGTCCCTTTGCTCGGGAGGCCCAAGACCCGGGGCTGCAGCGGGCGGACGACCCGGCGCTGAAGGCCATCCGCTGGCTCGCTCGGCGCTGCGCCGGCGTCGCGGCAGGTCCGCGACCCGGCCCCGTGCAAATCAACCCGCCCTTCGACGAGCCCCTCGTGCCAGCGACGGACTGCGACGCCGGGCTTCCGGCGGATCATCCGGGCCCGCCCTGCTGGGCGCTGCCGGGCGACCTGTCCGCGGTGCGCGACCTGAGCGGCTGGCTGCTGCAGCACCGCATCAGATCCCCCGTCGTCGTCATCAAGGTCGCTCATCGCAAGCCCACGGCGAGCAGCATTCGAGGCCCCGTGCACGGCGCGGACCGGCTGCTCGTGCAAGGCGGCGGGGGATCATGCGAACCTCTGCGCCGAGTAGTCGAAGCCGAAGGAGCCCGCCCCGCATGCTGACGCTCGCCCAGGCCTGCACCCCCCGCGACAGCATCTTCGACAGGACCCGCCGCGACACCGTCCTCGATCTCACCGATCTGGCGGAGGGCCGCGTCGATGCCGCCGCCTTCTTCGCCGAGAACCACGTCACCGAGGGCATGCGCGTGCTGCTCTCCGAGGGCCTCCGGCGGCTGGAAGGCAAGAGCACCCAGGGCGTGTTCAAGCTCACCCAGGCCATGGGCGGCGGCAAGACCCACAACCTGCTCGCGCTCGGCCTGCTGGCGCGGCACCCGGAGCTGCGCGCGGCGGTGATGGGGGACTTCTACACGCCTGGCGACATCGGCGCGGTGCGGGCCGTCGCCTTCACCGGGCGTGAGAGCGATACCCCCTACGGCATCTGGGGTGCCATTGCCGACCAGCTCGGCAAGCAAGAACAGTTTGCGCCTTACTACGCGCCGCTGTCTGCACCCGGCCAAACCGCTTGGGTGGAGCTGCTTCGGGGCGAGCCGCTGCTGATCATGCTCGACGAGCTGCCGCCGTATTTCCGCGACGCCAAATCCAAGACCATCGGCAACTCGGACCTGTCCGTCGTCACCGCCACGGCGCTCTCGAACCTGTTGGTGGCCGTAGGCAAGGACGAGCTGGCCACCGTGTGCGTCGTCATCACCGACCTCACCGCCACCTACGCCGACGGCAGCCAGCAGCTGATCCAGGCGCTGAGCGACCTGGACAAGGAGACCGGCCGCACCGCCATGAGTCTGGAGCCGGTGCGCATGAACACGGACGAGCTCTATCAAATCCTGCGCCGGCGGGTGTTCAGCGAGCTGCCGCCGCCCGAGACCGTCGCGGAGGTGGCCGCGGGCTACGCCAGGTCCATCAAGCAGGCGCGGCAGATGGACGTCACCAACGCCTCGCCGGAGCAGTTCGCGGCACGCATCGCCGAGTCCTACCCCTTCCACCCCGCCATCCGCGACCTCTACGCCCGGTTCAAGGAGAACCCGAACTTCCAGCAGACGCGCGGGCTCATCCGTCTCATGCGCATCGTCGTGGCCCGGCTCTGGAACACCGGCGAGCACCAGACAGGGCATCTGATCGGCGCCCAGGACATCGACCTCAACGACCGCGACACCCTCTCCGAGATCAACCAGATCAACGCAACCCTGGAGAACGCGATCTCCCACGACATCGCCTCCGGCGGCCAGTCGGTGGCGAAGGTGCTGGACAACAACCTGGGCGGCAGCGACGCGCAGGACGTCATGTGCCTGCTCCTGGTTTCATCACTGTCCAGCGTGCCCGGCGGCAGCAAGGGCCTGACGGTGCCGGAGACGGTCGCGGCCCTGTGCGCGCCCGGCCGCGACCTGGCCAAGCTCAACGAGCAGATCATCAGCCGCCTGGTGACCACGGCCTGGTACCTGCATACGGGCCGCGACGGCCGGCTCTTCATCAAGAACGTCGAGAACCTCGTCGCCCGGTTGCGCACCACCGCGGAGGCCTTTGTCTGCGATCAGGTGCACAAGGAGCTGCGCGAGCGGCTCGTCAAACTGTTCGAACCGGACGAGGGCCACTGCTATCAAAAGGTACAGGCCCTGCCGGCGGTGGACGAGATCGACATCCCCCAGGACCGGGTCGTGCTCGTGATCTTCTCGCCGCACCCGAACGGCCTGCAGCCGGACCTGGCGATGCTGTACCAGAACACCGACTTCAAGAACCGCGTCTGTTTCCTCACCGGACAGCGCAATGTCGATGCGCTGCTGGACTCCGCGCGGGAGCTGAAGGCCATCCGCCACATCATCGACGACATGCTCGCCGAGGGCGCCCAGGACAGCGACCCGCAGCTGATCCAGTCACGCGACCTGCTGGACCGCATCCTGACCCAGTTCGGCAGCGCCCTGCGCGAGACCTTCATCACCCTCTACTTCCCGAGCGCGCAACGGCTGATGCCGGCGGACTTCACCATGGAGCTCAAGGCCAATCGGTTCGACGGCGAGGAGCAGGTCATCAAGGCGCTGACGGGCAAGATGAAGTACACCGAGGCCGTCACCGGCGACACCTTCCGCAAGAAGATCGAGGCGCGCCTGTTCACCCAGAAGACCATGCCCTGGGCCGAGATCAAGCGCCGTGCCGCCACCAACCCGGCCTGGTAATGGCACCGACCGGACGCCCTGGACAAGGCCAGGCACGAGTACGTGCACCAGGACGCCTGGCGCGAGCAGGGCAATTACGTGGACAAGGGGCCGTTCCCGCAGCCCGCCACCGAGGTCAAGCTCCAGGAGCTGGAACGCGACGACGACACGGGCGAGGTCCGGCTGCGGCTCACGCCCGTCAACGCCGACCAGACCCACTACGAAGTCGGCGCCGATGCCACCGAGGCATCGGCCAAGCTCCAGGGGCGGGAGCTGACCACGGCGGACATGCACCTCTCCTTCATCGCCTTGGACTCCAAGGGCGAGCACGAGACCGGCGACCCGCTGACCTGGCACAACCGCATCACGCTGAAGAGCCGGGTCTTCACCGACGGTGCGCAGCGCAAGGTGGAGCTGCGCGCGGCGCCGAGCGCGGACATCCGCTACACCACCGACGGCTCCGACCCGAAGACCGGCGGCGGCAGCTACCAGGAGCCCTTCGCCGTCACCAAGGCCGTCAGCCTGGTTCTGGCGATCGGCGACAAGGCGGGGATCACCTCCGAGCAACACCAGCGCTGAATCGACTGGGGCGCCGCCCCGGAACCGGACAAGCCCATCGATCGCGTCAATCCGGCCACCTGGAGCCCGAGCAGCCATCCGGAAGGCCTGTTTCGCTTCGACACCACGCACGCCGCCTACGGCTTCATCAACCGGCTGAAGAAGCACGGCGGCAAGGCCATTACACAGCAGATCGCCGTTCTCGACGGCCAATGGGCAGACCTGCGCCTGCGCGATCTGCTGCTCGACGGCGAGCAGCTGCAGGCCACCGTCGAGCACCTGCGCTCGCTGCTCGCAGAGGGCGAGGTCAACATCGAGGCCGGCGCGCTCTGGTTCCCCACGGGTCAGCAGCTGCTGGACTATGTCAAGGAGATCGGCGTCGATCTGCAACGCGACGAGGTCGAGCCCTGACCGCGGTAGGATGGCGGCAGCCCGATCCGGGCCAGACCGCCCGTCCGCCCCGCCCTTGCGGAGACACCATGGCCACCAAGACCCCGGACAGCCTCGGCTTCGGCTTCCGCCCCAAGGCGAGCCAGCACCACTTCCAGGTCAGCATCCCCAGAGGCAAGACCCGCGAGGTGCTGATCTCCGAACACCTGACCTGGGACGCGGTCGCGTCCGGCGAAGGGGGCACCTGGGGCGCCGCCCTGCGGCCTACCCTCGCCCCGGCGGAGCAGGACGGCAAGCTGCGCTGCATCCTGCCGCGGTCCAAGTGGGACGCCATCGCCGATGCGCTGCGCATCGCCTTCAACACGGGCCTCAAGCAAGCCGGGCTGCGCACCGGGAGCTGGAAGGCCGGCAACAACCCCGTGGCCCGGCTCTACGGCAAGGAGCTGGTGCTGCTCGCCTGGGCCATCGAGGACGCCGACCCGGCGCTGATCCCCATCGCCATCAAGAACTGGCAGGGCCTGGTGCCGGAGGAGCGCTGGTGGCTCTACACCATGACCTGCGCCGCCACTGGCCACGCCCTGCATGGGCGCAACCGCGGCTGGCGCAAGGCCGTGCGCTTCGCGCTCACCGAGAACCCGGTGGGCGACTCCGACCACGCGCCGCCGCCGGCGATCTTCGAGCTCAAGGCCAGGGAGGACGCTGCCGATTATGCCGATGGACCGCAGCCCGGTGCAGCGAAGGCGCGTGTCGCGTCGGCGCCTCGGCCCGGCTGACTCATAGCCACTTCGCGACGCCAATGATAGACGACTGGAACCCAAGTAAGGCCGGATCATCAGCGCCCGACTCGCGACAAGACACGAGCGTCAAGCCTAGGAAGAAGCATGAAGATACCGCTGAACCAGAGGACGACCTGCAGCCGGAGTACGACCTTGAGCAACTCAAGTTGCGCAGCTTCGGGCCGGGCCGCAAGCGTTTCGCCGGCCTAGGAGACTGTCCGACTTGAGGGTCAGGGTCCATCTTGTCCGTGTACTACTGCGCAGAATGTACCCGAAACGGGTAATCAAGGGCGAAAATTCGGGCTTTTGCTGCGAAAGCGCGCGATTTTCCCCCTTTTTCCTATCCTTTAAGCGCAAAAAGGCGCTTGAGGCTCCACCCCATACACACCAGCGCCCACTCGCCTTGCACCGCGTCCAGGCCGCGGAGCAGAAATTGCCGGAAGCCTTGGACATGCTTGATGATGCCGAAGACGGTCTCGACCCTGGCCTTGCGCTTGGCATAGCGGGCTTTGCCGGCGCGGGTGTTCAGCCGATGCGCATTGGCCTCGACC
>JANQFI010000029.1 GCA_028277905.1 Chromatiaceae bacterium | reverse complement strand
CCGCGCTTGATGCCGTAGTTGCCGCGCAGGTTCTTGGCCATGCGCAGGCTCTGCTCGTCGAAGGCAAGCGCTCCCAGGCGCTCGTAAAGGCGCTTCAGGTGGTCCTGCAGGGCCTGCTCGCCGGCCGGGCCCACGGGCTGCGGCAGGACCGTGCGGAACTCCGGATCGCGCACCGCGATGTTCCAGAGCTGGGTCAGCCAGTCGAGCCCGAGGGGCTCGTTGCTGGAGACGGCGAGGTGCACCGAAACGTCGCCGGTGGTGAGCGCGTCGTGGAACTTGCCCCGCGGCAGGTAGAGCAGGTCGCCGGGGTTCATCTCGATCTCCGCCTCGACCGCGCCCTTGCGGCGGTCGTATTCGACCTGCGGCACGTTCTGGAACATGGCGTGCTCGATCGGCCGGTCGAGCTGGCCCTGATAGATGTTCCAGCGCTTGGTTCCGTAGATCTGGACGGCGAAGACGTCGTGCCGGTCGCAGTGGGAATCGAAGCCTTTGCGCTCCTTGCGGGAGAAATAGAGGTTGACCGAGCTCTTGGCGCCCAGCTCCCGCTGGATCATGTCGACCAGGGCGAGAACGCCGGGCGCCAGGGTCTCGACCTCGTTGAGCAGCAGGGTGGCGCCCTGGGCCATGAGCGCCTGCACCTTGTCGGCGTCTGGGCGCAGGATCGGCTGGTGGTCGCGGTTGGCCGCGTTCATGCAATAGGCGCCCGGCGGGACCCGGTTCTTGTCGAGGTGAAGCTGCAGGGTCTGCTGAGTCCAGACGTCCATCGCCAGCATGCGGTTGATGTCCGACCAGTCGAGGACAGCGGCGAATTTCTCAGGGGTGCCGGGCAGGTGGAGCGGCTTCCTGTGCAGGTAGTCGGCACGGAAGTCTTCCGGCGACATGGGATGGAGGAACTCGGCGAGACTGGAGATCTGGGCGCTCATGGCGGGCCTATCGCTGGGGCGTTCGGCGGCAGAGTGCCTTGGCGGGTCGGCCGGATCAAGGAAGCCGCCGAACCGGTGCGCGGCGGGCGGATGGGGCCGCCTTGCCCGGCTCCGGAGGGCTCTGCATAATCGCCGCCGGCCCGGGACCGGGCCGTCCGCCGCCGAGGTTGGCACCGCACCATGGCTGAGGCATGGCCGAGTTGAGCGAAGACCTGGAATCGGCCATCGCCGCCCACAAGGCGGGCCGAATCGACGAGGCGGAGGCGGGCTACCGGCGGGTTCTGGCGGATCATCCGCGCGCGGCCGAAGCCCACTTCATGCTGGGACTCGTCCACCTCCATAAGAGCCGCCTCGAAGAGGCGCGGGGCTGCCTGGAGGAGGCCGTCGCCATCGACCCGGGCGATGCGCGCTATCACAACAATCTCGGCAAGGCGCTCATGGGCCTGGCGCAGCCTCGAGAGGCGATGGCCGCCTTCGATTCGGCGCTTGCGCTGTTTCCAGACTTCGAAAACGCTCTCATCGGCCGGGCCGCGGCGCTGATCGCCCTCGACCGCCAAGCGGAAGCCGAGGAGGTCTACAAAGCCGTCCTGGCGCGCCGTCCCGGCCAGCCCGAGGCGCTGGTCGGCCTGAGCGGCCTGCTGATCCGGCAGAACCGCAACGCCGAGGCGGCGGAGGCGCTCAAGACAGGCCTGGAGCGGCGTCCGGGCGAGCCGCGGTTGCTCGCCAATCTGGCCAACGCCTTGGAGAAGCTGAACGATCTGGACGGCGCCGAAACCGCGGCCCGGCAGGCCCTAGAGGCCGCGCCCGGTCTCACCGAGCCCCGGTTCTCCCTGGCCCGGCTCGATCACCGCCGCGGCCGCCTGGAAGAGGCCCGGACGCGACTCGACGAGCTGCTGACCGAGACCCTGCGGGACGAGGAGCGGCTCGACGCCCTGTTCGAGCTGGGCGCCGTGCTCGACCGGCTGGGCGACCCCGCGGCCGCCATCGCGGCCTTCCGCCGGGCCAAGGACCAGATCCGCGAGAGCCCGGAGGCGCGCGGGATATCCGGCGCCGACTTCCTGGAGCGGGTGCGGCGGAGCCGCGCCTGGTTCACCCGGGAGCGGGTGCGTGCGGCCCCGCGCCCGGCCAGTGACGGCCCGGCACCGGTCTTCTTTGTCGGATTCCCGCGCTCCGGGACGACGCTGATGGAGCGGATCCTCCAGGCCCATCCCGGAGTCGCGACGACCGAGGAGGATTCGCCGCTCACCCCCGTGCGCCGGCAGCTCGCCCTCGATCGGCCCTATCCAGAGGGGCTTGCCGAGCTCTCGGCGGAGGATCTCGGCCGGGCGGCGGAGCTGTTCTGGGCGCGCGCGGAGCAGGCGGTGGGGCCGCTGGCGGGCCGGGTCCTGGTGGACAAGCTGCCCCTCAACATCGTCGACCTGGGCCTCGCCAACCTGGTCTTTCCCGAGGCCAAGGTGCTGGTGGCGCTGCGCGACCCGCGCGACGTCTGCCTGAGCTGCTTCATGCAGTACTTCCTGCTGAACGATGCCATGGTCAACTTTCTCGACCTGAAGCGGACGGCCGAGACCTACGCCGCGGTGATGGGCCTCTGGCGCGATTACCGGGAGAGCCTCACGTTGGCTCACCTCGAATATCGCTACGAGGACCTGGTCGAGGATTTCGAGTCGGTGGCCCGCCAAGCTCTTGATTTCATTGGTGCCGGCTGGCACGACGAGGTGGTTCGCTACCGCGAGAAATCCCACGGCCGGGCCATCAACACTCCCAGCTACCGTCAGGTGACCGGCGAGATCACCAGCCGGGCGGTGGGCCGCTGGCGGGCCTATCGCGCGGAGCTTGCGCCGGTGCTGGACGATCTCAAGCCGTTCGCGGCCGCCTTCGGCTACCCCAAGGATTAGCGTTCAACAGAGGCTTGGAAAACCGCGGATTTCCGCGGTTCAGCCGCCGATGCCGGAAATCCGCAGCTCGCGGGCCCGGGAGAGGATCGCGTTCTCCAGGTCGGTGGCGGTCTCGTCGTTGACCTCGGCGTCCACCCAGCCGTCGAAGGGGTCCTGGCGTTGGCGGAAAACCGCGGCCCGCACGCCGTCCGCCCGCAAATCCCGGCCGAGAATGTAGATATTCACCTTGAAACGCTCGTTGCGGACCTCGGCGGGCGAATACCAGTCGGTGATGATCACGCCGCCGAAGGGATCGGCGGAGGTCAGCGGCATGAACGAGATGGTGTCGAGCGAGGCGCGCCAAAGGTAGCTGTTGACGGCAATCGGCGAGCCGCCGGTAACCGGCTCTTCCTCGTCCTCGCCGCCCAGGATGGAGATGCCGCCCGAACCGAAGATCCCCTCGCGCTGCTCGCCGTAGCCGCCGTGCTGGCCTCGTTGGCTGGGCGTTTCGGCCCTTTCCTCGTAGCTGGTCTCCAACCCGCAGCCGCTCGTCAGAACGGCCGCCGCCAACAAGACGATCCAGCGCGGCGCAAGAGCTTTCATGCTTGAGGACCCTCTCGTTCCCGCGTTCCACCTATGCCGCCTCTGGCCCGCTGGCGGTTCCCGCGCCGCAGGTGCCGCGACGGGACTCCAAAGGTCGGAATCTGTTAACGAAGTTCGGCCTGTATTAATACGCCGGCCCCGGGATTGCCACAAGAAATTGCGGACCAACCCTTAACGAATTCAGGCGGCTGGAGCGCGTCCTTCAGGCATTCCTGTGGCTATGATGCAACAGTGTTGTAACATAATGTCCTTGTTCACCAGAGCAAGGTTGACCCCGTCAAAGCACCGTGGCTTTTCTAGTCTCGCAACCTTTGGAGTTTCACCATCACTTGTTTGGGGTGGCTCGAAGGGGGGCAAAGTGATTGGCCAGTCTTAATCGAGAGGGGTATCATGAAGAAACAGTTGATTGGCACGACAGCCTTGGTCGGTGTCGGCGCCCTTGCGGCGACCGGCGTGGCCCAGGATGCGAATGCCGCAGATCCGCTCGCGCTCTCCGTTGGTGGTTATTTGCAGTTCTCGTTGGAATACCGCGACGAGGACGACAACACCGGCGAGCCGGGCGCGAACCGCCAGGATTTCAACATCTACGACGATGGCGAAATCCAGTTCACCGCGTCGACGACGTTGGACAACGGCATCGGTATCAAGGCCAGGATCGAGTATGAGGCCGACAACCAGGGTGCCGGCGGAACCAACACCACGACCCAGGACGAGCGCTGGATTGAGTTCAGCGGTGGTTTTGGCGCTCTGAAAGTCGGTGCCGACGACAACGCCTCCAACGCGATGCACTATCAGGCTCCGGTTGCCGCCTACATGATGGGCGTCAACACGCCGACCTTCGCTGTCGCCCTGACCGGCGGCAACACCATCACGTCCTACCCGACCACCTACGTCAACACGAATGGCGATGCCGAGAAGATCATCTGGTTCTCGCCGCGCGTTGCCGGGTTCCAGTTGGGTCTGTCCTATGCGCCGGACAACAACACCAACCAGAACAACTCCATCCCGAACGCCGACAACGGCGCCGGGGCGCAGGAGGACGTGGTCTCCATCGGCCTCAACTTCGTCGAGTCGTTCGATGGTGTCGATATCGCGGTCTCGGGCGGTTACCTGCAAGGCAACCTGGAAGCCCAGAACGCCACGGCCACTGCCGACGATATCGAGCAGTGGAGCGGCGGCCTGAACGTCGGCTTCGCCGGCTTCACCGTTGGTGCCAGCCTGCGTCTCAGCAACGGCGGCCTGCGTAGCAACGGCGACAGCACCACCTGGGATGCGGGCGTGACCTACGCGACCGGCCCGTTGACTGTCGGCTTCACCTACCTCAACGGTAAGGCGGAAGACCCGAACAGCGGTGGTGACGACGAGACCGACCAGGGTGTCATCTCCGCGGTCTACAATATCGGACCGGGCGTGGACCTCTGGGGTGGTGCCAAGTTCTACGAGTACGACGACGACACCAGCAATTCTGCCAACGAGAACGACGGCTACATCATCGCTGTCGGTACCTCGGTGTCCTTCTGATCGAAGGCCACATAGTGGTTGTTGGGGAGCGGGCTTCGGCCCGCTCCTTTTTTTGCTCCGCGAGCCCTTGCGGGCGGCCCGGCGCGGATAGATAGCCGGCCGGAGCCCGGGGCCGAAACCCAGCGCGGCGTCACGCGGAATCGTCCAGGTTTTTAGGACGCTTGGCACCCCCTTGACTTGCCCGACTCCCGGCTGTTGCGCTATGAACGCCGGCCCGGGAATGGCGCCGCGAGCGCTATTGCTCCAGGCAGGGGCCGTCGGCATAATTGCGCGCCGCCGGGCCGGCTTGGCGGACAGCTAGCAAGCATGAGCGAGACAGAGCATCCATGGCGCATGATGTGAAGGACCCGGCGTCCGAGGAGTCGGTAGCGCCGGCGACCAGTCCCAACCTTGCGGCAGAGGTTCTGGAGAGCACCATGGCGCATTTCCGCGCCGGGCGTCTGGACCAAGCCGAGGCCGAGCTGGAAGACATCAAGAAGCAATATCCGAACAACGCCGCCATCACCCACTTCCAGGGTCTGATCGCCCACCACAAGGGCGATAACGCGCGGGCCTTCCCGCTGCTGGAACAGGCGATCGAGATCAACGGCATCGTGCCCTACTTTCACGGTAACCTGGGCGAGGTCTATCGCACCGCCGGGCGCTACAGGGATGCGGTGGCGAGCTGCCGCAAGGCGGTCGAGCTCTACCCGGTCTATCCGGAGGCGCTCAACACGCTCGGGGCCTCGCTCCACGAGCTGGGCGAGGAGGAGGAGGCCGAGGAGGTCCTGCGCCGGGCCATCGAGTTCAAGCCGGACCTGGCGGTGGCCCACG
>JANQFI010000023.1 GCA_028277905.1 Chromatiaceae bacterium | reverse complement strand
CCTCGACAAAGTCGGCAAGCTGGAATACCCGCTCGAAAGCGCGGGCCGCGATGCCCTGATAGAGCACCTCGCCGGCCTTCTCTTCGGCCTTGGGCTGCGGTTTCTCGCCGCGAACCGTCAGGGTGTTTTCCTTGGATTCGATCGACAGCTCGGAATCGGCAAAGCCCGCCACCGCGAGCGTGATGCGATAGGCGTTCTCGCCTGTCCGCTCGATATTGTAGGGCGGGTAGGATGAACCCTGCCCTTCATAGCCCGCCATCTGGTCCAGAATCGAGACCAGGCGATCGAAGCCGACGGTCGAACGATAGAGGGGGGTAAGGTCGAAAGTCGTACGCATGGCATATCCTCCTAAGCGCTGAGCGACATGCGGTTGGTCCACCGATAAGGTCGGACCGGTTCTGTGCGCCGCGCATGGCCGGCGCATCCTCGATATAGGCGTGCGCCGCGCCGCTTCAAGGTTGCGCCGAGGGGCGTGCGTGTTTCCGCCTATTCCCGCTTGCCCAAGCCTTCGCGTGGGTTGAGCGGGCGAGCGTGACTGCTATAAGCGGCATCTTGCCGTGCGGGCCCCGTCGATGAATCTCGTCTCCATTCCTGCCAATCCGGTCCCTGCCGACGGGGTAGTCGGCGTGCTCAAGACGCCAGACGGGGTCGCGCTGCGATATGCCCGCTGGCCGCCGCCCAAGGGTCGCAAGGGCACGGTCTGCCTATTCCAGGGGCGGGCCGAGTTCATCGAGAAGTATCTCGAAGTGGTCCGCGACCTGCGCGCGCGCGGCTTTGCTGTGGCCGCGCTCGACTGGCGCGGGCAGGGCCTGTCGCAGCGCTTGCTGAGCGATCGGCACAAGGGACATGTCCGGCGGTTCTCCGACTATGTCACCGACCTCGAAACCTTTGTGAAGGAGGTGGTGCTGCCGGACTGCCCGCCGCCATTATTCGCCCTCGGTCAGGGCATGGGCGCAACGGTGATGATGGAGGCGGCGCAACGCGGCCATCGCTGGTTCGACCGCATGGTGATGTGCAGCCCGCTGATCGCGCTGGCGCAGCGTTCGGTGTGGGGCGCAGGACCTGCCAT
>JANQFI010000131.1 GCA_028277905.1 Chromatiaceae bacterium | reverse complement strand
GAAAATCCTGCGCCATTCGGTATGTTCAGATCTCCCGAAATGGACCGGAAATCGGGCCAGTGTTTTGGACAAATTCTCCCGAAACACCGGGTTACTTCTAGCGCGATTTTTTGCAAATCAGCTACTTACTGAGTGCAATCGGTCGGTCAAATGTCCAATAATAAAGAAAACCTTTATACTTCAGACAATTGCAGCATTTTTGGACAGTCGACCTGGGAGGTCTGATGTTTGTTTCCGGCAATCGCCTTAATGATCGACCCCGGGAAAGGTGGCGCCATCGCCGAGGGCATTGCGGTGGCGCATCAGGGGCACAGTCCACCGCTCGGCGAAGCCGGGTAGCGTCGGCAGGCGCGGGCCCATCAATGCGCGGTACAGCTGGCAGTGTTGCGGCTCTTTGGCAAAGGCATGGAGGCCCATCTTGGTCTCTTGGCGGCTCGATCATGGAAAACCGCAAGACGGTGCCCAGACTGCCCTGGGGCACCCCAAGCTGGTGACAAGGGTGACCGCAACACCGTGAAATGACAAGCCGGCCGCCAGGCGCAGTTCGGGACTACCCGGGGCGTCACGCCGTCTCAGTGGTGCCATCAAGGGCATCCCATCAAGGTTTTGCCAACCCGGGAACGCCCGATGCTATTGGGCCGGATGCTATTGGGCCTGTGGCCTATGCTCCCGAACCGAGCGCCCTTTGAGACCTACACACTCACCAATCGAGAAGCGGCGGGTGCCTGCTGATCGATCGGATGATCGATCGCATGATCGGTCGCAACTGAGGATGAGCCACATGTTGACCATACGACCTGCAAACGAGCGCGGCCACCTGGATCATGGCTGGCTGCACAGCCACCACAGCTTTTCCTTCGGCGGCTACTACGACCCCCGCCATATGGGCATCTCTAATCTGCGGGTGATCAATGACGACAGGGTCGCACCTGGCCGCGGCTTCGGGACCCATGGCCATAAGGACATGGAGATCATCAGTTACGTGCTGGACGGCGCCCTCGAGCACAAGGACAGCATGGGAAACGGCTCGGTGATACGGCCCGGCGATGTGCAACGCATGAGCGCCGGCACTGGTGTCGCGCACAGCGAGTACAACCACTCGGCGTCGGAGCCGGTGCACTTTCTGCAGATCTGGCTGGAGCCCAACAAGCTCGGTGTCGAGCCCGCCTACGACCAGCAGCACTTCCCCGCGGAAACCCGGCGAAACCGCCTAACCCTGATGGTGTCACCCGACGGCCGCGAAGGTTCGATCGCCACGCACCAGGACGCGTTGATTTATGGCGGCCTGCTCGGGCCCAGCGACCGGCGGGAGCATCACCTTGCGCCGGGTCGCAAAGGCTATTTGCATGTCGCCCGCGGCAATGTCGCGGTCAACGACATCATACTGCGGGATGGCGACGGCCTGGCGCTCGAACGGGAAGAGACAATTCGCCTGGAATGCGCAGAGACCGCAGAGATCTTGCTGTTCGATCTTCCCTAGGCACGGGTGGCTTTGAGCGCCTGCGCTCGAGCAGCTCCAAAGGAGCCCAAAGGGGCAAGGAGACCAGAGGCGCAGCGCCCGCAACGGATTGCGGCAGGCACACCCAGGTCCCCTCGACCGCCGGCGTCTCGCCGGCAAGGTCAGCGCATCCGCTTGGCGTCCAGGCTCACGACGGCCTCGTCGCCGACCACCTCCGCGGTGTGCATCGCGTGCCTGGGCACGACCAGCAGATCCCCCGCCTCCAACACCACCTCCTGACCGCCCATGGTCATGCGGAAGCGCCCGGAGACCACGGCGTCGATCTTGTCCACGCCATGCACATGGGCCGGGAAATAGGTGCCCGGCGGATAGACGTAGCGGCTGACCAAATAACCGCGGCGCGCGATCTTGTCCCGCAGCGCCTGCTCGGTGAGGGGGCCGTCGCGCTCTTCGTGCCAATGCTCGATCTGCATGCGCATCTCCGTTTCGGCGTGCTCGATACCTTCGAGTGTAGCCAATGCAATCGGCTGGAAGCGGCGCGGCCGGGGTATGCCGCGATCGGGTAGTCCGGGCGGTCGCGGCGAGATCGCTGCTGCCGCGGGTTAGCCCGGCCTGGGCACTCAGGCGATTTCTGTCAACAAACAGACCGCCTGGCTTGTCTTCTCGCCCGCCTGCTGTGTCGCGCCAGCAGTTGCGTCGTGCGACTGCGACTATGCGCCTGTTGGCGCTCCTTGCAGGCAAACCAAGCAGGCAGACGAGAATCCGGCGCAATCTGGTATGACAATCTCCGGCAATCGCCTGGGCTCAGCTCCAGCGCCGCCGCATTCTGCAGTCCTGCGTCCCGACCTTGGATCTTGAGCCCTAACCCCCGTGGGCGCATGATCATGCGACAGCCGACACTCACTCGACACTCAGTCAGGAGGCAAAGCGATGAAAGCCATGCTGATGCGCCAACCCGGCGGCCCGGAGGTGCTCACCGAGCTCGACCTGCCGACGCCGGAGCTGCAAGGCCCCAGGGACCTGCTGGTGCGCCTGCACGCCGCAGGTGTCAATCCGGTGGATACCAAGATCCGCAGCAGGGGCCCCTTGCTGCCCGAGACCCTGACCGCCGTGCTCGGCTGTGACGGTGCCGGGGTCGTCGAGGCCGTGGCCGAGTCGGTAACGCGCTTCAAGCCGGGGGATGCGGTCTGGTACTGCCACGGCGGCCTCGGCGGGGCGCACGGCAACTATGCCGAGTACGCGGTCGTCGACGAGACCATCGCGCAGCCGAAGCCCGAGTCGCTGAGCTTCGTGGAGGCCGCGGCGGCGCCCCTGGTACTCATCACCGCCTGGGAGGCGCTGCACGACCGGGCGCGCATCCAGGCGAATCAGACCCTGCTGATCCACGCCGGTGCCGGCGGCGTCGGGCACGTGGCCATCCAGCTCGCGCGACTCGCCGGGGCACGCGTGGCGACCACGGTCGGCGGAGCAGGCAAGGCGAGCTTCGTGCATGGGCTCGGCGCAGAATTCGCGATCGACTACCGCAGCGAGGACGTCGTCGGCGCCATCGCGGACTGGACGGGCGGACGCGGCGTCGACGTCTGCTTCGACACGGTCGGCCCCGAGGTCTTCGCGCGCAGCATCGAGGCGATGGCCACCTACGGCGATCTGGTGACCATTCTCGATCCGGGACCGGTTAGCCTGAAGGAGGCCCGTAACCGCAACCTGCGTATCTCGCTGGAGCTGATGTTGACCCCGCAGCTCAAGGGCCTTCCGGACGCCCTCGCCCACCAGGGTGACATCCTGCGCCGCTGCGGCGAGCTGTTCGATGCCGGCGAGCTGCGCATCGAGATAGCCGGTACCTATCCGCTCGACCGCGCCGCCGACGCCCACCGCAGGCTAGAGACGGGCGGCATGCAGGGCAAGCTGGTGCTCACCATGCCTGGGCTGGATTGACGCGCCGACAAAGCGATCTCCATGCTTCGCGTCGCCATCGTCGCCGACACCCATGGTCAGCTCGACGCGCGCGTTGCGGAGCTGGTGGCCGCGAGCGACCTCGCCGTGCATGGTGGTGACATCGGCAATGCCGGGGTGCTGGCGGCACTGCAGCCGCGCTCCGGTCGGGTGCTGGCGGTACTGGGCAACAACGATGTCGCAGACAAATGGCCCGCAGCCGATCGCTACCTCCTCGGCCGACTGCCGCTGGAGACGACGGAAGACCTGCCAGGCGGTCGGCTTGTGGTAGTGCATGGCCATCACACACCGGCCAAAGACCGGCACGAGAGGCTGCGCCGGCGCTTTCCGGACGCCCGTGCCATCGTCTATGGTCACAGTCACCGGCTGGTCGCGGACGACCTGGCCGAGCCCTGGGTGCTGAACCCGGGCGCGGCCGGACGCCAGCGCACCTACGGCGGCCCTTCCTGCATGGTGCTGGATGCCGGCCCTGACCGCTGGGCACTGGCGGTGCACCGCTTTCCACGCGCCAGCCCGTGCGCGGGCGCAAGTCGCCGGCGAGCCCGCGCCTGACCCGACCTCGACCGGGCTGCGGCGCTACCGTTCATCGGAAAGCGCGCAATATGCCGCACCGATCCGTGCAAGCGGCGAAATATGCACTAGGCTGAAGATCAATCGAAGACTCTCACCATGTGAGACCAACCCGCCCCGACCAGGGGCGCGCGCAGCCGGGGCGCTCTTTCCTGGCACAATAAGGCCGGCAAGCTGCCGGCCTTTGCATTTTTTACCCTCCACTGAAGGCGATTTCTGTCAACAAACAGACCGCCTGGCTTGTCTTTTCGCCCGCCTTCCGCGTCGCGGCAGCGGGCACAGAACTCGACTATGCGCCCGCTGCCGCTCCTTGAAGGCGAGCGATAATCCTGCGCCATTCGGTAGGTTTGTTTCCGGCAATCGCCTAACTGGTACCGACCGCATCGCGCGTCCCGGGTAAGGCCAGACCGGCTACACTGCCGGGCATGCAAGTGCCGCACCCACAACCGCCCAAATCCCTGCTGCGCGCCGTCGGGCGCGCCATCGTCGAGCACGACATGATCCGTGACGGCGATCGCGTTCTGCTCGGGGTCTCGGGCGGTAAGGACTCGCTATCCCTGCTGTCGATCCTATGCCACTTGCAGACCTATGCGCCGGTGCGCTTCGAGCTTGCGGCCGCAACGGTGGACCCGCAAGTGCCGGGCTTCGAGCCGGCCCGGCTGGCGGACCACATGGCGGCGCTCGGGGTGCGCTGGCTCCTCGAGGAACAGCCCATCCTGGCAGAGGCCAAGACCCGAATGGAGGGCGACTCCTTCTGCGCCTACTGTGCCCGAATGAAGCGCGGCATCCTTTATCGGACCTGCCGCGAGTATGGCTATGGGGTGCTGGCGCTCGCACAACATTTGGACGACCTCGCCGAGAGCCTGCTGATGTCGCTGTTCCGCGGCGGCCAGCTGCGCACCATGAAGGCCCACTACCGCATCGATGCCGGCGACCTGCGTGTCATCCGCCCGATGGTCTACACCCGCGAGCGTCAGACGGCTGCCTATGCCGCGGCGGCGGGTTTGCCGGTGGTCCCCGACAGCTGCCCGGCCTGTTTCGACATGCCTACGGAGCGCGAGCGCATCAAGCGCCTGCTGGCCGCCGAGGAAGCCGAGAACCCGCGGGTCTTCCAGAACATGCTCCACGCCATGCGACCGCTGCTGCGCGAGGGCACGACAGAGTAAGGCGATTTCTGCCGAGAATCTCCGGCAATCGCCCAAGTTGACGTCGATGGCTGACCGGTCCCGAGTCCGGACCTAAGGCGATTTCTGTCAACAAACAGACCGCCTGGCTTGTCTTGTCGCCCGTCTTCTGCGTCGCTGCAGCGGGCACAGAGCTCGACGATGCGCCCGCTGCCGCTCCTAGAAGGCGAGCGAAAATCCCGCGCCATTCGGTATGTTTGTTTCCGGCAATCGCCTTGAGCACGAGCCAACGGCTTTCACTCGCAACGACAGAATGCGTTCTCGGTATGGCCCTCGACGGAAATCGCCGGGCGCAGGGTCACGGCGAGCCTTCCAGTATGTTCTTCTCCGATAGCTCGCCGAGCGCATAGTCGTCCAGCCATTGCTCCACGT
>JANQFI010000130.1 GCA_028277905.1 Chromatiaceae bacterium | reverse complement strand
CAGAGAACGACTATGCACGCGCTGCCGCTTCGCGAAGGTGGACGAGAATCCTGCGCCATTCGGCATGTTTGTTTCCGGCAATCACCTTAGGCGACTGCTGTCGAAAAATATACCGCCCGGCTTGCCTATTCGCGTGCCTTCTGCGTCGCGGCAACGGACACAGGGCTCGACTATGCGCCCGCTTCCGCGCCCTGAAGGCGCAGATAATCCTGCGCCATTGGGTAGATTCTTCTCGGGCAATCGCCTGACCTTCGACGACAGCCGGTGTCGAGGACATCCTGGCCCAAAACCGGCCGGAAAGCGAGCAGGTCTTGCATCGACGCCCTGACTGCGCCGCCTGTCATCGAGGCCGGACGATGGTGCGTCCCGAGCGGCGTCTGCGGCGCCGGACACCCGGGCCTGGAACCGCTGTCAGGGCCCACCGAGCGGGCGGGCTCGATGGCGACCGCCGTCAAGCGGTCGGCCGCCCCAGGCCCACAGGCAGCCTGCCGAGCAGGGCACGCAAGCCGCCGGCGAGACGCGACCAAGGATGCTTGCGGCCGTGCCAGCGCAGCCGGTACAGATCGCGCCGCTCGCGGGCCGCCAACAGATAGTCGTCGCTGGTGCTGAGCTTGTCCACCAGCCCCAGCGCAAGTGCCTGCTCGCCGTGCCAATACTCCCCAGTGGCGACCTTGTCGAGATCCAGATCCTTGCGGTGCTCCCGAATGAAGCCCTTGAACAATTGGTGGGTTTCCTCGAGCTGCTGGCGCAGCTTCGCGCGGCCCTCGTCGGTGTTCTCGCCGAACAGCGTCAGGGTGCGCTTGTACTCGCCCGCGGTGAGCTGCTCGAAGTCGATGCCCCGATGCTCGAGCCAGCGGTGGAAGTTGGGCAGTTGCGCCAGCACACCGATCGAGCCGACGATGGCGAAGGGCGCAGCGAGGATGCGGTCGGCGACACAGGCCATCAGATAGCCGCCGCTCGCGGCCACGCGATCCACGGCCACGGTGAGCGGTATGCCCCGCGCGCGTATGCGCAGCAACTGCGACGCCGCCAGCCCGTGCTCGTGCACGGCGCCACCGGCGTTGTCGAGGCGCACCAACACCTCGTCGTCGGGGCCCGCGTCCTGCAGCAGCGCCGAGATGGTCTCGCGCAGCCCACCCACCTCGGTAGCCAGCAGGTCGCCGTGGAAGTCCAGCACGAAGAGCCGCGGCCGCTCGGCAGCGCCGGCCTTGGCGCGGGCCTTCTCTGCCTTGTGCTGGGCCTTGCGCCAGCGCTTGTAAGCCTTCGGTGGCCGGGTGGCATGCTGCAGGATGTCCGCCATGTCGGTGTAGCGATCGTTGAGGCTGACGACCTCCAGCCGCCCGCCATCGTGCGGCAGCCCGCCGCCGTGACGCGCGCGCAGCAGTAGCACGACGAAGAGCCCCAGCAGCGCGAGCAGCGTCAGCGTCTTGGCGGTGAAGAGACCGTAATCGATCAGCGCTTCGGTCAAGTCTTTGGCTCCTTGGGCAACGCAGCGCGTGCCCCGGCTGAGGAAGATTCAGACGGCAATCGGGGCGCGTATGGCCGGATGCGGGTCATAGCCGACGATCGCGAAGTCGTCGAAGGCATAGTCGAACAGCGTCGGCGGCCGGCGGCAGAGCTCCAGCTGCGGCAAGGGGCGCAGCTCGCGCGCCAGTTGGGTGTAGACGATGTCCGCGGTGAGGTGGCTTCGGTACAGGTGCAAGTCGCCGAAGCTGTGCACGAATTCGCCGGGGGCCAGTTGGCACTGTTGCGCCACCAGGTGGGTCAGGAGTGCATAGCTGGCGATGTTGAAGGGCACGCCCAGGAACAGGTCGGCGCTGCGCTGGTAGAGCTGGCAGGACAAACGGCCCTGCTGCACGTAGAACTGGAACAGGCAGTGGCAGGGGGCGAGGGCCATGCGCCCAGCGGCCGCGTTCGCGCCCGGCGCCAAGCCGGGGTCCGGCAAGTCCGCCGGGTTCCAGGCGGACACCACCAGCCGGCGCGAATCGGGGTCGCGGCGGATGCTCTCCACCAGATCCGCGAGCTGGTCGATGCGGCGCCCGTCCGGTGCCGGCCAGCTGCGCCATTGGCGGCCATAGATGGGCCCCAGGTCTCCGTCCGCCGCCGCCCATTCGTCCCAGATGGTCACACCGCGGGCGTTGAGCCAGGCGTTGTCGGTGGAGCCGGAGAGGAACCACAGCAGCTCATAGATGACGCTCTTGACGTGTACCCGCTTGGTGGTCAGCAGCGGGAAGCCGGCGGCCAGATCGAAGCGCACTTGGCGGCCGAACACGGAGCGCGTGCCGACGCCGGTGCGGTCGGGCTTGTCGACGCCATTGTCGATGACATCGCGGAGCAGGGCGAGGTATTGCTGCATCTGGGCCTGGGGTCCGGGCGGCACGGATTCGGGCGGCGCCGCCCCTCAGGGCTCGGCGGGCGCGCCGCAGGGATAGAGACGCGCCATCACTTCCGGCACCACCGAGATGGCGAGCCTGGACTGCCGCGGCTCCTTGCGCAGCGCCGCGAGCACCTCTGGCCGCGCGGCGTCGATGGGCTCGCCCGCCGGCATGCACCAGCGCCTCTCGGCGCGTCGCTTGCCGGCGCAGTCGCAGGGCACCGCGTACCAGTCGCAGATGGCGGCATCGACGCCGAGGTCCCCGGCGGCACGGCCCCGCGCGCAAGCCGCAAGCAGTTGCGCGACCGTCGGACCGCTCGCGCCGGGCCCAGCCACCGCCTGCTGCGCCGGCAGCGACAGCGGCAACAGGAGCAACATCGCGGCGGTGAGGCGTTGCGCCCGTCGTTGTGCGCAGCAGGGGGCGTTCTGACAATCGGGCATGCCTGGGCCCCGAGCTGGTGGGTTGACGACGGCGCAGTGTAACCGACCGGCGCCGCGGTTCTGAAGGTCTGGCCGGGGTCGCCATCCAGCGTGCGCCGCCGCGAAGACGGCGGCTGGCGGCCGGTCGCACCATCGAGACCCTGGCTCGGGGCAGCGCTCATCGGCGTTCTCGCCAAGGCCGGCACGACGCCAAGTGATCGACGGTTTATCATGTCAGCGTCAAGAAGATCGTCGGCGCCGGACGCGGCGCCCGGAGAACAGATGCCAGATCGAATCATCGCTTTCGTCATGGCTGGCGGCCAGGGCTCGCGCCTGCAGCCGCTGACCGCGGCCCGTTCCAAGCCGTCAGTGCCCTTCGGCTCGCGCTACCGCATCGTCGACTTCGTACTGAGCAACCTGATCAACTCGCAGATCCGGACCATCTATCTGCTGGTGCAGTACAGGTCGCAGTCACTCATCGAGCACGCGCGTAAGGCCTGGACCATCTCGCCATTGCTCTCCGACCAATTCGTCACCGTCGTGCCACCGCAAATGCGCATTGGTGAGTCCTGGTTCCAGGGCACGGCCGATGCCGTGCGCCAGAACATCAACCTGGTGGAGGAGCACGCGCCGGACTTCGTCGTCGTCTTCGGTGCCGATCACATCTACCGCATGGACATTCAGCAGATGATCGACGCCCACAAGGAGAACGAGGCGGACGTCAGCATCGCCGCGCTGCCGGTACCCATCGAGGAAGCCAAGAGCTTCGGTGTCATCGCCGCCGACGCACAAGGGCGCATCGAGGCCTTCCAGGAGAAGCCGGTCAGGCCTACCCCGCTGCCGGACGACTCGGACAGCGCCTACGCCTCCATGGGCAATTACGTCTTCACCACCAAGCTGCTCATCGATGCCCTGCAGGAGACGCAAAAGGCCGGCGAGACGGACTTCGGCGGCCATGTGCTACCGAGGCTGCTCGCGAGCGGCAAGCGGCTCTTCGCCTACGACTTCGCGTCCAACGTCGTCCCCGGCATCAAGGCCTATGAGACCCGCGTCTACTGGCGCGACGTCGGCAACATCGACGCCTACTTCAAGGCCCACAAGGACGTGCTCGGCGCCGAGCCCGTGTTCGACGCCTTCAACCCCAACTGGCCCATCTACTCCAGCAACTACCAAGGGCCGGTTGCGCGCGTGCTGGGCGGCTGCCTCAATAACACCCTGCTCGGGGCGGCGACCGTCATCCACGACAACACCGAGATCAGGGACAGCATCATCCGCCGCGAGGCCGTGATCGAAGAGGATGTCACCTTGAACGAGTGCATCGTCATGGACTATGTGCGCGTCTGTAAAGGCGCCCGTCTGAATCGCGTCATCATCGACCGCAACAATGTTATCGAGCCAGGCGCCATCATCGGTCACGACCGCGCCGCGGACGAGGCCCGCGGCTACACCGTCTCGCCCGGCGGCGTAACCGTGATCCCGGCCGGGCAGTCGAACGTCTTCGCGCGCACCGGGCGCGGGTACGGGGGCTATTCCGAGTAGCACCTGGTTTCACGGCCGTGCTTCTATCGAGTCGGCGAAGCGCCGACACGCCCTACCCGGCTTCCGCGCGGCTGACGATTCGGCCGGAGTCTTCGCTGATCTTCTCGAGCACGAATAGGTCCGCCATCTCTGCGGCCCAGTCGGCGGCCAGCCTGCTGGAAGCCTTGGCCTGCGCCTCCTGCTCGAACAGGCTGACGGTGACTATGCCGGGCAGTCCATCGCCGCCAAGCCCGGTGACCATGACCGAGTAACCGACGAAACCCTCGGCGGCACTGATCCTGGGCAGGAAGACGGTGTCTACCTTAGCTTGCACCAGGTCGGGCGTACCCTTGACGAGCCGATAGCGGCGAATCGAGGCGTGCATGGCAGGGCTGCTCCTGGAGACGCTTGTCTAGAGGTCCCTCAAGCATAGCGAAGTCCGGGCCTCCGGGGCTCCGGCCTGCGGTCTCCGACCCAGCTATCTGCCCGGCTATCTGCCCGGCCCGAACGCCGGCGTCAGGGTGCGCGCGCGCTGCATCTGCCGGCATCGGACCGCCGCGCACAGGCGCCCCCGGAACAGATCGATGCAGCGGGCGGCAGCCGGGCTCGACCGGCCCGGCTCGCGGTCAATCATCGTCCTGATCCCGCCGCGGCATGGTCTTGGGGTCCGCGGTGATGCGGCGATAGATCTCCACGCGGTCGCCATCATTCACCCTGGCGTCGAGCTTGGTGAGCTTGCCGAAGATGCCGACACGCTGGTTGTCGAGGTCGATGTCCGGGTATTGCGTGAGCAGGCCGGCCCGCTCGATGGCCTCGCGTACGGTGCAGCCGTCTGGCACGTCGAGCGTAAGCCAGGTGCGCTTGAACTTGTCTGCGTAGGCGACGCCAATATGCATTTCCGTAAGCTCCGGGTTGGCTGTGTGTTTTGCGGTGAGCGCAGGCAAGCTTCGAGCGCGAGCGAGAAGGGCCTAGCGCGACGCGCGCCTGTGCCGGCAAGCGGCGGACAAGCCAATTCGGGATGGTGATCGAAATCGACCGCGATCCCGATAGCGATGTCGATCGATCCGGCCGAAACACAGGTCGCATCGATCTGGCGCTGGCGCGCTGGGCCGGCATGCGCGCCCATGGCAGCGCTCTGCGATGTTTCATGCAGCCCGCCACCCTCGTCACGCCCTGGGGACCGCGGATGCGCTGCGCCTATGCGCCCGACTGGCCCCTTGCGCTCCTGCAATGCGGCACCGAAATCAGGCCCCCGCCGGCAGCGCGCTGGCCGCTTTGGCCTCCCGCCGTGCCGCGAGCCGGCGGTCGAGGAGCCGCTTGCCGGCGAGCAGGAGTCCCATGGCGATGAAGCCGCCGGGAGGCAGGATCATCAGCAGAAAGCCGCGGTAGTCCGGGATCAGCGTGACTTCGAGCCAGCTCAGGGACTCGCCCAACAGCAGGGAGGCGTCGGCGAACAGGGTGCCGGAGCCTATGACCTCGCGCATGGCGCCCAGAGCCACCAGCACCAGCGTGAAGCCGACACCCATCATCAGGCCGTCGAACATGGCCGCCAGCGGCGCCTGGCGGGACGCAAAGGACTCGGCCCGGCCGAGGATGGCGCAGTTGGTGACAATGAGCGGGATGAACAGGCCCAGCACCCGGTGCAGATCGTGCATCCAGGCGTTCATGCCCAGGTCCACCAGGGTCACCAAGAGGGCGATGATGAGCACGAACACCGGGATGCGCACCTGGGGCGTGATGATGCCACGCAGCAGGGACACCAAGAGCCCGGACAGCACCATCACGACGGTGCTGGCGAGCCCCAGCCCGAGCCCATTGGTGGCGGTGCCGGTGACGGCCAACAGCGGGCACAACGCCAGCGACTGGGCCATGACCACATTGTTGTCCCAGATACCTTCGCGGGCGATGCGGGACCAGTCGGGGGTGGGCTTCTTGTCGGCTTCGGTCATGGTCTTTGGGCGCGGAGCCTGTGATGAAGTGCAGAGTGCGGGTGACAAGGAGCAGGCGACGCGGCGCCGACTGTAGACGGCTCTATTCGTCCATCGCCGTTTGCTGCACTGCCGAGGCCGTGAATGCATCGCGCTGCGCCGCGAAGAGCTCCAGGCCATCCTTGACGGCACGGACCACGGCGCGCGGCGTGATGGTGGCGCCGCTGAACTGGTCGAAGTCGCCACCGTCCTTCTTGACTGCCCAATGCTCCGCCGGTGGCTCGCCGAGCGACTTGCCGTCGAAGCTCAGGATCCAGTCGTCCCGATCCACCTCGATCTTGTCCCCGAGCCCAGGGGTCTCGGTGTGGGACAGCACCCGGGCACCGAGGATGCGGCCGCGGCTGTCCAGACCGAGCAGCACCTGGATAGGCCCGGCGTAGCCCTGACCCACTGTCTCGAAGGCCACTGCGCTGACGTCCAGGCCCTCGAGTGCCCGGTAGACGATCAGCTCGCCGTCGCCGGTGTCGAGCCTCAGGGTGTCCGCCAGCAGATCGTTGTCGTACAGGTCCGCCGGGATCACCTGGGCCAGCGACGCCAGCAGGTCTTCCGCCCGCCGCTGCTCGATGGCAGCGCGCGTGGCGATGTCGCCCATCACCAGCATGGCCGCGGCGATCATCGCGAAGCCCCCCAGCAGCACGGCCTGGTAGCCGACGCGGTCGCGGTCGATGGGGCCGGCGACGGTGCTCATCGCTCACCCCCATTGGCGGGCAACTCCGGGTACTCGAGCGGCTTGCCGCGGCGATCGCGGCCGTAGATGCGCGGCTTGAGGTAGTGGTCGATCATCGGCGTGGCGGCGTTCATCAGCAGCACCGCGAAGGCCGCGCCCTCGGGGTAGCCGCCCCAGGTGCGTATCAGGTAGATCAAGGCGCCCACCCCGGCACCGAAGAGCAGCTGCCCCTGCCGGGAAACCGGCGAGGTCACCGGGTCCGTGGCGATGAAGAAGGCCGCCAGCACGGTCGCACCTGTGAGCATGTGGAACTGCGCCGGGGCGTACTGCGCCGGGTCGATCAGATGCATGGCCGTCGCCAGCAGGGCGATGGTGCCGAGGACGGCCACGGGGATCTCCCAGCCGCTGACGCCCTTGTACACCAGCCAGGCGCCGCCGGCTGCCAGCAACAACGCCGAGGTCTCGCCAAGGCTGCCCGGAACGGCGCCGAGCAGCGCCGAGAAGGGGTCGAAGACGCTGCTCAACGCGGCGTCCAGAGCGACGCCCTGCCCCAGCTCGGTGCTCAGGTGACCGAGGATCGAGGCGCCGGTCAGCGCATCATAGGTCTGCCCGCCGAAGGTGATGGCGAGCCCCTCCAGGAAACCCGGCGCCGCGCCTGAGAACATCGGCGACGGCATGACCCAGCGGGTCATCTCCAGTGGGAAGGAGATCAACAGCGCCACCCGCGCCACCATGGCCGGGTTGAAGAGGTTCTGCCCGATGCCGCCGAATACCTGCTTGCCCAGTAGCACCGCCAGGGCGCCACCGACGACGCCGATCCACCAGGGTGCCCAGGGCGGCAGGGTCATGGCCAGGAGCCAGCCGGTGAGCAACGCCGAGCCGTCCATCAGCCTGGCCCGCAACGGCATGCCTGCGGCCACCAGCGCCAGCGCTTCGAAGCCGACGGTGGCGCCGACGGTCACGACAAACAGGAAGATCGCTGGCCAGCCGAATTGGTAGAGGCCGAACAAGGTCGCCGGCAGCAGCGCCAGCATCACCAGCGCCATGATGCGACCGATGCTCACGGGTGCATGCGCGTGGGGGCTGGCTGAAAGGGGTGGATTCATGGGGTCGTGTCTCGGTCAGCCCCTTCGGCAACGGCTTGCAGTTGCTTGGCAGGGGTGGTGCCAAAGTGCAAGAGCGCGGGCGCGCAGGAGTACAGGAGGGCAACGGAATCCGGCTCCCCCTTTGCACCCGCAATTCCGGTTCAGCTGGCCTCTGCCACCTCGGGCTTCTTCGCCTTCGCTGCCGCTTGCGCCCTGGCCTTCTGCTTCGCCTTCTGGGCCGCCTGCTCGGCCTTGCGGCGGGCCATGGCCTCACGCTTGGCGCGCTTCTGCGCCTCCAGGCGCGCGGTGCGGGCCTCGGCGAGGCGCTTGGTCTCGATCTGCTTCTGCATGGCGCGGCCACGGGCGGCAAGCTCGCCTTTGGCGTGGTTGAAGAACTGCACCAGCGGGATGTGTGCCGGGCACACATAGGCGCAGGAGCCGCAGCCGATGCAATCCATGAGCCCCTGCCCGACGGCGCCGTCAAGGTCGCCGCTGCGGACATGCGCCGCCATGGTGAGCGGCACCAGGCCGCACGGGCAGGCGCCGACGCAGGTCGCGCAGCGGATGCAGGGCGCCGGCCTGTGCTGGTTGGTCTCGGTGGCGGTGAGGGCCAGCACGCCGTTACTGCCCTTCATGATGGGCACACGCAGCTCTCTGAGCGGCTGGCCCATCATAGGCCCGCCACTGATGAGCTTGGCGGGCTCCTCGCTGAAGCCGCCGCAGTGGTCGACGAGGGCCTCCACCTTGGCGCCGAGGGGCACCCGCAGGTTGCGCGGGCGAGTGATCGCCTGGCCGGTGACCGCCACCACCCGCGAGATCAGCGGCCGGCCGAGCCGCAGCGCCTCATGGACCGCAAATGCGGTCGCCGGGTTGTGGACGACGACGCCGATCTCCGCGGTCAGGCCGCGCGCCGGGGTCTCCTTCCCCGTGAGGGCCTGCACCAGGTGCTTCTCGGAGCCCATGGGGTAGCGCATGGGCAGTCGCAGGACCTGGATGCGCTTGAACGGCGCCGCCGCCCGCTGAAGTGCCGCGATGGCCCGAGGCTTGTTGCCCTCGATGCCGATGAGGATGCGCTCGACGCCCAAGCCGCGGGCCATGATGCGTGCGCCGTCCAGGACGGCGTCCGGCTGCTCGCGCATCAGGCGATCGTCGCAGGTCAGATAGGGCTCGCACTCGGCGCCATTGATGACCAGGGTGTGCAGGCTGTAGCGGTTGCGCAAGCTCAGCTTCACCGCTGACGGGAAGGTTGCCCCGCCCATGCCGACGACGCCCGCATCGGCGACGCGCCTGGCGATCTCTTCCGGTGCCAGCGCAAAGGGGTCATCGACACCCGCGATCTCCGGATGCCAGCGGTCCTCGCCGTCCGGCTGCAGCGTGATGGTGCGCAGGTTGAGCCCGGACGGATGATTGGCCGGATAGAGCCCGAGCCCGGCGATGCGGCCGGACGTGGGTGCATGGATGGGTGCGGACACGGCGCCCTGGGCATGGGCGATGAGCTCGCCCTTGAGGACCTGCTGGCGGCGCTGCACGACCGGATTCGCAGCAGCGCCGATGTGCTGCTGCAGTGGAATGTGCAGCAGCGCGGGCATGGGCAGGTCCTCGATGGGCGCGTCCATGGCCAGCGCCTTGCGGTCGTCCGGGTGGACCCCACCGCGGATCCGAAACAGCTTCGGCTTGGCGCTCATGTCAGGCTGCCTCCGGCACCGGCCAGACCCAGTTGGTGAGTGTCAGCAAGGGTGCGCGCAGCTCGATGCACTCCGTCGGGCAGGCATCGACGCACTTGCCGCAGCCGGTGCAGGCGTCCTCGAACACGGCGTGGACCTGGTCGTTGGCGCCGATGATCGCGTCCGTCGGGCAGCGCTTGAAGCACTTGGTGCAGCCGAGGCAGAGCCGCTCGTGGATGTGCGCCACCCTCGGCGCCTCCTCGGTCATGTCGGAGAGGTCCGGGTTGACGCCCAAGAGCGACGCCAGCTCCTGCGCCAATGCCCTGCCCCCGGGCGGACACAGGGTCACTGGCGCCGCGCCGGCCGCCAGCGCCGCGGCGGCCGGTCCACAGCCCGGATAGCCGCACTGTCCGCACTGGGAGCCGGGCAGCAGCTCCTCCACCTGGCCGACCATGGGGCTCTCCTCCACCGCCAGGTAACGGGCCGCAATGCCGAGCAGGGCGCCCAGGCCCAGGCCCAACGCCGTGAGACTCAAGATGGCTGCAATCATGGTGATGAGTCGCTAGGGGAAGTCAAGAATTACCTGAACACATCTATTCGCTATCCTTATCGCTTTCGTTGTCGCTGTCGTTGTCGTAATCGAAGTCGCCATAGGCGATAGGGTCCTCTCGCACATCAAGGGATCGTTGTCCGAGCTTGGTGAGCATGGAAACGATCCGAGTTAACATCGCCTTGCCCTGCGCATTGTCAGCAACGGTCATCGCTGTGCAGGCTTCCAGGCAGTCCTGAATCGCTGCGCATTCCAACGCCGAACCGCGCGATCTCGAAGCACCGGCGTCGATCAGCGTTGGCTCCCTTGCCGTTGC
>JANQFI010000098.1 GCA_028277905.1 Chromatiaceae bacterium | reverse complement strand
GAATTTCGTCGTTACCTCGAATGCGGCATCCTCGCCTACGGTTTTGCCCGGGCCAGATGCCCGGACTGCGGGCATGACTTCCTGGTCGCCTTCTCGTGCAAAGGTCGCGGCCTGTGTCCGTCGTGCAACGCCCGGCGCAGGGCAGAGACCGCGGCGCACCTGGTCGATCACGTCATCCCGCCGCTGCCGGTGCGCCAGTGGGTCCTCTCGGTGCCCAAACGGCTGCGCTGGTACCTGGAGCGCGAGCCGCGGGCCGTCAGCGCCGTGCTGCACATCCTGCTGCGCGTCATCGAGGCCCATCTGCGCCGGAGCAGCGGCGCTGGCGCGCAGGCCCGCTTCGGGGCGGTGAGCTTCATCCACCGCTTCGGTGCCTCCCTCAACCGACGCCGCCTTGGGCTCGCAGAGGCGCTTGAATTTCCTATCCGTATCCGTATCCGTATCCGTCAGGGGGCAGCAGCGCCGCGCCCACTGCTCGAGGTGGCGATGCAGCGCGGTGGCATCGAGGCTGTCGGCCAAGCGCTGGGCCTCGGCCGGATCGGCAAGCTGCAGGAAGGCGTTGTCGGCGGTCGCGAAGCCGATCCCGGCCGGCGTCAACTGCCGCGCCAGCCAGCCGTGGCCGTTGCAGTAGACCTGCAGGCGAAACGGCGGCCAGGTCGGCACCCGCAGGTCGCACAGGCCGAGCTGCGCGTCGATGAAGTCGCAGTAGTCGTGCAGGCACTTGCCCGTGATCGGCTTGAAGAACGTCTTGCCGCTCGGCTTGTCGTGCCAGGGACGATAGGAGGAACAGGCCTGCATGGCGGAGAAGATGTGTACAAGGCCGGGGTGATCGCCACGCTTGGCGAGGATCTGCTGGACCCGATCCTCTTTGCGGAACGCCTTCAGCTTGCGGATGAGCTCAATGTCAAGCCCGGCCTCGGCGGCGAGGCGCTCGGCGTTGGCGCGGATCTCCTCACGCAACGGCTCGGCCCGACGCGGGTCGTCGAACAGGCGGTTGCCGATGCCCCGAGGTCACCAGCCATCGCCTTGGCATGGCCGATGTCCGGCAGCGTGCCGCTGATCAGGACGCGGTCGAAGCACGAGAGGACGTAGCCGATCTCGGCTTGGTGTTGCTCGACAAAGGGGTTCATCGTCCGGCTCCGATGCTGGGAGGATTACCTGGAACGATAGTCGATCTGCCCTGTTTGGTTCCGGCTTTGCCGGGTTAGGATTCTTTACACTGATCCGCCAGCCGCCAGCCGCCAGCCGCCAGCCGCCAGCCGCCAGCCGCCAGCCGGATTCCTTTGTTTTCCCGTATTTTTCCGATGTCGAGGCGTAGCAAGGAGCGCTCCTAACTGGTGTCGGGAAACTTTACAGCGAGCCGCGTCGTTCGGCGGAGAAGAGCGCCGTCATGTACCTACTGAATTGTTTTGGTTGAGAAAAAGTAAAATTGGTGCGATTTTTGCTCGCATTAGGTCTGAATTACTCTCGTTGGGGGCGTATCGATGAAATCTTGGAAACTGGCATTGGCCGTTGGCTTGCTGAGCCTCGCGAGCACGGCGCAGGCGACGTTGATCGCGCGTCAGGCGGGCATGGTCTACGACGACGTGCTCGACATCACCTGGGCGCCGGCGGATCTTTGGGGCATGACGGGCACTTGGTTTGAGGCGGTGGGCTGGGCAGATGGTCTGTCCTACGAGGGCTTCGAGGACTGGCGCCTGGCCTCGTTATCGGTAGCGGCGGGCCTGCCGACGGGCGCGACCGACAACCCGGTCGACTGTTCCAGCGCGACAGAGGTGCAATGCCGGGACAACGAACTGGGTTACATGTTCTATCAAAATCTGGGTGGCGTGTTTGGTGACGACTTGGACGGCGACCAGGGCCCGTTCACGGACATTCGGGACGTGTACTGGTCGGGTACGGAGTTCGCGTCCGGTCCCTTCGACGCCTGGTTCTTCCTCTACGACCTTGGCGGCCAGTTCAAGGACGATAAGGTCCTCGGCTTCCCCGCCGCCTGGGCCGTGCGCGCCGGCGATGTCGCCGCCGCCCCGCTGCCCGGCACGGCGGTGCTGATGGCGCTGGGCCTATTCGGGCTGGGTGCCGGCCGACAGAAGCGGCGAGCGACTTAGGTGATTTCCGCTTTGCAACATACCACTATATGCGATACTTAAGGTGCTTTCCGGCTTTACGACCTGAGTCTCATGATCCGCAAATGTAGCCTGAC
>JANQFI010000087.1 GCA_028277905.1 Chromatiaceae bacterium | reverse complement strand
CCGTCTGGGGCAACCGGGCGGCGCTGGAGCGCTGCTTCACCACGGCGCTCGAGAGCGGCTTCGACGTCGGCGTGCTGATGATCGACTACCCCGACGTGGCGGGCTGCGACCCGACCGGTTGGGACACCTCGGTGGACGGCTTCATCGCCGCCCACAAGGCGACCGGCTGCCCGGCCGTGGTCGCCTCGACCCTACCCGAGCTGCTGCCCGAGCCGGTCCGCGCCCGGGCGCTGGAGAACGGCCTGGCGCCCCTGCAAGGGATCACCGAGACCGTCGCCGCCCTGGGCGCCGCGGCGGCCTACCCGCAACGTCGCACGGCCCTGCTGGCCGAGGGCGCGGCCGCCTTGGCCCTGCCCGGCCCGGCGGCCGGCGCCGGCGAGGCCCGCCTGCTCGACGAGTGGGTCTCGAAACAGGCCCTGGCCCGCCACGGACTCGCCTTGCCCGACGGCCGCCGGGTGAGCGGCGCGGACGCACCCACAGCGGCCAAAGAGATCGGCTTCCCGGTGGTGCTGAAGGCCGCCGGACCGGACCTGGCCCACAAGACCGAGGCCGGCGCCGTGGCCCTCGGCCTCGACAGCGAGGCGGCGGTCGCCACGGCGGTCGAAGAGATGACCGCACGGCTGGAGCGGGACGGGCGGACGGCCGAGAGCTTCCTGGTGGAGCGCATGGTCCCCGGCGCGCTGGCCGAGCTGATCGTCGGGGTGAAGCGCGACCCCGCCTTCGGCCTGGCTCTGGTGCTGGGCAGCGGCGGCGTGCTGGTCGAGCTGCTGCGCGACAGCGCGACCCTGCTGCTGCCGACCGACCGGGGCGCCGTCGAGGCGGCGCTGGCCGGGCTCAAGGTGGCGCCCCTCATCGCCGGCTTTCGGGGCCGGCCCAAGGGCGACCTGGGCGCCGTGATCGACGCGGTCATGGCCGTGGCCGACTACGCCGAGGCCAATCGGGAACGCCTCGTCGAGCTCGACGTCAATCCCCTGCTGGTGCTGCCGGAAGGCAAGGGAGCGGTGGCGGTCGATGCCCTGATCCGCCTGAGCGGCTAAAGGGAATGCCCCTTGCCTGCGGCCCTGGGTCTATGGTCAGGTCGAGAGCATCATGACGCTCGGCCAGGACATCCTCTATCTCTCGAACGCCGACATCGAGGCCTGCGGCCTCGGCCTGGCGGACGTCGAGCTGGCGGTGGAGGCCATGTTCGCGGCCAAGGCCGAGGGCCGCGCCGTGATGAAGCCGAAGCTCGCCCTGCACGCACATGAAAACGCCCTCTTCCTCGCCAGCCCGGGGGTGATGGACGCGCCGCCCTATGCCGGCGTGAAGTGGGTCGGCGTCGCCGGCAACGAGGCGCGCGGCCTGCCCCACATCGCCGGCATGATCCTCTTGAGCGACGCGGCGACGGGCATGCCGGTCGCAGTGATGGACGCGCGCTGGATCACCGGCGTGCGCACGGCGGCGATCACCGCCGTGGCGGCCCGCCGCCTCGCCCGCCCGGACAGCGCCACCATCGGCTTCGTCGCCTGCGGCCTGCAGGCGCGCATGCATCTGAACGCCCTGCGGCCCCATTTCCCGCTCTGCCTGGTGCATGCCTACAGCCGGCGCTTCAGCACCGCCGAGGCCTTCGCCGAGGAGGTGCGGGCCGACGGTCTCGACGCGACGCCGGTACGAAACCCGCGGGATGCGCTGCACGAGATGGACATCGTCGTCACCACCACCCCGGTGGTGCCGCGCACCGAGCCCTTCCTCGACGCGGCCTGGCTCAGCCCCGGCTCCTTCACCAGCATGGTGGACCTGGGCCTGTCGTGGATCTCGGAGTCCCTGAGCCGGCTCGACCGGGTGGTGACCGACGACCAGGCCCAGGCCGGAACGGAGGGCCTTGCCTACAAGGAACCCTACGACGGCGAGGTGGCGCACCTGGTGGTCGGACGCCTGGCCGGCCGGGAGCGGGCCAAGGAGCGCACCGCCCTGGTCTTCGCCGGCGTCGGCCTGGCCGACGTGGCGGTGGCGGGCGCGGTCTACGAGCGGGCCCTCGAGACCGGCCTCGGCCAGCGGCTGCCCCTCTAACGAAGACCCTCATCAAGCGCGCCCATGCGCCTCGCCTCTCTCGACAGCTTCCGGGGTCTCGCCATCGCCGGCATGGTGCTGGTCAACAACCCGGGGAGCTGGAGCCACATCTACGGCCCCCTGCGCCACGCCGAGTGGCACGGCTTCACGCCGACCGACCAGATCTTCCCGGCCTTCCTCTTTATCGTCGGCGCCGCCATCCCCTTCACCCTGGCCCGCTATCGGGAAACAGCGGCCGGAGCCCATTCGGCCTTTTACCAGCGGCTGATCCGCCGGGTCCTGGTGCTCTTCGCCCTGGGGCTGGTGCTGAACGCCTCGACCGCGGCGCTCGAGTGGGCGATCAACGGCGCCCCGATGGACGTGAGCACCCTGCGCATCATGGGGGTGCTCCAGCGCATCGCGCTCGCCTATCTGCTGGCGGTGCTGCTGGTCCTCGCCCTGTCGCCGCGCCTCCAGGCCGTCGCGGTGGGCCTGGTGCTGCTCGGCTACTGGGCCGCGCTCGCGTGGATCCCCGTGCCGGGCGTAGGCGCCGGGGTGCTGACGCCGGAAGGCGCGCTCCCGGGCCATGTCGACCGCCTGCTGCTGACCCCGGCCCACCTCTACCAGGGCTGGTTCGACCCGGAGGGGCTGCTGAGCACCTTGCCGGCCGCGGCCAGCGTGCTGTTCGGCACCGCCGCCGGGGCCTGGGTGAAGGACGCGCCGGTCTCCAGCCGGGTCAGCCTGGGCCTGGCCGGGGCCGGCCTCGCCTGCCTGCTGCTGGGCGGGCTCTGGGGCCTCGTCTTCCCGATCAACAAGCAGCTCTGGACCAGCTCCTACGTGGTCCTCACCGCCGGCGGCTCGCTGCTGCTGCTGGCGCTCTGCTACGAGGCGGTGGAGGTCCGGCGCTGGACCTGGCTCGGCTGGCCGTTCCAGGTCATGGGGGTGAACGCCATCACCCTGTTCTTCGCCTCGGGCATCGTCGCGCGCCTGCTCGGCGTGGTCCGCCTCGACGACGGGCGCAGCCTCCAGCTCACCCTCTACCAGGACCTCTTCGTGCCCTGGGCCGGCCCCTTCGACGGCTCCCTCGCCTACGCCCTGGCGACGGTGGCGGTCTGGTGGCTGCTGCTCTACGGCCTCTACCGGCGCGGCATCACCATCCGGATTTGAGCGGATTCGCCCTCAGCGCCATAGTGCACGTCCTGGGTTTATTGCAGGGTCACCAGGCCGCCGGTCGTCATCCGCAAGAAAAACAATTCGGCCAATGACCCATCCATCGGCGAAGCAAGCATGACCGCTCAAATTGAATGTCAAATGTAAAGGCCAGTCCGCAGCGAATATTCATCGCGTCAGCATTTCTGCAAGGGCACCTTCTCCAGAGGCTGTGATAAAATGCTTCTTCGAAGCTGCGCGGTGCACAAATCGGTCGCCGATTAAGCTATTGAGTGCCCTGGTTACGGAACTGGGACTGCATTTTGCCGAGATTCCGAGTTCAGTTCTGCTCAACCCGTCGGGACTGGCATGCGCGAGCAAAAGTAGAATCTCGGTGCGTGGAGCCACCTGGCGCCCAACGATCGTCTCGCCGTCTACTGTCTCGATGAAGGGTATAGATGTTCGGCTCAGCGCGAGCATACACTGCTCTACCACGGCCTCATCTGAAATGTGAAATAGGCGTACAAATTCTGCAATCACCCAGCTCGCAGCGCTCACGCTCATCGCAACATCAATGTGCCGCGGGTCAATCTCCTTCACGTGCACGGCATCACGCTTGCTGCGGAGGTTGTAAATCATGCCGTAGAGCGCCCGTGGAATAAGGAGGCGCAGCGACTCTTCGAGCGAAGTATCGTTTTCTAAAGCTCGCACAGTGGCCGCAACCGACTTGATCTCGACCGGAGCCACTCCGGCGCGAACAAACTCGATTGCTCGGAGTGTGTGTTCTACGAATCGACCGGCCTTGGTGAGCGCGCCTTCCAAATCGCCAGATCGATGCTTGGATATGAGATCATCGTACGTCAACAAGAGGTCTTCGACCACTGCCGCGTCTATGTGAGCGGAAAGATCGGAACCGATCTGATCGCGAAGGCTAGTCATTGCGACTTCGCTTTGTACCGCCAGATTCTTTTGCCGTCCGTTTCGACCTTTGCCCTCGACAAGAGTCCATCTCGGACGGCACGGAGGAGAAGCCCGGACAATGACGTCCTTTGCACAATTATTGCGTGCTCATGGTATCTCTCAAGGAGGTCTCGGATTGTCCGTGCCTCGTCAAAGTACCCATCATTTACCCATGCTTCTAACAATGGTCGGAGTTCACCAGCAGAGTTTTTCTTCTGTTTTGCGTCTTGGGTTCTCGGCTGATTGGAAGAATTTCTTTCCGTTGATTTGGTAGCTGACTTTCGCACTCGAGCGGATCTGACTTTTTCACCCTTTATGACGCGCCGCACGATGTCGAGATTTGCAGTCTGCACGGTGTAGTGGCCATCGTTCACTGATACAAGGTGGCTGTCCTTCAGCTTTTTCAAGATTGGTCTGAGCGTGCCGCCACCGATCCCCAAAGCAGCCTCAAGATCCGATGGTTTGGTTGGAACCGCCTCGGCATCTTCCACTAGATATTTCCAACCAACCACAGACACCAAATAGACCAGGAGCTTCAGCTCGTTCTTGAGCTCCGCACCGTTCGGCGTAAACACGATCTTGAACGCCACGGGATCGTAACGGACATAGTTCGCGACAATGTCCTCGATAGTCTCCTCGTCAATCTTGTTTGCATCGGCCACCAGGTCCTTGAGCGCCATCGTGCAATCTCCCCGAATCACTGGGTGATAGGCTGGCGCTGGCGCCCAAAGCAGCTTTGCACCGCCTTTGCACCGGTGTTCGTCACATGGTAGTGGCCCTTTTGGCCGACCTCCTCGATCCAACCTGCCCCTACCGCGCGACCAAGATCGCGGCGCAGGTTCTTAGGCAGCTGCTCGCGCGCGCTGCGGAAACCCGCTTCAATGTCGTCCTTAGAAAAGGTCTCCTTAGACTTGTGCTCATGCAGAAAGAACCCAATCGTGGCGATGCGCTCGTTGTTTGTGGTCGGCGCGGTCTCGATCAGAAACTCCCGCAATGATTTCGCGGGGTTGAAGCTGGAACGCTCGGACGGGTAGGCTGCCGTCCCAGCAACAGGGACGCCATTGCCGCCCATGACCGCGGCAACGATCGCAAGCGCTGTGCGCTTGTCGACCTCCTTTTCGATGCTGATACCCTCGCCCTTGAGGTTGAGGGAGAATTTCTCTTCTCGTTCATCTTCCATCACTCGTCTCCTTGACGGCCATATCAACATAGGGTTTATACAGAATATGTCAAGATTCCATATAAGTATAGTCTGTTTCCAGTTTTGCATACATAACTGGAACATTTCAAGGTCATTGGCTTTAAATGACGGCAAATTATGGGTGATATTACAAGCCTCTGCGGGTGATTTTGGTACCATATTCGCGGATTGTACAGGGTATAATTTTCTGTAATATCTTTTTCTTCTTTAATATCAAATAGTTGTATTATATAATACAATATGTGTAGCAAATTCATACAAATATGAATTGTTCCATATGTGGAATACCATATTTATGGCCTTTATAGGGCCTTTGTATTGACCAAGTGGTGGCGCTCGGTCGCTTTGCGGAGCCTTCTCCTTCCCCATCAACAAGCAGCTCTGGACCAGCTCCTACGTGGTCTTCACCGCCGGCGGCTCGCTCCTGCTGCTGGCGCTCTGCTACGAGGTCATGGAAGTCCGGCGCTGGACCTGGCTCGGCCGGCCTTTCCAGGTCATGGGGGTGAACGCCATCACCCTGTTCTTCGCCTCGGGCATCGTCGCTCGCCTGCTCGGCGTGATCCGCCTGGACGACCGGCGCAGCCTTCAGCTCACCCTCTACCAGGACCTTTTCGTGCCCTGGGCCGGCGCCCTCAACGGCTCCCTCGCCTACGCCCTGGCGACGGTGGCAGTCTGGTGGCTGCTGCTCTACGGCCTCTACCGGCGCGGCATCACCATTCGGATTTAGGTCTCAGCGATTGATCGCGAGGCCGAGGCCGTGGCCGAGCCAGACGCCGATAAGGCAGAGCGCGACCGAGCCGAGGATGTAGAGCGAGGCCGGCAGCCATTGTCCGTCGCGCACCAAGTAGAGAACCTGCAGGCTGAAGGTGGAGAAGGTGGTGAAGCCGCCGAACAGGCCGATCATGAAGAACTGGCGCGTCGTGCTGCTCATCAGCAGCCGGCCCTCCGGCTCGCCCAGCGTGGCCACCAGGCCGATCAAGAGCGAGCCCACCACGTTCACGGTCAGCGTGCCCCAGGGAAAGGTCTCGTCCAGGTGCCGGGCGACCACGCCCGTGCACCAATAGCGCCCGGCGCCGCCCAGCGCGCTGCCCAACGCGATCCAGAGGTAGATCTGCATGACGGCTCAGATAACCGATCATGCGGGGGCAGGCAAATCGGCCGGCTATCCGGCCTCGACCAGGTAGACGTCGGACATGAGGTCGCTGACCCAGGCGAACATGGCGAGCAGCGGCTCCTCGCCGGTGCGCATGGCGTGGGGCTCGTGGGCCCGGTGCAGCACGAAGTCGCCCGGCGCCTTCCTGCGCCAGACACCGTCGCCCTGCCGCCAGTCGACGCTGCCGGCCAGGATGTAATAGATCTCGACGGCCTCGTGGGCATGGGCCAGATAGTCGACGTCGGGCGCCTGCAGGGTCACCCCGACCGAAGCCCGGTCGCTCCAGTAGGGATTGGTCCGGCCGAAGCGGTCCGGCCCGAAGGTCAGAGCGACGGCATAGCGCTCCAGGAAATCCGCCATGGTGGGTTCGTCGTCGTAGGACTTGGAGCGCGCCCAAGAGAGCGCCTCCGGCTCCGCGGCCATCGCCGCCACCATGCGGTCTGCCAGCGGGTGGCGCGCCAAGGCCCGGCAGTCGCCGAGATAGCGTCGGACCAGCTCCGGCGGCTC
>JANQFI010000007.1 GCA_028277905.1 Chromatiaceae bacterium | reverse complement strand
CGGCAGCGGGCACAAAGCTCGACTATGCGCCCGCTGCCGCTCCTTGAAGGCGAGCGAAAATCCTGCGCCATTCGGTCTGTTTGTTTCCGGCAATCGCCTAGGTCGTCTGCTGGTTGGTTGCTCTTGAATCGTCTCTTAATCCTTCCCGAGATCAAAGCTCGTGGTTCAGATCGATGTGCGAGAGCTGTTGGGGATGCTGCGCGAGGCGACCCGGGCGCCGGATGCCTTGCTGGAATACATTCAGGTCGAGGATCTCGGGGGCTCCATCGATCCGGTGGCCGGGGCGCGGCCGGAGAGCGTTGCGCGTTGGCAGATGTACCGGCGTCGTCTGCCCATGCTCCTCAATACCTATTCGCGCCGCTATCGCGAGCGCCGCTACCGCCGGCAGATCGCTGCCGGCTATGCCGGGTTGCGCATCGTCTCCGAGGGGGATTCCTGGTTCCAGTATCCGTTTCTGCTGCGGGACGTGATCGATCACTTGTCCGAGCGGTACGCCGTGCTCAGCCTCGGCAAGGCCGGTGACACCCTGTCCAACATCATTGCCGAGCAGAGCAAGGACATCTTCCCGGCACTGGCTGAGCACCGGCCGCACTGCTTCCTGATCAGCGGTGGCGGTAACGACATGGTGGGCAATGGGCGGCTCGCCCAGCTCGTGCCCGCGTACAGGCCCGGGATGAGTGCAGCGGCCTATGCCCACACCCCTGCGTTCGACGACTTCATCTCCGAGCTCGTGGGCAGCTACGGGCAGCTTTTCGAAGACATTCATGCCCGCCACCCAGGGCTGCACATCCTGCTCCACGGCTACGATGCGCCGATTCCACGGGAGACCAAGGATCCCTGGCTCGGCGAGCCCCTGCGCGCGCAGGGGATCCTCGACCCCGAGCTGCAGCGCTCCATCATGATCGCGATCATGGACCGCTACAACGCCGAGCTGGCCCAATTCGCCGCCGGAAACCCCTACGTCCATCACGTGAACTGCCGCGGCTGTCTCGTGCCGAGGCACTGGTACGACGCCATGCACCCGACGGATGTGGGCTATGCCCGCGTTGCCGATTTGTTCGACGGGCGGCTGCGGGAGCTGGCCGACGCACAGGGGCTGCCGTTGGACCTGCCAGGCTGACGCCAGAGGCGATTGCCGACTCTTCATCGCGTGGCCTGCGCACCTGGATGTCAGGCGTCGGCGTGCAGTTCCGCGGCGTGCAGGGTGTTCTCCAGCAGGCTTGCGATGGTCATAGGCCCGACGCCGCCCGGCACCGGCGTGATCCAGGCCGCTCGCTCTGCCGCTGCGGCAAAGTCCACGTCGCCACAGAGCTTGCCGTCGTCATCACGGTTCATGCCCACGTCGATCACCAGCGCACCCGGCTTGATCCAATCGCCTGGCACTTGGCGCGCACGGCCGATGGCCACGACGAGCAGGTCGGCGGCGCGGGACTTGTCCGCCAAGTCCTTGGTGCGACTGTGGCACAGGGTGATGGTGCAGCGTGCGGCCAGCAGCTCCAGCGCCATCGGTCGGCCGACGATGTTGGATTGACCGATCACCACCGCGTCCAGACCCTCGAGTCGCTGGCCGGTGCGCGCCAGCAGGGTCATGATCCCCTTCGGCGTACAGGGGCGCAGCTGCGGCATGCGTAGAGCCAGCCGGCCCATGTTGTAGGGGTGGAAGCCATCCACGTCCTTGGTCGGCAGGATGCGCTCGATGACCGCCTCCGCGTCGATCTGCGGCGGCAACGGCAGCTGTACGAGGATGCCGTCGATGGCGGCGTCGGCGTTCAGTCGGTCCACGAGTGCCAGCAGCTCCGCCTCGGACGTCGTTGCCGCCAGCTCATGCAGGGCCGAACGGAAGCCGACCTCGGTGCAGGCCTTGCGCTTGTTGCGTACATAGACCTGCGAGGCCGGATGCTCGCCCACCAGCACCACGGCCAAGCCAGGGGCGCGCCGTCCGGCGGCCAGGCGCGCGTCCACCCGTGCCTTCAGCTGCCCGCGAATCTCTGCTGCGATGGCCTTGCCATCGAGGATGCTTGCGCCCATCGTACCCTCCCGCGCTGTGACGCGGCCATGATCCGGCGCCGGCGCGTGCTGCGCAAGCGCTCGCGCCGAATCGGGAATTGCCTCCGGGATGGGTTCCTGGACGCGGTGTCCGGCGTGGCTCTTGCGCGATCCAGGCGCCGCTGAGCAGCGCGCCGGCGACGACGCGATGAGCGTGCCGCGAGTTTGACGCACACCTCGACAGGATATATTCTGCGTTGTTTAAGGTTACGGCGATGCCGAGCCGCGCCGACGCCGGGGTATAGCGCAGCCTGGTAGCGCACCTGCTTTGGGAGCAGGATGTCGGGGGTTCGAATCCCTCTACCCCGACCAAGACCGATGGGGTTGGCGGGTCGGCGATGACGCCATAGACCTCGGTCACCTCTTCGAAGCGAGGCAGCACGACGGTGTCGGTCCCGCCTAGCCGGACGAAATCCAGTTCGTGCCGTGCGGCAGGGCTCTGGACGTGTCGCAGAGGTGCGGAGATTCTTGGCCCCGATAGCTCAGGCGGATAGAGCAGGAGCCTTCTAAGCTCTTGGTCGGGGGTTCGAGTCCTCCTCGGGGCGCCAGTCGCGGTCTTGGTCGCTCGCGGGTTGCGCACGTCGGGTCATCGCAGAACGGCGCCGCAACGGCGCCTGGCAACAGGTTCAATGGCGGACGTAGCTCAGGTGGTAGAGCACCTGGTTGTGGCCCAGGTGGTCGTGGGTTCGAGCCCCATCGTTCGCCCCAACTGGCACCGGCACACCGCACCGCGGTCACTGCCGGCCATGCACAGGGCCGTTAGCTCAGCTGGTAGAGCAGTGGACTCTTAATCCATAGGTCCTAGGTTCGAATCCTAGACGGCCCACCAGCCAAATCAAGGGGTTGCCGGCGACGGCGACCCCTTTTTCTTTGCTCGCTGGACACTCGCGGGACACCGCCGCGACAATTCCACGCAATAGTTAGCCTTGGCACCTGCCAGAACGAACGAGCCCCGGAACGGCGGGCACCGCATCGGGGCTCTGACGACAACCCAACCTGTAGCAGAGGTTCGGCAATGGCTAACCAAGACTCTACACGAGCATTCACCCGCTCGTTGGTCCACGGGGTGTTCTTCGAGGTCCGCAATCTCGCCGAAGGCGGCAACGGCACGCGCCCCCGGCTGGCCGATCTGCTGATGCGTGCGGAGCTTGACCTGCTCGCATTGGTGGAGGGCTGACCATGGCCACCATCGCCAAGCGCACCGACAACACCGGCAAGACCCGCTACCAGGTGAAGGTCCGCATCAAGGGCCACCCGGCGCAGTCTGCGACGTTCGACCGGCTGACCGACGCCAAGAAGTGGGCCGAGCAGATCGAGGCGGCCATCCGAGAGCGGGGGCACTTCAAGACGGCAGAGGCGCAGAAACACAGGGTCCGGGAGCTGTGCGAGTGCTACATCCGGGTCGTGCTGCCGACCAAGGCCGCGGGCACACAAGCCGCCCAAGTCCAACAGATCGAATGGTGGTCACAGGAACGGGGAGCCTACACGCTCGCCGGCTGCACTCCGGCGTTGACTGCGGAAGCGCGGGACGAGCCCGCAACTCAGCCTAGGGCACGGGGACAATGCAAGACCCCCGCCACCGTGGCGCGTTATCTCGTGGCCCTGTCCCACGCCTTCACCGTGGCCGTGAAGGAGTGGGGATGGATCGAAGACAACCCGGCTCGGATGGTCACCAAACCCAAGGAGCCCCGTGGCCGGGTGCGGTTTCTGTCCGACCATGAGCGGGACCGGCTGCTGGTTGCCTGCGAGGCGTCCGGGAATCGGCACCTGTACCCCGTTGTTGTGCTGGCGTTGTCCACGGGATGAGGTCCGGGGAGGTCCTGGGTCTGACCTGGGATCGGGTAGACCTGGACCGCGGGGCCATCCTATTGGAACGGACCGAGAACAGCGAGCGGCGCGTGGTGCCCGTCGTGGGCCATGCGGCGGCCGTGTTGCGCGACCATGCCAAGGTGCGGCGACTCGATACCCCTTTGCTGGTCCGTTCCCGCCCGGCGAGCATCGGCGCGTGGCGGTGAAGGTCATCGACCCGCGGGGTAATGAGGTGATGCCGGTGCATGGGCTAAGCTGAGCATGGTCCCGACGGGTTAGCTACTCGCGGCGGCCAAGGTTCGTTTCTCCCGTGGGAGGTTGATGATATGCAACTGAAAGTCGTGTTGGAGCCGAGCGAGGAAGGGGGCTTTACGGTCCTGGTGCCTGCTCTGCCGGGCTGCATCAGCGAGGGCGATACGCGTGAGGAAGCACTGGCCAATATCCGCGAGGCCATCGCCTTGTATCTGGAACCCGTCGAGGATGATTTGGCACGGTCACCCGACAGCGAGATCGCCGAGGTCGCGATCTGACCACGCCCATGACGAAGGTTCCGAGCCTTGGCTACGTGCAAGTCATTGCCGCGCTGCGGCGAGACGGCTGGGTCGTCGTACGCCAAGCGGGTAGCCACATCCGCTTGCAGAAGCACACCGCGACCGAGACGCTGAAGCTGACGGTACCCGCCCACCGTCCGATCAAGCGTTCGACCTTGTCCCACATCCTGAAGCAAGCGCGGCTGGACATGGACGCGTTCAAGGCGCTGCTTTGACGATGAACGCACACCTCAAAGCGCGCCATTCTTCAATGCACACACGCTATCACCCCGAAGACGACATCCTTGAGATTCCCGTCAGCGAAAAGCCCGTGGCACGCGAGGTCTCGCACGCCTGGATTGTGAACATCAGCTAAGCCGACGACGGCAGTGTGGTGGAGATCGCGCTGTTGGAGGCGAAGGAGACGGGACTGTATCCCGTCGTCACCGAACGGGCGGCAGCCTGAGCAGCCTCCTGCACGGGGGCATCGCAGGAACCTATCCATGAGCGCTGAGCAGCAGCCGGAGATCCCCCTCCAACCCGTCGAGCGCCCCATCATCTGCTCGCCTTGCCACGAGCCCGCGGAGCATTGGCAGTACGACCGCCAGACCGGCGCGGCCTACCACGCCGCCGGCCGGCGCCCCGCGGGCTATTGGTACGAGACCGACCGGGTGGGCAGCCAGCGCGGCCGCCGGTGCTGATCTCACACGGCGAGCCACCGCTGTTGCCGCTGCTGAACCGCTACAAGGCCATCGGCACCACGGCGGAAGTGGATTTCAAGACGAAGCGCCCGGTCTACGCCACCCAGCACAGCCACATCAACCAGGTTGTGCTGGACACGGCCTCGTCGGAGGTCAGCGTCGCCTTCCGCCTGGAAAGCTCCACGCAGGACGGTACCATTCGCTGCTATGCGAGGAACGACGAGCTGGGTTTGGTGATCCCCTACGAGTACATGGGCGTCGCGCACAACTACGAGCCGGATTTCCTGGTGCGGCTGGATGCGCCCGGCACGGACCTGACCCTGGTGCTGGAGGTGAAGGGTTGCGAGGACGACCAAACGAAGGCTAAGCACGGCGCCGCGAAGCGCTGGGTCATGGCCGTGAACAACTGGGGCAAGCTCGGGCGCTGGCTGTTCCATGTCTGCCGCGATCCGGCGACCTTGGAGCGGAAGATTGCCTACTTGGTCCGGCAGGCGCAGGGCGAGCCTGGCGAGCGCGCGGCGTGAACGGGGCGCACCGTTCGGCGAGGCGCCGGCGGTCAGCGGTCGGCCCGCTCCGAGGCTGTCGGGCGAACGCTCCCACCGTCCATGACTGCACGAGCGGTTTGCGCCCGGCTGCAGTGAGCAGACCATGCATCCCGCACCGCTGACTCTGCTCTACAGCGAGATGCCGTCCGCGCTCGCGCTCGATGGACCGCTGTTCTGCCTGTTCTCGGAATCGGCGGCGCGGGAGGCCATCGCAGCACACGAGGCGATGACTTCGGGGCAGTTCGCCGAAGCCGTCGGCCTGCCATTCGACCGTTTGGCGGATACCAACGGAGAATGGGGCGGGGAAGTCGCAAAGGCGTTCGGCCGGATTCCGAAAACCAGCGATTCGTTCCGACTGGTGGACTACTGGGGTACGTGGTGTTTCGCCGACCTTGTGATACACCCATGCCAAGCCGCGGTCCTCGCGGTGTTCGGCCGGCCCGCGATCAACCGCCTGCTGGAAGACGTTGGATTCGAGTTTGCCGTCGGTGCGTCGGGTGCCGACGGTGACGCGATCATCTTTCGTGACCCTGGACTGATTCCGCGGCTAGAAGCCGAGATTCGCCACCGCGGACTGCAACGGCAGATTGCAGTCCACGAGGGTCCCGGCCTGCTCGCCAGGGTGTACGGCGATCGCTGGCAAGCCGGAGGTTGGCGCTGGGCCAGTCGGCGAAGACCCTGAAGTGTCCGGTAAGCTCCGGCGCGGCCTAGGGGCCGCTTCGCCGCCGCCGCCCGGCGTCCCTCATACTGCCGGCGAGCCATTGTGCACTGTCCAGGACGCGGGCGTGCCGTTGGCCGTTGCGGCAGCGGCAGCCGCCCTTCCCGATACAGCAACGGGCGCGCTTCTACCTCTCATAAGGAGTCGGCGTCGCGGGACACCCACGGGACAGCCAACGGAACATCAACCGACGAACGGTAGCGCGACACAACACGGGAAGCCGCACCGTTGCCGCTGTCAGGTGTTGCGTAACTAAGCAAGTTATGGATTTTATGAGCCTCTTAATCCATTGGTCCGAGGTTCGAATCCTAGACGGCCCACCAGCCAAATCAAGGGGTTGCCGGCGACGGCGACCCCTTTTTCTTCTCCGTGGCGCACTCAAGTCACAAAACCCTGGAGCATCGGGAAGTAAGCCGGGTCCTTGCCGACGATTAGGCAGATGTTTGCTTTAGCCGTTTGCCGCCTGGTTTCCCGGCGGTGCCGCAATATCTCCACCGTGCGACGGTTCGCTCCCGGCTCCTCGCAGAACCGGACGTGGGGTGTTATACTATTCGGCTCCCAGCCCGAGCAGCCCGAGCAGCCCGAGTCGTTCGCAGCGGAACAGGGGGAGCGATCCGGCGCCCTGTCGACTGCGCACCGACGGCATCCGCCGCGGCGCCAAGCGTCCCACGCACCGCCCACAGGACGAGGCGCGCCAACTGCGTGAAACGCGCGAGCTTCGTTGCCACGGACAGAATCCTCTCAGTGTAGGGCCGTGTTTCACCCTCGCGTTGTCTCAGGCCGCCACCCCTTTGCTCGACCCGCATTACCAGGCGTCAACCCTCGTATGGGTGGCTCCGACTTCCGTGCACCTCCGCCCTTGTCCTCGCTTTTTACACTTGTTGACGGGTGCCCGCTTCCAGCGGACCGATGCACGGATCTCCCTGGTTATCGCGTGCTCTCAATGTCAGGCTCGACACGGCCTCGGACCCCGGGGAGTAGCAGCGCCGCTCGCCATCGCGCAGCGCCGGTTGTTGCCTACCGGCGGGTCGAAACCGTCGGCACTCGCCAACCAAGACTTTCGGGGCTCAACACCTTCAAGGTCGGCTCCACCCGCTACCTTTGCACCTCGCCTGCTTTCGTGCCTACGCATCGACGCGCCTGTTACCAGTCGCGCCGCAAGGCTCGATACTGGGCTCGCGGCGCACGATTACCCAGGCGGGATTCACACCCGCTAGAACACGCGGCCTTGCCAGGCCGCACCGACCCCTTCTCCCTAGCCAGGCTAGGCTCAGGCATCAGGACATCTCAGTCCTAATAGTCGGAGCTACTATTCTGTCTCAAGGTTCATAGCGCTACGCGATACTCCGTCTCGCCCGTCCTGTTGATGAGCTGACCGAAGTAAATGCAATAGAGCTCATGACTGCCGTCGAGATACAGCTTCTCACGTTCATTTGCAGGTAGTTGGCGAAGCTCGGCAACGTCCAGGTGAGGCGGTAGGACTAAAGCCAAGTTACTCGTGATGCGGAGGATTCTTTCGACCAAAGCATCCGCCGGCGGACGGGTGTTGGAATTGATGAATCGGTATTGATGCCCAGGCGCCGTGTCAGCCCAATCAGGATCGAGGAAAGCCGCATCGACGGGCGGCAAGTCATTCAACAGATGCTCGTCGAGGACGTCCCCGGTGATGAAGCCAACCTTCTGCGAAAGGCCCGCTTTTGCGACGTTCTGTCTGGCTTGTTGCTGATGGCTCAAGTCGATTTCCACGGTCGTAACATGTGAGGCGACCCTTGCTAGTGGTATGGTCGTCAAGCCCGCCCCTGTACATGTCTCGAGAACATCGCGTCGTCGAAATCGCTCGGCAATATGCGCGCTAAATCTGTGGTGAATCCCAAGTTTGAAGGTGTGATCGGTGACAAGGAAATGATCGCCGAACTTGTCTCGAATGGCTGCAGGTTGCATGATTCTATAGCATTGCATTAGTCTGGGCGATTGGAGAGGATGCCCTTCAATTCCTGTATTCGCCGTCTCCCATTATCCGCATCGTTAGCCGCAGCTCACCTAGTTCCGGAGAGACAATGAATCTATGCTCGCGGTTGTGTAAACACCGCCAGCGCAGGCTAGGGTGCCTAGTAGCCTGTGCATGATAATCGGCGAATGCATACGGTGTCGGGCCAGGTTGACCAGACGGACAACGGTTCGGTTGCCGAAGCGTTAGCGAAGTTACACAGTAGGGTATCCGAACCTTTGCGCATTGGGGCGAGCTACCCGGCTGTGCGACCGCTCACCGGCGGCGCGCCAGCTTCTCGCATGCTGTGCTGACACCAAACTCATTGCAAAGCTCCGCACATGCAGAGGTATCCCCGCGTGCGCACCATCGCTCGCGATAGGCACGCTCGGCCTGTCTGTTGAACCCGTTGTCCGCGATGAACTTGCGGCCCTTCGCGATCAAGTCGTGTATAGCCTGGAACACGCTGTCGAGCCCGGTGTCTTGTGCGAGCCTGGATAGATGACCGGACTTGTCGAGATTGTGGTCCGGAGTCCAGCCGCGATAGAGCGCGTAACCGCCGCCGACGACACCGACGAAAGCCACGCCTAGCAATAGCTTCTTGAGCATACGACCCCCGAATGGCGACTCCGAGTGACCCGGCGCCGCGCCCCGGGTTCAAGCCCTAGGCGATTGCCGGAAACAAACAGACCGAATGGCGCAGGATTTTCGCTCGCCTTCAAGGAGCGGCAGCGGGCGCATAGTCAAGCTCTGTGCCCGCTGCCGCGACGCAGAAGGCGGGCGAAAAGACAAGCCAAGCGGTCTGTTTGTTGACAGAAATCGCCCTAGGCTGACGTGCGGGAGGGGCCGAGCGTGCCGGCGAACCTGGATGCCCGGGCGCGCTTTCGTCGACCTCGGCGTAACGCTGGGCGCCATAGTACTAAACCAGCGAGCCGACTGTGACTCCCGCGATGGCCGGGTTCGGCCGGTGGCGGGCAGTCCTGGGACCCCAGCCGAGTGTCCGCTCCTGACCGACTCTGGCCCTCAACACCGATAGACACTCATCGTGTGAATTCCACCCCGCGGCCAGCGGCGGCAGTCGCGGACGCATCTAGCGAAGTCGTCGCAGATCGTGCTCAACCACCACCGAGTATCTCATCCGCGTTCGGCGCCTCGACCGCTTGACCACCCTGATAGGGCCGAGCCTTGGATCTCCGGAATGGAGAATCAACAGCTTGCAGTGCGTCTTCGGACGAATGGTCGAAGTAACGCCAGGCGCACGGCAGGCGGCTCCAGGCAGCCGCCGATGCGCCGGCCGCGGCGGTCCATGGCCAGGCAACGGGTGGTCCAGCGCGGGAAGCCGGAGCTCCCGGTCAGCGCCGGGCCAGTAGCAGGAGCTGCCCTTCCCGGAGCACTTGAAGGCTGTCGATGCCGGCGCGCAGCGCGGCGCTTAGCCTGTCTAGGGAGTCGATCTCATAGCCGTTGGCGCCGAGCAGCAGGTCGCCCTCGCGCAGGCCGGCGAGCCAGGCGGGGCTGCCGGGGCGCAGCGGTCCCACCTGCACCAGCTGCCGGCGGCCGCGCCGGGAGCGGCTCTCGCGCTCGCCGAGCAGGGCGCCTTCCAGCGCTGGGTGCACCTGCTCGCCGTGCACGAAGTCCGCGAAGGGGTCCTCCACCTCGCCCTCAATGGCCAACCGCCGGCCGTGGCGAAGCACGGTGAGCTCGAGCCGGCTGCCGGCGCGCAGCAGGCCGATGCGGGTGCGGAGCTCGGCCGAGCTGCGCACCGGCCGGCCGTCCAGCGCCAGCACCAGGTCGCCGGGTCTGAGCCCAGCACGGGCCGCGGCGGAGTCAGGCTCGACGCTGGAGATCACCGCGCCACGAAGCTCGTCGGTGCCCAGCGCCTCGGCGAGCTCCGGAGTGAGGTCCTGGGCCGTGGCACCGAACAGGCCGCGGCGCACCGTGCCATGCTCCAGGATCTGGTCGATGACCGCGCGCGCCATGTTGGTCGGGATTGCGAAGCCGATGCCGACGTTGCCGCCCCCGGGGGCGAGGATAGCGGTGTTGATGCCCACCAGCTCGCCGTGCAGGTTCACCAGCGGGCCGCCGGAGTTGCCGGGATTGATGGAGGCGTGGGTCTGGATGAAGCTCTCGTAGCCCTCGATGCCCAAGCCCGTGCGCCCGAGCGCGCTGACGATGCCAGAGGTGACCGTCTGCGCCAGGCCGAAGGGGCTGCCGATGGCCACCACGAAATCGCCGACCTTGAGTGCGTCCGAGTCGGCCAGCGCCAGCGCCGTCAGTTGGTCCGTCCGGGCCTGAAGCACCGCGATGTCCGTCTCCGGGTCCGAGCCGATGACCCGCGCGTCCACTCGCCTGCCGTCGTGCAGTGTGAGCCGGATCTCGTCCGCGCCCTGCACAACATGATGGTTGGTGACGACGATGCCGCGCTCGGCGTCGATGACGATGCCGGAGCCCAGGCTCTGGCTTTCCTGCTCCCGCGGCCGGCCGGGGATGCTGAAGAAGCGCCGGAAGAATGGGTCGCGCAACAGCGGGTGGTCCTCCAGCGTGCGGCGGGTCAGTGTAGAGACGTTGACGACGCCCGGCATCACCCGCTCCAGCATCGGCGCCAGGCTCGGCAGCGGCTGCTCGTCCACGATGGCGGGCAGAGCGGCGGTTGCCGGCAGCGGCAGGACGAGCAGGCCCCAGGGGAGCGAAAAGGCTGTAAGTAAGGGTGCCGCGAGCAGGGATGCGAGCCGAGACACCTGGCGGCGCACAACGGAGACGCCCTGCAGGTTATGGCGACCAGCGCTAAGGAAATCCATGACTATACTCAAATGAACAGCTAAGGTCGGCGGCGCGCCAACGGGCAGCGCGCCGTTCGCGTGCGCCGATGGTGAAGGGGCCGATGAGCAGCGATTCGGGTCTGGCAGTGCAGCATGGCACCGACCAGGGTGGCCTGGGTCAGGGCACAGAAGGTGCCGCGGCCCAGGTCGGCGATCAAGTCCGGAATGCACCGAAGCCCCAGGACCCTGCCTGGGCACCAGGCGCGGTGCGCATCGAGCGGGTGCTGGGCGCGTCATTGGCGGTGTTGGGCGCGGGGCCGGAGACGGTGCTGCAGCATTTGATCGCTCTACAGCACGCCTTCTCGTATGTGCCGGAAGAGGCCGTCGCACGGCTGGTCGCGGCCCTTGGCGTGACCCGCGCACAGATCCTGGCGGCGGTGGACTTCTATGCCTTCCTCCATCAGACGCCGCGCGGGCGCTTTGACATACGCTTCAGCGACAACATCACCGACCGCATGCTCGGCAGCGAAGCACTGCTGGCGCAGCTCTGCGCAGCACTAGGCGTGCGTCCGGGCGAGCCACGGGAGGACGGTGCAGTCTGCGTCGACTGCACCTCCTGCACGGGCATGTGCGACCAGGGACCGGCGGCGCTGGTGAACGGTTACGCGCTGACGCGCCTGGACGCCGAGCGAATCCGCCGCATCGCGGCGCTGGTGGAGACGGGCACGCCGCTGGCGCACTGGCCGCGGGAGCTATTCGTCGTCTCCAACAACGTCGAGCAGCCGGGGCTCTTGCTGTCGGACCTGGAGCCGCGGGAGGCGGGCCTCCATGCGCTGCTGCGGCGCGGCGCCGACGCGGTGCTGGCGACGCTAGCGGAATCCGGGTTGCGCGGTCGCGGCGGCGCCGGCTTCACCACTGCGGACAAGTGGCGCTTCTGCCGCGACGCGCCGGGCAGGGAAAAGGTCGTGGTCTGTAACGCCGACGAGGGCGAGCCCGGCACCTTCAAGGACCGGGTGCTGCTCGCAAGCTACGCAGACCTGGTGCTCGAGGGCATGACCATCGCAGCCGGCGTGATCGGTGCATCTCAGGGTTTTCTGTATCTGCGCGGCGAGTATCGTCACCTGCTAGAGCATCTGGATGCGGTGCTCACGAGGCGCCGGGCGTGGGGGCTCCTGGGCGGCGGGATTGGCGCCTGGCCGGGCAGCGCACTCGGCGCTCGCGGCGGCTTCGACTTCGACATCCGCATCCACCTCGGCGCCGGCGCCTACATCTGCGGGGAGGAATCCGCGCTCATCGAGTCCCTGGAGGGCAAGCGCGGCATCCCCCGCAAGCGTCCCCCCTTCCCGGTCACCGCGGGCTACCTGGACCGGCCGACCCTGGTGAACAACGTCGAGACCTTTGTCGCCGCCGCGCGCATCGCCGAGCACGGCGGTGGCTGGTTCCGCGGCCAAGGCACCGAGCGCTCCCCGGGTAGCAAGATCCTGAGCATCAGCGGCGACTGTACCTGGCCCGGCGTCTACGAAGTGCCCTTTGGCACCTCGGTGGCAGAGGTGCTGGAGCGCTGCGGCGGCGCCGACACCCAGGCGGTGCAGGTATCGGGCGCCGCCGGTGTCACCCTGCTGCCGACGGAATTCGAGCGCAAGCTGGCCTTCGAGGATCTGCCCACGGCGGGCTCCTTCATGGTGCTCGACCGGCGCCGCGACCTGCTGGAGATGGTGCGTAGCTTCGCCGCCTTCTTCGCGCACGAGAGCTGCGGCTTCTGCACACCCTGCCGGGTGGGCGGGCGACTGGTCCTGGACTTGGTGGAGAAGGTCGCCGCCGGCGCCGGCGGCACGCACGACCTGGATGAGCTGCGCGATATCGCGCTGGTGATGCGCCGCGCGAGCCACTGCGGCCTGGGCCAAACTGCAGCGAACCATGTGCTCGATACCCTGGACAAGTTCCCGCGCATCTACCGCGAGCGACTCCGCGGCGCCGATTACGCGCCGTCTTTCGACCTCGATGCGGCGCTGGCCGAGGCACGGGCGCTCAGGAAGCGCAAGGATGCCGCGGCGCACCTGGCCCTGGAAGGCTGAGCCATCCACCGGAGCAGCGGCAATGACCGACGCCCACAGCACTCCCAGCACAGACAGCGCCTCGGCAGAGCGATCGGCCTTTACGCTCGACGGCCGGTGCATCCCGTTCGCGCCAGGCGAGACCATCATGGACGCGGCGCTGGCGGCCGGGGTCTACATCCCGCACCTCTGCCACAAGCCGGGCTACGCGCCGCACGGCAGCTGTCGGGTCTGCGTGGTGCGCGCCGACGGCAGGGAGCTGTCCGCCTGCACCGCACCGGCGCTGGCGGGGCTCAAGGTGGAGAGCGAGACCGAGGACATCCATGCGTTGCGCCTTGCGGTGCTGCAGATGCTCTTCGTCGAGGGCAACCATGTCTGCCCCGCCTGCGAGGCGTCCGGCGCCTGTGCCCTCCAAGCCGTGGCCTACCACTGCGGCATGCTGACACCGCGCTTCCCGCAGCGCTTCCCACAGCGGGCCCTGGATGCGTCCCACCCAGACTTCATCCTGGATCATAACCGCTGCATCCTCTGCGAGCTCTGTGTGCGTGCGAGTCGCGACCACGACCGCAAGCGCGTCTTCGCGGTCAGCGGTCGCGGCATCGCGAGCCGGCTCATCGTCGATGCACCTTCGGGTCGGCTCGGCGACACCAGCTTCAGCAGTGAGGACGAGGCCGCGCAGGTCTGCCCCGTGGGCGCCATCCTGCTGCGGCGGCGGGCCTTCCGGGTGCCCATCGGCAAGCGGCGCTACGACCTGGCGCCCATCAGCCGCACTGGCGATGTCGCAACGCAACTCCAAGCGGAGCTCGAAGCGGAGACACTCGACACATGATCGCTTCCGCCAAGGCGATACCGGCCGATCGGCCGAACGGCAAGCTCATCGTCGCCACCGCCTCGCTCGCCGGTTGCTTCGGCTGCCATATGTCACTCTTGGACCTGGATGAGCGCCTTGTGGACCTAATGGAGCTCGTGAGCTTCGACCGTATGCCGCTCACTGACATCAAGCACATTGGCCTCTGCGACCTGGGCCTCATCGAGGGCGGCGTCGCCAACGCCGAGAACCTGGCGGTACTGCGCGACTTCCGCCGCCACTGCCGGGTGCTGGTGGCCGTCGGCACCTGCGCCGTCACCGGTGGCGTCCCGGCCATGCGCAACAACCTGCCGCTGGAGGCCTGTCTCAAGGAGGCCTTCGTCCACGGCCCGGGCCTGGTGGACCGAGGCATTCCGGATGACCCGGAACTGCCGCTGCTCCTCCGCCAGGTGCATCCGATCCACGAGGTCGTGCGGGTGGACTATTTCCTGCCCGGCTGCCCACCCTCGGCCGATGCCATCTGGAGCCTACTCGGGGCGGTGCTGGATGGGCGGCCGGTGGCGCTGCCGCCGGAGCAATTGCGTTATGACTGACAGGGGAGCGAGAAGCATGCCGCGTACCTTGGAGACCGCTGCACACCCCGAGCGCCTGCGCCGGGTGGCCATCGAGCCCCTGACCCGCGTCGAGGGCCACGGCAAGGTGACCCTGCTGCTGGATGACCGGGACCAGGTGCGCCAGGCAAGGTTGCACATCGTCGAGTTCCGCGGCTTCGAGCGCTTCATCCAGGGCCGGCCCTTCGCGGAGCTGCCGGTGGTGGTGCAGCGCCTGTGCGGCATCTGTCCCGTGAGCCACCACCTGGCGGCGGCCAAGGCCTGCGACCGGCTGGTGGGCGCCGTCCGTCTCAGCCCGGCCGCGGAGCGGGTGCGACGGCTGATGCACTTCGGCCAGGTGCTGCAATCACACGCGCTGCACTTTTTCCACCTCGCCTCGCCGGATCTGCTGTTCGGGTTCGACGACGACCCGGCGCACCGCAACGTCGTCGGCGTCATCCACGACCACCCCGACCTCGCCCGCCGCGGTGTGCTGCTGCGCCGTTACGGGCAGGAAGTCATCCGCGTCTGCTCCGGCAAGCGCATCCACGGCTGCGCCGCCATCCCCGGCGGCGTCAACAAGGCGCTCGATAACACCGACCGCGAGTTGCTGGGCGCCGACATCGGTCCCGTGATCCAGTGGGCCGAGGAGGCCGTCGCGCTCATGCGCCGTATCTTCCTGACTGGCGGCGAGCGTGCTCGCCACTTCGCGGCCGTGCCCGCCAACACCCTCAGCCTGGTGCGCCCGGACGGCGCGCTGGAGCTCTACGACGGTGGACTGCGCGCCCGCGACCCCAAGGGCACGACCATCTTCGACCACGCCCCGGACCAGGACTATGCGACGCTGCTCCACGAGCAGGTGAAGCCCTGGAGCTACATGAAGTTCCCCTTCATCGCCGCCCTCGGCCCGGACGCCGGCTGGTACCGGGTCGGTCCGCTGGCGCGCATCAACAACTGCGACTACATCGACACGCCCCGCGCCGAGCAGGCGCGGCGGGACTTCGCCGCCCTCGGCGACGGCCGCCCGGTGCAGGCCTCGCTGGCCATCCACTGGGCCAGGCTCATCGAGCTCTTGCATTGCGCCGAGGCCATCGAGCGCCTGCTGGGCGACCCGGACCTCATCGGCGACGATCTGGTGCGCGAGGGCCAATCGGGCTCCATCGGCTCCGGCTCCACCGGGCTCGGCGCCAGCGGCTCTGGCTCCGCGACTGGGCGAACCGGCATCGGCGTCATCGAGGCCCCCCGTGGCACCCTGTTCCACCACTATGAGGTCGATGCCGACGGCCTGGTCACGCGCGCCAACCTGATCGTCTCGACGACGAGCAACAACCAGGCCATGAACGAGTCCATCCGCCGCGTCGCACAGAACGAGCTTACCGGCCACGCCCTCACCGAGCCGCTGCTGAACCAGATCGAGGTGGCCATCCGCGCTTACGACCCCTGCCTGTCCTGCGCCACCCATGCAATCGGCCAGATGCCGCTCGCAGTGACCTTGGCGCGCGCCGGCGGGGAGGTGCTGGATGAGCTGAGGCGCGACCCGGACGGCGCGTTTCACCGCGAGCCGACAGGCCCTCAGAGCGTTGCCGCCAACGGCGGCTCCTGAGGTGTCGTTGGACGGGACCAAGCGAGCCCGCGCCGTGGGAGCGGCGTCCCCGCCGCGACACAGCCTGCTGGATCTGGAGCCGGCCCCCGAATCGGATTCCGACGCCAGAATAGGCAGGGCACCCCTGCTCATCATCGGCGTCGGCAACCCGTCCCGCGGCGACGACGCCATCGGCCCGCTGCTGCTTCAGCGCCTAGGCGACGAGCTGTCCTCGTCCGGCGCCGGAACGCAGGGCGCCGAGGACCAGCCGCTGGTCGAGCTCCTGGGCGCCTACCAGCTCCAGCCCGAGCACGTGCTGGACCTGCGCGGTCGCCGGCGCGTCATCATCGTCGATGCCGCCGCGAGCGGTCCGACGCCCTTCGCGGTGTCGGCGGTTACCCCTGACCCGCGCCGCGCCTTCAGCACCCACAGCTTGAGCCCGGCGGCACTGGCCGCGGTCCACCAGCGGCTCTACGGGGACGTCCCGCCATTGGAACTGCTCGCCATCCGCGGCGCGCGCTTCGAGCTCGGCGACCCGCTCACCACGACTGCCGCGGCGAATCTCGACGCAGCGCAGGCGTGGCTGCGCGCCCTTGTCGCGGCGCTTGCGCCGGACGCGGATGCTGACAACGATAAGGGCGCGAATCGGGCTAGAACCCCGCGCGAGGGATGACATCGCGGCCCCGCACGAAGGCCCGCCAGGGTGACCGCCGTGCGGGTCGATGGCCAGTGCAACGACGCGACGCGTGTCAGGACACGGGGACAGTGTTTGCTCGCCAACGGGCCTGGTTGCAGGCAAGTCTGCCTTGGTCAACCGGGATACGTACCCGTTGGAGCTGGCGCGATACGCGGCGCTGGTTTCCGGATGCCGCATTCGCTGCGTCCGGGCTACAGGTGCGACGACGGCTTGTCCTGCTGCGCCAGCAACGCCTGGAGGCGAGCGAGCTCCTGCTCGGCCTGGTCCGCCCGGTGCCCTTCGGCGTCGGCTCGCTCGCGTTCGGCTTCGGCGCGCTGGTTGGCGGCCTCCACCGGCAATGGCAGCAGGCCGTCTTGATCGGCCCAGCGCAGCCAGGTCGCCGCGATGCCGTCGAATTCGCCGTCC
>JANQFI010000061.1 GCA_028277905.1 Chromatiaceae bacterium | reverse complement strand
GTGCGTGGTGCGATGTAGTTCTCTATTACGGTTGTGCCATCGGGTTCGGGCAGCGCCTTGCGGTCGATCTTTCCATTGGGCGTGAGTGGGAACGCGTCGAGTACGACGAAGTGGCTCGGGATCATATACCCCGGCAACCGCGCCTCCAGACATGCGCGCAGGTCTGCCGGCGCGATCTCCTGCGCATCTTCAGCGAGCAGGTACGCGACCAGCTGTTGAGCACCGAGAACATCTTCACGGGCGACCACAATGGCCTCGCACACTGCGTCCAGCTCGCGCAACGCCGATTCCACCTCGCCCAGTTCGATGCGGAAGCCGCGAACCTTGACCTGGTGGTCGATGCGCCCCAGGAACTCCAGCCAGCCATCGGCGCGGTAACGCGCTCGGTCGCCGGTCTGGTACATCCGCGCGCCGGCTTCCGAAGCACAGGGATCGGCGACGAACCGCTCCGCCGTCAGTTCCGGGCGATTGAGATAGCCGCGCGCCACGCCGACGCCGCCGATGCAGATTTCGCCTGCCACCCCGATGGGAGCCAGGTGACCATGATGATCGCACACCAGGATGCGGGTGTTGGGGAAGGGCCGGCCAATCGGCAGCGTTCCCAGGTCATCGGCCAGGTCGGCGATCTCAGCCAGCGATGGACCGATGGTCGCCTCGGTAGGGCCATAACCGTTGAGGAAGCGGCGTCCGGGGGCCCAGCGCGCCCAGACCGCGCGTGGGCAGGCTTCGCCAGCCGTGGCCAGCGCCTTCAGGTCTGGCAGCTCGGCGGTGGGCAGGACCGCCAGCAGCGCGGGCGGCAGGATCGCCGTGGTGATCTGTTCGGCGTGCAGCAGCTTCAGCAGCGCCGGGCCGTCGCTCAGGGTCGCCTGGGGTGCGAGCGTCAGGGTTGCGCCACACAACAGGGCCATCAAGAACTCGGCCAGCGAGGCATCGAAGCTGAGGGCGGCGAACTGCAACACCCGGTCGCCTGGCTGCACGGCAAAGGCATCAATGGCGGCCAGACCGAAGTTGACCGCGCCGCGGTGGTGTATCAACACGCCTTTGGGGCGACCGGTGGAGCCGGAGGTATAGATGACATAGGCGAGGTTGTCGGGGGTGGTGCGCGAGGGAAGGTCAGCGCTGGGCTCGGCGGCGATGGCGGACCAGTCGGCATCGAGCCGGAGCGTGCGGGTGGCGGTGGACGGGAGCTGCGCGGCGATGGTGGCAGTGGACAGGAGGAGGGCGACGCCCGAGTCGTCGAGCATCAGCGCCTGGCGTTCCGGGGGATAGCTGGGGTCGATGGGGAGGTAGGCGCCGCCGGCCTTGAGAATGCCGAGGAAGGCGATGATGACGTCGAGGCTGCGCTCCATACGGACGCCGACAATGGTGTCGGGGCCGACGCCAAGGCGGCGCAGATGATGGGCGAGTTGATTGGCGCGAGCGTTGAGGTCGGCGTAGGAGAGGTCGGTGCCGTTGCCGCGCACGGCCACAGTGGTGGGGGTGCGCTGGGCCTGCTGGGTGAAGAGGTCGTGGAGACAGGCCTCAGGAAGGAGGTGGCTCGGACCAGTCCACTGGCGGAGGAGGGCTGCGCGCTCGGTGGCGGTGAGGAGGGGGAGGGAGCCGATAGTGCGGTGGGGGTCGGCGACGATGCCTGTCAGGATAGTGGTGAGATGGCCCAGCATGCGTTCGATGGTCGCTGCGTTGAAACG
>JANQFI010000001.1 GCA_028277905.1 Chromatiaceae bacterium | reverse complement strand
AACTGTTCGCAATGTTCGCGAACCAGTCCAAGGACCCAAGGCTACAGGTGGATTGCGCATAATGTATATTATGTAAAGTTATAGCGAGGTACGCGGAGGGAGGTCGATCGCCTGGATCTTGCCCTCCTACTCCGGTTCAACACGAGCGAAGTTGATGCCCTCGGTCAGGACGGATGCCTTGCTCCGGGTCATATCCAGACGCGACGCCGCGAGTCCTGCTCTTCGGTTTGTGACCGAACGCACTGCCGATACTGCGGTTTCTTGTCTATTTTCCCGGGCACAGCGCGAGCGCCTTTAGGGTCCACAGGTCGCGCTGCCGACGGAGCTCATCTCCGTCGCGGCGCCGATCCGCTGGGAGCGGATTGGCGGATTTCCAGGCTGGAGCCGCAATCCGCATATCGATTCGATTCTCCAGGGGTACCGCATGACCAAGCACCGCCCTGCAGCGCCGAGGCGCAATCTCCGGCAGCAGGCAGATACCATCGACGGCTTGGAGCGCCGCGAGTTCTTGCAGGGATTCGCCGGCGTCACCGCCATGGCGGGCCTGCTCGGCCCGGCCCGAGTGCTCGCCGATGACGACGATGATGATGATTATGATGAGGGCAGTCGCCCGAAGATCGCTAAGGCGCTCCTACCGCCACCTCAGATCGACGCCGATCCATCCACAGAGAAGTACTGGAGCAAGGTCCGCAAGGCCTTCCTATTGGACAAGGACTATATCCACATGAACACCGGGACGACCGGATCACAGCCCGCTTTTGCGCTCAACAACTTCTCGGCCTACAACCGCTACAAGAGCGAGGACCCGAAGGATTGGGAAGCAAACCTGAACGCGGAGTATCCGGATCTGTTCCCGCTCGGCGACTCGTTGTTCGGCCCGTCGGCCTTGGCGGCGCGCCAGCAGCAGGTAGCCGCGGTGTACAACGCCGCCGATGCGTCCGAGGTGGTGCTGAGCTACAACACCACTGACGGCTGCAACCTGATCTTCTCCGGCACGCCCTGGCAGCCCGGCGACCGCATCATCACAACCAGCTTCGAGCATCCGGCACTGACCGGTCCCATCGCCTGGGCGCAGGCAACCCGCGGCGTGGAAGTGGTGAAGATCGACATGGGCCTCATCACGCCCTTCACCGCGGGTATCGGGGTGCAGGTGGTGCTGGACCTGTTCGAGCCGGCGCTGGCGGAGCCTCTCCCGCCGGGAGCGAAGCAGTATTTGGCCTTCTCCGAGATCTTCTACAAAAACGGCCTGCGCATGCCAGTGGAAGACCTCTGCGCCCTGGCCCGCGCCTATGGCGCCTACAGTATCGTCGATACGGCCCATGGCTTCGGCATGTTGCCCATCGACTTTCAGGCCTACGGGGCGGACTTCATCGCCGGCGCGGGCCACAAATGGCTCGGCGGCGGTCCGGGCAGCGGCGTCCTGTACATCCGCAACACGGGCACGGATCTGCCGCCCTTCGACCTGGGGAACTTCTTCCTCTATGCCTTTCTGTCGCCGGAGGACATCGCGTCCCGTCAATACGATCCCAGCATCTGGGTGCAGTTTCGTGGCGAGATCAACCGTCCGGCCCTGTACGCGATGACGGACTCCTTGGCGTTCTTCGAGCAGGTCGGGATCGACGCCATCTACCAGCGAGGCGTGGAGGTCGGCAACTACCTCAAGGCCAAGATCGACGCCCAGTGGCCGGGGTCGCTGTGGGTGGAGGCGCGTCCGCCATACAGCCCCTTCGCGACGGCGCTGACCTCGTTCAATCCCTTCGTTGGTCGCGACGACAGTGGTGCCTATGGCGCGGTTCTCTCGGCAGTCAGCGACGTTGTCAATGCACTCGCGGCGGATGACCCCAAGACCTATATCCGCTACACCACCTTCGGCGCTAGCTTGGCGGCGTCGAGTGACGACCGGGTGGGCTTCCGCGTGTCTACCCATGGTGTCTACAACAACTACGACGAGGTGGACGACCTGTTCGACCGGTTGGTCTATCACGTGGAGCAGACCGGACTGCCGACGATCTGATCACTCCCACCGCCGCGGCGGCCGAGCTCGCCAGTTGTAGCTTCACCTCCCCCGGCGTGACAGTGCCGGCGGCGTCGAGGCCTGCCAGCCTGGATGTCCGACGGCGCCTAGAGTGAACGGAGGATGCGCTGTACTTGGCGCCGACGCACCCTGTTGTGCACCGCGGCCAGGGCATGCCATTGCGCGGCAGACAGCTCGCCGAACCAGGGGTGCGGGTAGCGGATGCCGGCACGCAGGTTGCCGAGCTTGTCCACCATGTCAGTGTAGCGCTCCACGACGTTGGCTAGGTCGCTGAGCTGCTCGGGGCCGGCCTCGGGCACGGGCTTGAAGTCCGCCATGCGTACGGTGTCGCCTACCTCCAGCCCGGAGAACAGTCGCGGCAAGGTGGCGGCGATAGCCGAGTTGACGATAACCAAGTGCTCCAAGGTCATGTACACGGACCAGTGGCGGCTGCCGTGCTCGATACCGAAGCATCTACCCACCAGCACCGGCTGGCGGCCCCGCGCTTCATCGACGCTGCGGGCTAGCGCCATGGCCCGCTCGGCCTCACTGCGGAACAGCTCGGTGAGCTGGTCCTTGGACAGGAAATTGGCCGCGGTGCGCAAGCCGACCGCGATGAGTTGTCGCTCGTAGCCGGGAATGCCTGCACTCGGGAGGTCGCGCTTCGGCCTTGGCCCCGATGTTGGATTCTTGCGCATCGTCAGACTCCGTGATGTGCCGCTTGCCCGTTGTAGGCGGAATTCCGGGATGTGCCAGCGTGGGCCTCAGGTGTCGCTGGACCGCCGCTTGGCCCAGGTATCGCGCAGGGTTACGGTGCGATTGAAAACCGGAGCATCCTGCACCGAATCCGTATCGACCACGAAATAGCCTTCGCGCTCGAACTGAAAACGCGCGCCCGCCCCGGCAGCCGCGAGCACCGGCTCCAGGATGCAGCCGGTCAGCGTGTGCAAGGAGCTCGGATTCAGATGGTCACGGAAGTCCCTGGCACCGACGCCCGGTTGCGGGACCCGAAACAGCCGGTCGTAGAGCCGCACCGTGGCGGGAATACCCTGCTCGGCGGCTACCCAGTGGATCACGCCCTTGACCTTGCGTCCCTCCGGTTTTCTGCCCAAGGTCCCAGGGTCCACCGAGCAGTGCAGCTCCGACACCCGGCCGCGGTCGTCCTTGACAACCTGGTCGCAGCGGATCACGTAGGCGTTGCGCAGGCGGACCTCGCCATCCGGCACCAGCCGCTTGAAGCCCTTGGGCGGCTCCTCCGCGAAGTCGTCTCGGTCGATGAACAGGGTCGCGCCGAAGGGCACCTGGCGGCTGCCCTTGTCTTCGCGCTTGGGGTGGTTCTGCGCCGTCACGCTGGCCGGGGCGTCGGCCGGCAGGTTGGTCAGCGTCACCTTGAGCGGGCGCAGCACCGCCATGGCGCGGGGGGCGTCGCGGTCGAGGTCGTCGCGGATGACGCTCTCCAACATGCCCATTTCAACCAGATTGTCTGCCTTGGTCACACCGATGCGCTTGCAGAATTCCCGAATCGACGCCGGCGTGAAGCCACGCCGGCGCAGCCCGGCGATGGTCGGCATGCGCGGATCGTCCCAACCCGCCACGATGCCCTCCTCGACCAACCGCGTCAGCAGCCGCTTGCTCATGACCGTGTATTCCAGGTTGAGCCGGCTGAACTCGATCTGCCGTGGCCGGCAGGGAACCGAGACGTTCTGGACGCACCAGTCATAGAGGGGCCGATGGTCCTCGAACTCCAGTGTGCACAGGGAGTGGGTGATCCCCTCCAGCGCGTCGGAGATGGGGTGGGTGTAGTCGTAAGTGGGGTACAGGCACCAACGGCTTCCGGTCTGATGGTGGATCACGCCGTGGCGGATGCGGTACAGCACCGGGTCGCGCAGGTTGATGTTTGGCGAGGCCATGTCGATCTTCGCGCGCAGCGTCCGCGCGCCGTCCAGGAACTCCCCCGCACGCATGCGCCGGAACAGGTCCAGGTTCTCCTCCCGGCCGCGATCACGGTATGGGCTGTCCTGGCCGGGCTCGGTCAGGGTGCCGCGCATGGCGCGGGTCCGCTCGGCGGAGAGATCGCAGACATAGGCCAGGCCGCGCTCGATCAGCTCCACCGCGAAGCCGTAGAGATGCTCGAAATAGTCCGAGGCGAAGTACAGGCGGTCCTGCCAGTCGTAACCGAGCCAGCGAACGTCGGCCTTGATGGACTCGACAAACTCGACGTTTTCCTTGTGCGGATTGGTGTCGTCGAAGCGTAGATTGCAGGTGCCGCCATAATCCTTGGCGATGCCGAAGTTCAGCACGATGGACTTGGCATGGCCGATATGCAGATAGCCGTTCGGCTCCGGAGGAAAGCGGGTGTGCACCTTCGTATGCTTGCCGCTGGCCAGGTCCGCGTCGATGATCTGGCGAATGAAATTGGTCCGGAGTATATCGCTCATCTGTCTCGTCGGAGCCACAGGGTGTCGGGGTCGGATGATGCCGACAGGGATATGCAGTCGCCGCCCGCCACGATAAACGGCGCAGCATACTTGCTTGTGCACCGGCTTAGAAGGGTGTGCCAGGCGCGCATCGGCCGTGGCCCCGCCCCGCGGCAACACGGGTCTCCATGGGCGGCGGCTGGGCTTCGTTTTTTCTCTGCGGCCCCCTGTAGCCGGTTCCCGGCATTTGCCAGCGACCGCCGCTGCCACTACCCTTGCGCGTGGTGGAGTGCAGGGTGCCACTGCGTTCGGCGCATGAAGCGGCCGGAGCCCGCGGTCGGCACCTGGGGCTACCGGCAGACGGCTTCCGTCACGTCCACCACGCCAGGATCAGGTGCCCGACCAGCAGAACGATCCAGCGAGCTCATCGCGGCGACGATCAGCCGAAGCGTCTGTCCCTCATCCTCAGGAGATCCACCTCATGCAGAGAGTCATCCACCTCGTCGTGCTCGCGCTGGGCGCCGGTCTGGCTGCCCAAACCGCATTGGCGCAAGGCGAGACCCCCCCGCAAGCCCGGGCGGACGTTGCCGCCAAGGCCTTTATGCAGAAGTTTGACAGCGACCAGAGCGGCGGCATTTCGCTGGAGGAGGCAACCGCCCAGCACAAAGAGCAATTCAAGCTCAACGACAAGGATGGTGACGGCTTCATCACCGCCGAGGAAGCGGGCGCCGCCTTCGTCGAGCAGGCGCCACCGGAGATGATGGAGGCCATGAAGGAGCGCGGCATGCCCGACCCCGGCCAGACCTTCGTCAAGAATCTGGACAAGGACAACGACGGCAAAGTGAGCGCCGAGGAATTCGAGCAACCGACTAAGGAGTCCTTCGCGACCATGGACAGCAACGGCGACGGTGTCGCGGACGAGGCGGAAGCCGGGGCCTACTTCGAGGACATGCGAGCGAAGATGCAGGAGCGCATGCAGCAGATGCAGGAGCAGATGCAGCAGATGCAGCAGAGCGCACCGCCGGCCGAGTGACACAGACAGCGCTGCCAACGCGGCACGGATGCCGCAGTCTGCCCCGAAGCCCCAAGCTCGGCCGCGGACTGCTCCAACAAGCGCTCGCCGAAGCCCTGCGATGGGGCGCTATCGAGGTCGCGACCGGGATCGTCATCGGCCCCAGCCCCGTCCCTACAACAGACGCTCCAGCCCGATCTTGCAGGGCTTGCGCTCCCCCTCCCCGCCCTCCGGCACCGCATTCAGATCCAGGTCGTACAGCAGGTCCGCCCCCATACGGTAGATGCGCGGTCTCAAGCGCAAGGCGTCCGCCAAGCGCTCTGCCCGAGGCAGGTCGAGGCCCGGCCGTCCCCGGCCGATCAGCAAGGGCGCGAGGGTGATCTGCAGCCGTGTCAGGCAACCCGCGTTGAACAGGCGCGACACGGTCACGCCGCCTCCCTCGATGAACAGGCGCCGCAACCCGCGGGCGGCGAGGGCTTCCATCAGCAGGTCCAGACGCAGACCGTCCGCATCCCAGGGCACCGCCAGGAGCTCCGCTGGACCCAGTGGTGGTCTCTGTTCATCGTCTCCGACGCACACTAGGGTGGGTGCCATAGGGTCGCGAAACACCAGGTGGTCGTGCGCCAACCGCCGCCGCGGATCCAGCACCACGCGCACGGGGTTGGGACCCGGCACCAGACGTGTGGTCAGCCGTGGATCGTCGTGGGCGATCGTACCCGCGCCAACCAGGACCGCGTCACAGAGGGCGCGCATCCGGTGCAGGTGCAGGATGTTCTCCTGCCCCGTCACCGAGCAGGTGGCGCTGCGGGACTCGCCGTCCCGGGTGGCGATGCAGCCGTTCAGACTCTGGCCGAGGTGGCCCACCGCCCAGCAGGCGTCGGGGCCTGCCGCGACCAGGGGCAGGTAGAGCGACAGGAGGTCGCGGCAGCCGGCCGGCGCGCCTGGGTGGATCTCCCAGCAGCCGCCGCGCCTGCGTAGCAGCCCGGGGACAGCAGTCGCCGATGCGCCGGCGCCCTGCCCTCCAATGCCGAGCAGCGCGGCCCAGGCGGCATCGGTTAGGTCGGGCAACAGGGTGCCGTCGGGTTGTGCACTCAGACGAGGCGCAGCCGGCGCTCAACCGCGGCGCGCGTTTGCGAAGGCCGCCGCCAATGCGCCGCCCTCGGGGTTCGGCTCCTCGCGCGGCCCCCTGCCCTGCTGCGCACTTCGAGCGGGCGCGTTGCGTTGCGGGCGGCCGGGCCGATTAGCGGTGTTGTCACCGGCGCCGGTCTCCAGCGGCTCATCCAGGCGCATGCTGAGTGCGATGCGCTGCCGCGCCAGGTCCACCGACAGCACCTTGACCTTCACGACCTGTCCGGAGCGTACCACCTGGTGCGGGTCCTTCACGAAGTGGTCCGCGAGCCGAGAGATATGCACCAGGCCGTCCTGGTGCACGCCAAGGTCAACGAAGGCGCCGAAGTTGGTGACATTGGTGACCGTGCCCTCCAGCACCATGCCAGGCGTCAGGTCCTCGGGCCTCTCCACCCCATCCTCGAGCGCTGCGGTCTCGAACGCGGGGCGCGGGTCACGGCCCGGCTTCTCCAGCTCCACCAGGATGTCCCGCACCGTGGGCACTCCGAAGACCGCGTCCGCGAAGCGCTCGGCAGCCAGCGCTCGCAGCGTCTGCCGGTCGCCGATCAGGGTCGTTATCCCCTTGCCAGTGTCCGAGACGATCCGCCGCACCACCGGATAGGCCTCCGGGTGCACGGCGGAGGCATCCAGTGGCTCCTCGCCGTCCGGAATGCGCAGGAAGCCGGCGCACTGCTGGAACGCCTTCTGGCCGAGTCGTGGCACCTGCAGCAGCTCACGGCGATTGCGGAATGGACCCTGCTCGTCGCGGTGGCGCACCAGGTTATCCGCCAGGGTCTTGGAGATGCCGGCCACCCGCGCGAGTAGCGGTGCCGACGCGGTATTCAGGTCCACCCCCACGGCGTTCACGCAGTCTTCCACCACCGCGTCCAGCGAGCGCGCGAGGCCGGTCTGGTTGACATCGTGCTGGTACTGGCCGACACCGATGGACTTGGGGTCGATCTTCACCAGCTCCGCCAGTGGGTCCTGCAGGCGGCGGGCGATGGAGACCGCCCCGCGCAGCGAGACGTCCAGCTGCGGCAGCTCCAGGGAGGCGTACTCGGATGCCGAATATACGGAGGCTCCGGCCTCGCTCACGATGACGCTGGTGAGTCTGAGCTCCGGGTGGCGCTTGGCGAGGTCGCGCACCAGCCGGTGGGTCTCGCGGGACGCGGTGCCGTTGCCGATGCTGGCCAACTTGACGCCCTGGTCGCGGCAGAGCGCGGCCAGGGTGGCGATGCTCTCGTCCCAGCGGTTGCGCGGCGCGTGCGGAAAGATACTCGCGGTGGCCAGGACCCGACCGGTGCCGTCCACGACTGCCACCTTGACACCGGTACGAAGCCCCGGGTCGAGCCCCATAGTCGGCACCCGGCCCGCCGGCGCCGCCATCAGCAACGCGTGCAGGTTGGTGGCGAAAACGCGGATGGCCTCCGCCTCGGCCGCCTCCAGCAGCCGACCTTTGAGATCCAGGTCCAGGCGGGTCAAGAGCTTGATGCGCCAAGCCTTGCGGACCGTCTCCACCAGCCAGGCATCACCCGGACGACCACCATCGGCGATGCCGAGGTGCGCCGCCACCCGGGCGCGCAGCGGCGCATCGGCATCGGCGCCGTCGCCGGCCAGCAGCTCCAGGCTCAGCACGCCCTGGTTGCGGCCACGGAACAGGGCCAGCGCGCGGTGCGACGGGATCCTGGCGATCGGCTCGCAGTGGTCGAAATAGTCCGAGAACTTGGCGCCTGTGGCCTCCTGCGCTGGCAGTACCTTGGACTGCAGCAGCCCGCGCTCCCACAGGGCCTCGCGCAACTCGCCCACAAGCTCTGCGTCCTCGGCGACACGCTCCATCAGGATCTGTCGGGCACCCTCCAGCGCCGCGCCCGCATCGGGAGCGCCCCGCTCCGTGCCGACGAATTCCACCGCCTGTGCCTCTGGTGCCCGCTCCGGGTGGGCGAGCAGCGCGTCCGCCAGCGGCTCTAGGCCGGCCTCGCGCGCGATCTGCGCCTTGGTGCGGCGCTTCGGCCGGTATGGCAGGTAGAGGTCCTCCAGCCGCTGCTTGCTGTCCGCCGCCAGTACCGCATCGCGCAGCGCATCCGTCAGCTTGTCCTGCTCTTCCAGGCTCTTCAGCACCCTGGCACGTCTGTCCTCCAGCTCCCGGAGGTAGCCGAGACGCCCCTCCAACAGCCGCAGCTGGGCGTCGTCCAGGCCGCCGGTGGCCTCCTTGCGGTAGCGCGCGATGAAGGGGACGGTGGCGCCGTCGTCGAGTAGCTGAACGGCGGCCTGGACTTGCTGCGGGCGGGCGGCAAGTTCTTGAGAGATAACTTGAATTATAGACTGCATACCATTGAGTAGAAGTGGCGACCTGTAGGCGAATTCTAGATCATTCTCGCGCCGCATCGGCGGCGTCTAAGGCGCGCTGCAAGCGCGCGATGAAGTCCGGCGGATAGGATCAGATGGGCAGGACCGGGGTAGCCAGCAAGGCCTTCCAGACGTGCGCCGGCATCTCATTATCCAGGATCTGCCCGAGACGCTGGCGGCCAAAAACCAGGCCGCACCCAGCAAGTCCGGCCATGCGCCATGCAAGGCAGTCGGCCCGCGACCGGAGAGCGCCGTCAATGCGCCGAGGCCAGCTTCAGGCCGAGGATGCCGATGACGATTAGGCCGACGAAGAAGAACCGCGCCAGGGTCGCCGGCTCGCTGAACAGCAGCAAGCCCAGCACGAAGGTGCCCACGGCGCCGATGCCAGTCCAGACCGCGTAGGCCGTGCCCATTGGGATGGTCTTCTGCGCGATCAGCAACAGCGCGCCGCTCGCGGCCATGCAAGCCACCGCAAAGCCGATCCAGCCCCAGCGCAGGCCGTGCTCGGCGAGCCCCAGCTTGAGCCCCACGGGCCAGCCCCATTCGAATACACCCGCGATGATCAGGTAGACCCAGGCCATGCGCTTGCCTCTGCGTGGTTAGAGAAATCGATGGTCGTCGTCCTGGCGCTTAGAGCCGTCGCTTGGTGCCCTGGCCGGCGGGGCATACCATTGGTCCTTCGGGACCAGCTTGGGCTCGGCTGGATCGCCCATGTAAGACGGCGTCATGATGGCAACGCCATACTCGTTGAAGACGTCCAGGATATTCCGGTGCAGCGCCGAGTAGGCCTGCGCCATGGTGTCCGCATCCCCGCAGTAGACGTTGATCTCGTAACTGACTGCGAAGTCGCCGAGCTCCCTTTGCAGCACGAACGGCTTCGGGTTCTTGAGCAGCCCGCCGGTGCGCTCGGCCGCCTCTTTGAGCATGGCCTCGACCTGCCGCCAGGGCGTCTCGTAGCCGATGCCGACCGTGGTGTGCAAGATCAACCCGTGCTCCCGCGCGAGGGAGCTATAGTTAATGACCTCGCCATTGAGGACGGTCGTGTTCGGAATCACGATCTCCTCGTTCTTCATCGAGCGCAGCCGTGTGGTCAGCACCCGAAGCTCGGTGACCTTGCCGACGATATCGTTGATCTTGATCCGATCGCCGATCCTGAAGGGGCGCCGGTAGACGAGGCTGTAGCCGGCGATGATATTGCCGATAATCGACTGGGAGCCCAGCGAAATGATCAGGCCGACCAGGACCGACAGCCCCTTGAATGCATCGGAATCCGAGCCCGGTATATGCGGATAGGCCATGACCAATGCGAACAGGATGACGAGCAGACGTACGACACGATAGGTCGGCATGGCCAGTTCACGGTCGAAGGTCGCCAGCTTGACGCTACCGCGCTCGATGCCGTGGAAGAAGCTCCAGATCATGCCCAGTATGTACCTGGTGATGAAGAACAGAATGACCAGCCAGACCAGATCGGGGATGGCACCCAAGAGCCCGCGACCCATCTCTTGCAACGGGTTCAGGATCAGGCCGAACAGCCAGATGGCGGAGCCACGGGTCCAGGGGAAGAGGCCGAGGACATAGTTGATGCTCAAGTAAAGGGTCAGTGCGACCAAGGCCAGGAACAGGGCCTTCGTCAGTCCACGCAGGATGGTGGTCAGGTTCCTCGACCGAATGAGATGGGCGGACTTCGCTTCCAGGTCCTTGATCTTTCGCTGTAAGCGTCGATCCAGGAAATCGGCCAGTGCGCGAAAGCCCTTCCAGAAGCCGAAGATCAGCGTCGCCGCGAGCAGGACGGTCGCGAGCGCATAGCCGCTTTTGGTCAACAGCACCTCTGGGCTGCGGTCATGCCGATAGGCGGCAATCACCTCTTGCAGGCGCTCTTGGCGAACCTCGGCTAGCAACTGCCGGCTCAGGCCCTCGATCTCCGCATCGGCATCGACCATGTCGAGCAACATGCGCTCAGCTGCCATCAAGAGGGTACGCTCACCCTCGACCTGGATGGTCACCGCATCGGCAGGTATGCGCTCGTCCTTGGCCGCCGAGATGATGCTCTGCTCGATCTCCGCGGCACGCCGCGCGGCCGGGAATGAAGCCGTCCCGCGCACCTTCATGACCAGGCGGCCATCCACGATCACGTCGGCAAGCTCCAGCGCTTGACCGTCCGCCGCGGCGGCGCTGTCGGAGGCATCCGCTACCGCTGAGCCGATCAGCAGCAAGAACCCGACTAGCCGGCAAATCAAGCCTTGAGGTGCGTTCATCGTCGCTGCTCTCTGAATGCGAGTCTTCTCATCTCGGGTATTGCTTAGGCGATTTCTGTCAACAAACATACCGCCTGGCTTGTCTTTTCGCCCGCCTTCTGCGTCGCGGCAGCGGGCACAGAGCTCGACTATGCGCCCGCT
>JANQFI010000699.1 GCA_028277905.1 Chromatiaceae bacterium | reverse complement strand
GCAGTATCCTATTGGGTGGCCGGGCGGGGGAGCGGGCCGGCGATGCCACCTAATCCCGTCGCGCTCTAAGCGCGACGGGACTCGCGCACCCGGCTCAGGTCGCGAGCATCACCTCGGTCGCCTTGACCACCGCGGTGACCTCGGAGCCGACCTCGAGACCGAGGTCGTCGACCGCGTCCGCGGTGACCATCGAGGTGATGACGTTGCCGCCGCCGATGTCGACCCGCACCTGGGCGGCGACGGCGCCCCGCTTGATCTCGACGACCTTGCCCGACAGGGCGTTGCGCGCGCTGATCTTCATGGCGGTCCTGCCTCGCTGTGATCCCGTTCAGGGGCGTTACCCGCTTGCGCGGACTCGGCTCCGGCCCGGCATTAGGTAGCAAGCGCACCAAGCGCGCTTGTTGCTGGGATGCCCGAGGCAGGCATGAGTGAGCAAGTGGATTGCGGGGCTGTTGCTAGGTCTCTTGCTCGGCCCGACCATCCTCGGTTTCTTGGAAAGCCCCTGGCGGGAGGCTGAAGCTGCCTGGCCACTCCACAGCCGGGAAGTATGTAAATGCATAGGTCTGCGTCCATGCGCGGTCCCAGGGGCCCTGATACGCTATCCATGCAATGAAGTAGAGGCGTCGCGCGTCATTCCTTATTGCGTCTATCTCACCGGCCAACATCTGCTGGCCTCTAATGTGGCCAATCTGCCATTTCTGCCCTGGTTCAATAACCACATTCTCCGCATCGTGCCAATTGTGAGTCAGCATATTGAACATGAAGCTCGGGGATCTTGGATCGGGCCTCTGGTTCTTCGGGAGTATTTGAGTGTCGGTCTGGAGTCGCCGTACTATTGCCGGGTGCCGGCCGAAATTCCTGACGATGAATTCAACGCGCACATCTTGTGGTCTATCCGAATTGCCGATGACATCAAAGTAGTCAATTGTAAGGTACAGTCTAGGCCGCTCGCCCTTCTCAATAAGAGCGACAGCAGCGTCTGCCTGCCTTCGGGCTTCTTCCGCAGCATCTTCGGCAGCTTTGACAGCGTCTCTGGTGTGATCAGCGGCAGCAGCAGCCGATTTGGACGCGCTGCGGGTGTAAATGAGAGTCGCGATCAAGAGGCCGAGGGCGATCAACCCGATAAGGGCTTGAGCGCGAGTTGGATTTACGAGCGCTTCCGTAGCATCGGCCATGCGCTCCTGCGCAACTATGTCACGACGGGCGTAGTAGTTGGCGTTCTTCTCGGGTTCTGGCTCAACATCGGAGTTTCCTTGAACTCTGGTGAACTCCGAGGCCTGTGGATAGGTCGGCGGACTGGGCGAGCCATGATCTGGTCCGGCTGTACGTTCTTGGCGTGCTTCAGCACTTGGGTGGCTATCGCCATGTTCCTGCCCGGCTTGTGAAGCAACGGACGGAGCCAAGAGCAAGACCGCTAGGCATCCCCCAAGTGCAGCGTTGTACAGCCGAGCGCTACGAGACATTGCACGAAGAATACGGCACTGAAACCGCCGCGCGCTACCTTGTTGCGGAGGTTAACGGCCGTCACCATGATTCCCTGCTCGCCTAGCTTCGAGGCCAGGCCCTCATAGCTGATCCCGCGCCTGGTCATCTCGGCTCGGAGAATGCCCTTCACCATCTTGTGCCAGGAGTCGTCTGTCGGCATGGCGCTCTCCTATCTGGTGCGAGCGCCATCATAAATGTTACTTTTGCCATTGACAATGGCTATCTCCGCCACAATATCTGTTACAGACGTAACGGATATGATGGCAAAGACCGATGTCGCAGCACTTCCTTCTCTCAGCCAAGGCCCGGACCCTCAGTCTGGCTCAAGTGCTGCGTCTCAGCGATGACGAGGCCTACGAGACCTTCAAGGCGATCCGTTGGGCCTCTACGGACGGCGATCCGGTCTGCCCGCGCTGCGGCGGCCTGGAGAGCTACGAGTACCGCACCCGCCGGATCTACAAGTGCAAGGCCTGCGGGTCTCAGTACAGCCTCACCACGGCGACCATCTTCGCCAGCCGCAAGCTGCCGATCCGCGACCTGCTGGCCGCTACCGCGATCTTCGTGAACGGCGCCAAGGGCTACAGCGCGTTGCAGCTCTCGCGCGATCTCGACGTGCAGTACAAGACGGCCTTCGTCCTGGCCCACAAGATCCGCGAAGCCCTCGGCGCCGAGATGGACGATCGCACCCTGTCCGGTCAGGTCGAGGTCGATGGCGCCTATTTCGGCGGCTACGTGAAGCCCGAGAACGTCAAGGCCGAGCGCAAGGACCTGCGCCTGAAAGAGCACCGGTCCGGCAAGCGCAAGTGCGTCGTGGTGATGCGCGAGCGCGGCGGCCGGGCGCTGCCCGTCGTGGTCGATCACGAAGGCGAGGCGGTTCCCTCGATCCGCGCCCGGGTCGAGAACGGCTCAGTGGTCTACGCTGACGAGGCTTCGTCCTGGGATGTCCTGCACGGCTCCTATGAGACGCGCCGGATCAATCACTCGGTCGCGTTCGTCGATGAGGACGCCTGCACCAATCAAGCCGAGTCCTATTTCTCGCGGCTCCGGCGCTCGGAGATCGGCATTCACCACCACATCAGCGGCAAGTACCTCGGCGCCTATGCTCGGGAGATGGTCTGGCGCGAAGACAACCGGCGGGTCCCGAACGGGTCGCAGTACCTTCTGGTCGTGGCCGCCGCTCTGGCGCACCCGGTCAGCCGGCAGTGGAAGGGGTATTGGCAGCGCAGTGCGGCGTGAGGGGAACAGCCGGTCTGTTCTCAAGGCGAACGCCGTTCGCCTTGATCGGCCCGCTAGGCGCGGCCGGGCAGCCACCAGTGGCTGGGCCGCTTGCATCGGCATTCCTTCTTTACCGATCATGCTAGACCATATGAGCTAACAGCCGCATGGCAGGGTTGTGTTCCAAACACCGCCTTTCTCTGGACGGCCGCACCATATGCTTGTAGGTGTTTAGGGAACTATAAGCACCTCAGGACGTATCTTAGCGTACATGGGGGCATCGCAGGACCACGGAGGGTCGCCAAAATGCAGGAGCGTAGCTTCTACGCCAAAGCCGAATGGGACGAGGAGGCGAACGTTTGGTATGTCTTCGAATCCAACCTACCAGGCTTGGTAGCAGAAGCCGAAACGCCCGATGCACTGCTCGCCAAGGTTTTGGAGCTGGTCCCAGAACTGATTGAAGCAAACCGGCATCTCTTGGATTGGGAGCCGGAGGGCGAGTTGCCCATCCACTTTATGGCGCAACAGGTTGAGCGAATCCGCCTGAATAGCTAAAAGGGCGGATGCCGGGCTATACGCGCGACCTTAAGAAGTTGTTGGAAGAGGCGGGCTGCTACAAAGTCCGCGAAGCAAAGGGCGACCATGAAATGTGGTACAGCCCAATTTCTGACCGCAACTTCCCAGTCGACAACAATCTTAGATCGCGCCATACGGCGAACGGTGTGCTGAAGCAAGCCGGCCTTGAGAAGGCCTTTTGACTAGCCCGCAATCTCCCACACCAACAGCCCCTCCGCCCCCGACCGGGCCGCAAGCGTGCCCCGTTCGCGCTGTTGCCGCAGGCTGTACTGCACCCGCTTTCGGATCGTCGCGACCGTGGCCTTGTCGCTGGTGTCGATCTGGCGCGCCGCCATGAAGGCGTCGGCTAGCTGAGCGCAGGTCAGTGGCTCACCGGCCTCTCGGATCGCCTCGAAGATGAACCGGGCCATCTCGCCGTGCTTGGCGGCGTGACGGGGCGCGAGGCGCTTGGGCCGGATGTCCTCAAGGACGATGCCGGGTTCGAACAGCCGTAGCGTGGCGTCCAGGTGGTCGAGAGCGTCCGTCAGCTCGTGAAAGCGCCGCTGTAGGGTCTCGATCTCTCCGGCGATCTCTGCGCGCTTGCGGATCAGCCCATGGACGGCCGGTGACCTTGCCATGCACAGGAAGGTAGCGGAGAATCAGGCCTCTGGATTGGTGTGCTTGCTACCTAATGCCGCTCCGGCCCGCTCCCCCACCCGGCCACCCACGGCAGTATCCTGATGGGTGGCCGAGTGGGGGAGCGGGCCGGCGATGCCACCTAAACCGGTAACGCTTCAGGGCCCGTTGTAGCGGACCCGGCCGAAGCCTGTCAGGTCATAACCGCCGAGCGCGGCAGCCTTGGCCGCGAAGGCCTCGCCGCGGCAGAACGCCATGAGCCGCTGGAACGGCGCCTCGAAGTAGGCGCGGCGCAACACCGCGATGTCGAACCGCTCGCGCAGCAGCGGCACGAAGTCCAGGTGGTACTGCCGCGCCAGGCCGGCGAGCCCCGGCCCGGCGTCGGCCCGGCCCTCGGCGACGGCGAGCGCGACGTCGGCCTCGCTGCGCGCCGGCGGCGCGACCAGGGTCAGCGCCTCGGGCGTCAGGCCGGCACGCCGCAGCAGGTCCTCCAGCAGGACCTGGCTGCCGGCCTCGCGCTGGCGGGGCATCACCGTCAGGCCCGCCAGGTCGGCGACCCCGGCGATGCCCTTGGGGTTGCCGGCCGGCACCACCAGGCCGCGCTCGCGCCAGGCCCACTCGAGCAACACCAGCGGCGCGGCGCCGAGCCGGGCGGCCAGCGCGGGACGGTTCCAGTCGTCGCTCTCCGGATCGAAGAGGTGCAGGCCGGCGGCGATCGCCTGGCCCGCGCCGAGGCGCTCCAGGCCGTCGAGGCTGCCGTCGAAGAAGCTGGCGAGGCCGCTGCCGGACTCCCGCAGCGCCCAGTCGAGCAGGGGGTCGTGGCTGCCGGCGAGGACCGCCGGCGGCTCGGCCGGGGCCGCCGCGGCGCCGCCGCTGGAGTGCCGCTCGAGCCAGCCCTCGATGCCGGCGCGCGGGAAGATCAGCTTGCCGGTCGCCCGGCTGCAGGGGATCTCGCCCTCGGCCGCCAGGGCGTAGACCTTGCGCTCCTTGACCCGCAGCAGCGCGGCCAGCTCGCGCACCGTCAGGTATTCCGGCAGGTAGTCCGGCTGAGCGCCCGGCATCGCCGTCGGCCCCTCCCTGTCACGCCCGAACAGCCATTAGGCCCAGAGCCGGCGCCTGTCCAGAGCCGGCGCCTGTCCAGCGCCGGCGCGTTAGGCTCCCGTTCACCATGACGCGCTAGGGTCGCGCCTGCGAACCCCTGCGTGGCGGCGGTGTCGACGATGACCGTGAGAATTGGGACGGTGAGAAGTGGCGCGCCCGGGAAGATTCGAACTCCCAACCTTCTGATCCGTAGTCAGATGCTCTATCCAGTTGAGCTACGGGCGCGGAGGGCTTCGCTGCGGTCTCGGTTGCGGTCTCGGGGCCGCGGGTGCGAAGCGGCGGGGACCTTACGCCAAGCGTCCTGCCCCGGCAAGCGAGTCGCGCCGGAGCCCTGGGAGTACCGCCAGGGCCTTGAAAGAGCGCCAGATTCGTCTTGTTCCCCATACCCCCCTCAAGTAACATCCGATCAAGAACTAGAGGGGGGATCGGGCTGTACGGAGGCGTCCCAGGTATTTGGGAGGCAGTGCGCCCCGGTCAAGTCGCAGGCGAAATCTTGATGCCAGGTATCGAGTCTCCGTCGATTCGCCGTTGGGGCGCTGCCGCTCTCGTGGCGTCGCTGCTGGGTGCTTGCTCCTTCGGCGAGGACGCGCTCTGGCCGTCCCTGACCGGCGAGGATCCGGCGGGCGCGCCGTCGGCGGCGACGCCGGCCCCGGCGCCGGCCGGCGCCGAAGGCCCGGTGCTCGGCGACGGCGTATTCGAGGCCCCGGGCGTCACCGCCGGCCAGCCGACCGGCACCGTGGTCGGCCAGAAGGTCGAGGAGCTGCGCGGCGACCTCTCCAGGCTCCAGGGCGAGCTCAGCGGCCAGAACAACTCGCTGCAGACCCTGCGCAGCAGCGCCCGCCAGGGTGCCTCCTCCTATCACGACCTGCTCGGCCGCATCCGGGCCCGGCTCCAGGTCGGCTCGACGCCGGGCAACCCGGAGCTGGTGGCCCAGTGGAACCAGGCCCAGGCCGGCCTCTCCCAGGTCGGCGAGTCGATCGCCCAGCTCAACAGCCTGGCCGCCGAGTCCGCCTCGACCTCGGCGCTGGCGGCCTTCCTGCTGGACTCGACGCGGGCGACCTTCGGGCTCTACGGCGCGCTCGAGGAGGACCACCGCCAGCTCGCGATCCTCGAGGACGAGGTCAACAAGACCGTCGTGGTGCTCGACCGGCTGCTCAACGAGCTGACCCAGGACATCAGCCGGACCCAGAACTACTACACCACCGAGCGCTCGAACCTGACCACCCTGGCGGTGGCCATCGACAACGGCGAGTTCATCGGCGGCAGCCTGGCCAACCGGGCCTTCGGCGTGCCGCCGCCGCCGGTGCCGGGTGGCGGCGCCTCGCTGGTCGGCCGCTCGCCGCCGCTGGTGGTGATCCGCTTCGACCGGCCCAACGTCGAGTACGACCAGGCGCTCTACACCGCGGTCAACCAGGCGCTGTCGCGCCGGCCCAACGCCGCCTTCGACCTGGTGTCGGTGGCCCCGGGCCTCGGCAGCCCCTCGCAGGTCGCGCTGGCCAGCAACAAGTCGCGGCGCAACGCCGAGAGCGTGCTGCGCACCCTGACCAACATGGGCCTGCCGGCCGACCGGGTCTCGCTGTCGGCCACCACCAACCCCAACGCCCAGGTCGGCGAGGTCCACCTCTACGTGCGCTGACCC
>JANQFI010000683.1 GCA_028277905.1 Chromatiaceae bacterium | reverse complement strand
CGTCGCGGCAGCGGGCACAGCGCTCGACGATGCGCCCGCTGCCGCTCCTTGAAGGCGAGCGAAAATCCTGCGCCATTCGGTCTGTTTGTTTCCGGCAATGGCCTTACATGATCGTCGGCATGGATTACGCGAATGCACAAGGGATGGCGGCACGCGCTGCAAAGTCGGGGACCTAGGGGCATGCGGCCGGAAGTACTTGCGGCTCGGAGCAATCGAAGCTTGCGGGGGATAGACCGGCCTTTTCGATCTGCAGCTGCGTCAGGCGCGTGATCGGACCCTTCCCGCCCGGTTCTTTCAATGCGACGTAGTTCTGCAAGCCGCAGAGACCGGTCGCCTGGAATGGAATAATCGATTGTTTTCTCTCAATTCGCTCCCGGCCCGTCGTCGAGAACTGCTCTGCCGCACCAAACCAGGCGCCGATGCTCTGAAGCTGCGCCAGATACAGATAGGCCCGTACGTCGTGATCCGCGGGTGCATTGCTCGCGGCATCTTCCAGGACTTTGACGGAACTGCATAGGCGCCTGCTCGCCTCGGCCCAATCCGTGGCTGCCAGGCCTCGCTCGTGGTCGAGAAACCCCGGGATTGCTTCCACCATTGCGGCATCACGCGCTCCGAGACTGATCTGATTGGCGGCATGCTCCTGTGCCGCTTGCATCGCGTAGGCAGACAGCGCCTCGGCGTCCATGCTGCAGACGCGCGTCTGTGGCTGCGTTGGGCCGGGGCTGGCGCCGATGCCCTCCATCGCGAGCAGGCGCCAGCGGCTGTAGATCGAGAGCACCTTGGCCGTACCCAGAAGCCCGTCCTGCTTCAGGCCCGCGGCGTTGGTGCGCACCAGCCCGTCGGCGCTTTCGCAGGCGAGTCGATACTCCGCCAACGCCTGTTGTTGCGACAGCTCCGGGACGCCGAGCTGGTAGTCCGTGAGCTCATCGAGGGTCTGGCGATTCTCGGCCGATGCACCGGCGGAAAAATGGCTTTGCGCATCGCGCAGATTTGCGGCCGGGCAGCCGGCCAAGGCGATGCCGAGCAGCGCCAACAGCAGCATCAGCAGCGGGCGTCTCACGGGGCTCATGAGCGAGTTCCTCCGATCGTCATGTCTGCGCCCGACCGGTGTCCGGCGCCGTTCTCTGTCGTGCTCGGTGCTCAAGCGGCGGCGAAGCGCTGCTCCAGGATGTCGGGCAGATCGTCCAACCGAGTCGGTCCCGCGATCACCTTGTTGATCTCCTCGCGCAGGATGTCCAAGTGCGCGGGTGATGCGTCCTGTCGCGCCAGCGCCCGGAGCGCGATCTCCAACAGGGCCGATGCCGCGGCGGCATTGGCCAGCCGCCATCTTGTTTCCGTAGCGCTCGCGGGGATATCCCGCAGCGAGATCAGGACCAGGTCGAACACTTGGCGAAGCGCGATGCGCTCGCCCGTCGGACCGTCACCCGACACCTCACGTACCAGCGTCAGGTTGTCGGCGACGGCGGCGAGGGCCGCTTGCAGCATCCGCATCAGGGTTGGGTTGTCCAGTTCCGGTACGGCGTTCTCCCGCAACGATGCCAAGGCGGCATCCAACGCCACCCGCAGCACGCTACCGCTACCGGCGCCCAAGAGGTCGCTGGCGAGCCAGTCCGGTTTCTTCAGTACCTCGGCGACCACGGTCTCGAGCAGCGCCAGCACCTGCGCCTGCGTCAGTGGCGGATCCCAGCGCTTGGTGGCGTTGTCCGCCAAGGCATCCAGCAACACGCCAGAGGCGACGATGATCAGGTTCTTCTTCGGGTCCTTGCCGTCGTGCCGGAGGATCAGCGCGAGGTTCTCGGCAGTGCCGCGCAAGACCAACGCGGCCAACTGGGGTGCCAGATCGGCGGCCAGCAACTGTTCCCTGGCCGCCAGGCCCGCGAGGGTCTGCAGGATCAACTTCTCCACCCCTTCGCCGCCTGCGCCGAGATCGAGCACGTCCGGATTGTCGGCCACCGCGGACAGTGCCGCCTCGAGGATCTGCTCCATGCCCGCCTGCGAGAGGGCACTGCCGAAGTCGAGTCCGGTCTCGGTGAGCGTCAGCTCGGTGAAGGTGGTGACCAGCGTCTTGACGATATTGGCCTCTGCGCCCGCTTTCGCACCCAGATAGGTGGTCGGGTGGGCGAGGATGGTCTCGGCACCGCCGGCGAAGAAGGCACGCGCAATGAGCTCCGGCCAATGGGCATCGAAGAACGCCTTTCGCTCCGATGCGGTCTTGTCCTTGAGCGCCGTCGTCATGACTTCCGAGAGGCTCTTGGTCACCTCGGTGACGAACAGCTTCTCCTTCGGTCCGCCGGCGATCAGCCCGGGATTCGCCGATACGCTGTCGAGCAGCGCGACAAAGAGCCCCGGGGCGATACCGGGCAGGGTTGCCCTGCTGAAGTCGGTGCCCGAGATGGCTTCCAGAAAGGCCTGGATCGCGCGTCCTTGCGGCCGTTCGGCGTTGACCGCCCCCGGTGTGCTGACGAAGTAATCCACCGCCAGATTGACCAGCGTGCCCGCAACGGTCTGGATCGGCGGCGCGTTGTCGGCGGGCGCCTCCAGCGACCACTGCCCTATGGTCAAGACGGCGCCGATCTCCTCTGCCGACCACGCTTGGTCCGCCGGCTGCTCGACCTCGTCGCCGACCAGGGGACGCAGAACACGAACGATCTCCTGCAGCTCCGCCTCTTGCGCATCGGTTCGCCGATCCAGAAACAGCAGGAACTCGATTCGCTCGCTGTCGGTCTCTTGGCGCGCCTGAATGCCGGCGGGGCTCAGGAGCCAGTTTTCGGCACCGCTCGACGGTAATCCGGCCTTGGGCAGCGGCAGCACCAGCACCTCCGCCTTGGTGGCGTCGGCATGCGCCTTAAGTCCAGCGCCATACAGTTGAATGCCCGCCCGAATCGCGAACAGGATGGTGTTGACCTCTAGGCTCATAGCTCACTCCACTGCAGGGCTCCTCGAGATACGCGGCTTCCAGGGCAGATGCGAAAAGGCGCGAGGGATGCGAAGGCGCGGTTGGTGCCGTGCTGTTCGGAGAATGATAGAGAGAGGGACGGATGCCGCTCTGCCGAGACATTCGCCGACACTGTTGTCGGTAAGATCACCGACAGGCTGGGTCGGTATCGCTGAAGGCAAGCGCGCCGAGGGCCGGTCGAGGTGGAAGTCGGCTCGGTGCGAGAGCGAGCGGTCGCTGTCGCGAGCTCAATGCACCATCCCGGCGCGCACCGCATAGCGCACCACATCCGCAATATTGTGCAGCGCAAGCTTCTCCATCAGCCGCTTACGATAGGTGTCGACGGTCCTTGGGCTGATATCGAGCCTACGGGCGATCTCCTTGCCGCTGTGGCCGAGTGCGATCAGGCGAATGACCTCTCGCTCGCGTGAGGACAGGGCGATGGTGGTGCAGCCTCGTCGCTGCAGCTCGCGGAGTCGCTGCTGGACGGAGGGGGTCGTGAATGTCCCACCGGCGGCCAGGGTACGGACCGCGAGCAGCAGCTCCTCGAACAGGCTGTCCTTGAGCACATAGCCGGCGGCGCCGGCCTCCATCGCGTGGGTGGCGGCACAGGGGTCGTCGTGCATGGTCAGCAAGAGCACACGAGTGTCGAGCGCGGAAGCGCTAACCGCGCGTGCCACATCGATTCCGGACATCGACGGCATGCCGATATCGAGGATGGCGACGTCGGGGCAATGGTGTCGGATCTGTTGCCACGCCCGCTCACCATCGCCGGCTTGGTCGAGCAACCGGATGCCGGGCTCCTGCTCCAACAGGGGCGTCAACCCCTGCCTCAGCAGGGCATGATCGTCGGCGAGCGTGACCGTGATCGTCGACCCGTTGCCTCCCAGATCAGGGGGACATCAAGGATGACGCAGGTACCGCTGCCGGGGGCGCTCCGGATCGTGGCCCGGCCACCGACGCTCGCGATCCGCTCGTGGATCAGGGACAGCACGAGGCCGGACGCGCGCAGACGTGCCCGTTGCGTGTCGAAGCCCACGCCATCATCGACGATCTTCACCAGCAACCGATTCGGGGTCGGGCTCTGCACAAAGACGTCGATGCAGGTCGCTTATGCATGACGCACGGCGTTGCCGAGGGCCTCGCGGAAGCTCAGGAAGCACTGCTCCTTGAGCCTTTGTGTCTGTATGGCGTAGACCCCGGAAGCGTGCAAGCGGATGGCAACACCCGCGTGCGCCCCGGTCGCGTCGCATTGGCAGCGGACTGCCTCGGTGAAGCGCATCGACTCCAGACAGGGCGGTCGCAGCTCCTTGCCGAGCTCGCGAAGCTGTTCGATGGTGATTTGGACCTCGCCGAGCGCCGCTTGCAGCAGGCAGTCGGGCGACTGCGTGTCCGTCGTCGCCGCTGCCCGCAATCGCTTCAGGCTGAGGTTGACGCTCTGCAGGGACTGGCCGACCACATCGTGCAGGGTTGCGGCGATGCGCTTGCGCTCCTCCCGCTCGACCTCTTCGCGCAGGCGACGGATGCGCTGCGCCTCGGCGGCACGCAGACGCACCGTCTGGATGCCGTGGGCCAGGTCCTGTGCCAGTTCCGCGAGCAGCGCGACCTCTCCATCATCGAAGGCGTCTGCATCGGCCGAGAAGATACTGAGGTTGCCGAAGGTGCCGAACCGGGTCCTGAGCGGCAGCGCCACCATGGCGCTGTAGCCGGCCTGCGTCGCCACATTCGCCCAGGGGGCCAGGTCGGGCCTCTGCTCGAAGTCGCGTAAGATCAGCGGCCGCGCGCTGTCGATGGCGACGCGACAGGCGCTCGGATACTCGGCGGCGTTTGCCGCCGCGACTAGAGTCGCCGCGAAGTCCGACTGCGCCGAGCGGGCATGCGCGATCAGTCGCACCCCTGTGCACTCGGCGCGCCGCACGAAGCCGGCCCAGGCGAAACCATAGCCGCCGGGCCCGACGACGTTGTCGCAAACGGCCTGCATCAGGGCCGTTTCGTCGGCGGCGCGGGCCAGGCTGTGGTTGCACTGCAACAGAACGGCCTGCACCCGATTCAGACGCAAGAGCTCCTGTTGCTCGGCCTCGCGCTTGGAGAGGTCGAAGGCGATGCAGATGAGCCTGGCCACCGACCCATGCGCGTCCGGCACGGGCACGACGCAGAATGCGAAGGCGCGCGGGCGGGTGTCGGAGGTCACGGCGACGTTGAGCTCCGCGGCCGCTCCGGCAAAGGCCTGTTTCAGCAGCCGGCCGACCCGTTGCCGATCTTCGACACCCACGAGATCGAGCAAGGGCTTCCCGCGGACCTCATCGACATCGGCCGCCCGCAGCAGCTCCAGCCCTGCCTGGCTCGTCGACAACAGCCGACCGTCGGTGTCGATCTCGTGAACGCACACCGGCGCCTGATCGAATAAGGCGATTGCCGGAAACAAACATACCGAATGGCGCAGCATTTTCGCTCGCCTTCAAGGAGCGGCAGCGGGCGCATAGTCGAGCTCTGTGCCCGCTGCCGCGACGCAGAAGGCGGGTGAAAAGACAAGCCAGGCGGTATGTTTGTTGACAGAAATCGCCTTAGGATGGGCAAAGCGAAGCCTGCCCATCGATACCGAAACCTGCGACCGCAGCGTGATCACGCTCTGCGGCCATCACCGGCGCCGGGTCACGCTTGCGTCCCGAGGCTTCGGGATCAGAGCT
>JANQFI010000642.1 GCA_028277905.1 Chromatiaceae bacterium | reverse complement strand
CTGGGGCAAAGTCATCGGCACGCTGCTCGGCGCAGCGACTCTCAAGCCGTGGCTGGCACTGTTGGGCCTGATCCTGGGGCACCAGTTCGATCGCGGCTTCGCGCGGCACTCTCGTGATTTCGACGATGCCGGCGTGCGTGCCGGCCAGCTTCCGGAAGCGTTTACCGCGGCGCTGTTTCAGTGCATGGGCCATCTCGCCAAGGTCGACGGCCGCGTTACCGAGGACGAGATTCGTGCCGCGCGCACTGTGATGCAGCGGCTGAATCTCGCACCGGGCGCGGTCAGGCGGGCGATCGCGAACTTCGAACAGGGCAAAGCACCGGCTTTTCCCCTGCTTCAGACCGTCAGGAATCTCCGCAAGTCGGCGCTCAGGCGCGGCGATCACCGGCAGCTATTCGTGCGTTTGCTGCTCGAGGTCGGTTTGTCCAAGCCCCGCATGCGGGCCGCGGAACGCAAACTGGTGTGGCAGATATGCGGCGAACTCGACATCGGTCGGGTCGAGCTCGCGCAGCTCGAAGCGATGCTGCGGGCCCAAAAGGGTTTTCGGCAGTCGCCCGCGGGGGACGCAGATCGTGACCGCGTCGGCGCCGCGTAACGGGCCCTCGGCGTCACCCCCGATTCCAGCAACGACGAGATCAAGCGGGCCTACCGACGTCTGATGAACCGGAATCATCCGGACAAGATCGCCGGCGACAACCCCGGGGCGGAAGCGCTTGCAAAGGCCGAGAAGCGGACCCGTGAAGTGCGCAGTGCCTACGAGCTGCTCAAGACCCGTCGCACGATCCGCTAGAAGCGGTCGTAAAAACAGTTCGTTGCCTGGCGGTGGTTTTGTCCTGGCGTTTGCGGCTTTGCTGTCAGGATGGCTTCCTTGTCCGGTAGTGCTCCGCGGAAGCCCGGCTTTACATTCTCTGTGCGTTGAGTCTCTTAGCGTCTGGTTTTGGCGCACGCTCATACAGCGGCCGGCGGCGGGGTGCCCTCTGCCGGAATGGCTCCCTTGTATGTTCTTAGTTGCTGCGAATCGGGATGATTCAAAGCGCCGGGGAAGGGAAGAGGCTGTATGGCTCCCATCCGCCACCGCGAGGTGTACGGACAACCGCAGAGTAAGCCCACCTTCCCCACTTCACCGACAGTGCCGATAAGGAATCGAGCCGGTATAGACGGCCGATGTCAGCAAGGCAGCACGCGGTGAGTCCCCGGCTGGATCAAGCCTAGATGAGGAGATAGAGCGATGGCAATGGCAGTGAGGGCGCGCTGTGTGGGCGTGGATGTGGGTAAGGAGTTTGTTGAGGTTGCCGAGGGCGAGGCGGTGATGCGCGTGGCCAATACACCGGCGGCGATCCGCCGCTGGTTGGGCACGCTCAGCGGGCCGCTGCAGCTGGCGGTGGAGTCGACCCAGCGCTACCACGAGGCGGTGGTGCACGCCGCGCTGGCGCGTGGTCACCGGGTTTACCTGGTCGATGCCTGCCGGCTGTCGCGCTACCGCGAGGCACTGGGTGTGCGGGTCAAGAGCGATGCGGCCGATGCCCGGCTGCTGTGGCGCTACCTGCGGGCCGAAGGTGAGCGCCTTCGCCCCTATGAGCTTGCGCCGCGCGCGGTCACCCGGCTGCGCGAGCTGCTGCACGCGCGGGCCAGGCTCACCGCGGCCAAGGTCACGATCGCCCAGTCGCTGGCGGCGGTGGGTGCCTTGGCGCGCACCCGCCAGGCGCTGCTCACCCGGCTCCAGGGCGCGCTGGCACTCATCGATCGCAGGCTCGCCGCGTGCCTGAGGGAGGCCGGTTACAGCGCCGACGCCCGACGCACGGCCCGGATACCGGGCATTGGCCCCCTGAGTAGCGCGGCGCTGGTGGCGAGCTTCCATCGCGGGTGCTTTGTCAGCGCCGATGCCTTCATCGCCTATCTGGGACTCGATCTTCGGGTGCGCGAGTCGGGCCGCTGGCGCGGTCAGCGTAAGCTGAGTAAGCGCGGCGATCCGGAGGTGCGTCGACTGTTGTTCAATGCCGCGCGTGCCGCGGCCCGCACCGCCCGGTGGCGTGGTTACTATGAGCGGCTGCGGGCGCGGGGTCTGGCCACGACCGCCGCTTATGTGGCGTTGTCGCGTAAACTCGCAAGGCTGGCCTTCGCACTCCTGCGGGATCAGTCCGAGTTGCGCCCCCATCGTCCAGCTTGACGTCACAACATAGAATCTGCGGTCCGCTTTATTTCCGG
>JANQFI010000567.1 GCA_028277905.1 Chromatiaceae bacterium | reverse complement strand
CGTCGCGGCAGCGGGCACAGAGCTCGACTATGCGCCCGCTGCCGCTCCTTGAAGGCGAGCGAATATCCTGCGCCATTTGGTATGTTTGCTTCCGGCAATCGCCTAAGTCGGGTCAGCCAAGCACCATGCGATGCTGTCTGCGCTTCGTCCCATGTCTTCGTGCTCGTCCTGGTGAGCCGCTCCTTTGGGTTGACGCCTAGGGGTAACGCCTCTTTTCCGACCGCTCAGATGACGACCGCCCTGGAACAGCGCAGACCCGTGCGGCCGGCGGCCGCAGGCACCGGGCAGCTGGCTGTATCCGGTCGCAGCTGCTACCACTGCGGTCTGCCGGCGGACGGCGGCATCCGCGCCAGCATCCTCGGCGAGCCGCGGCAGTTCTGTTGCAGCGGCTGCCGGTCGGTCTGCGAGGCCATCCACGCGGCAGGGCTCAAGGGCTTCTACCGGCGCACGCCCGTGGGGCAGCTGCTTGCCCCGCCGCCGGAGCCGCCGAGGGAGCTGCGGCTCTACGACATCGACGAGGTACAGCAGGAATTCGTCTCGGGCGACGGGCCGATCCGCGAGGTGAATCTGCTGGTGGAGGGCATCCACTGCGCCGCCTGCGTCTGGCTCATCGAGCAGGGGCTGGGCGCTATCGATGGCGTCGCCGAGGCCCGCGTCAACCTCACCGGCCAGCGCTTGAGGCTGCAGTGGGACAGCACCCGGCTCAGGCTCTCCGCGCTGTTGCGGCGGCTCGCCGAACTGGGCTACGCGGCGGTGCCCTTCAACCCGCAGGCGGCGGAAGGCAGCCTCCAACGCGAGAACCGGCGGCTCCTGTTCCGCATGGCCTTCGCCGCATTCGCGGCAATGAACCTCATGTGGATCTCCATCGCCCTCTACGCCGGCGCCGATGAGGGCGAGTTCCGCAACCTGTTCCACTGGGTCGGCTTCGCCATCGCCACACCGGCGCTGGCCTATTCCGGCTGGCCCTTTTACGCCGGTGCCTGGCGCGGACTCCGGCAGTTGCGCCTCGGGATGGACCTGCCCATCGCCATTGGTGCGTCCATCACCTACCTGTACTCCTCGTACGTGACCCTAGCGGGCACTGGGCATGTCTACTGGGATACCCTGGTCAACTTCCTGTTCGTCATCCTGGTGGGTCGCTACCTGGAGGCCATCTCCAAGCGCCAGGCCGTGTCCGCGACCCAACGGCTACTCGACCTGCAGCCGCGGGTGGCGACCCTGCTCAGGGACGGCGAGGAGACCTTGGTACCCATCCGCGCCGTGCGCGCTGGCGACATCATCCTGGTGCGCCCGGGTGAGACCATCGCCGCGGATGGCGAGGTGCTGCGCGGGCAGAGCTCGGTGGACGAGGCCATGCTGACCGGCGAGTCCACGCCGGTCACGCGCGGCGCCGGCGAAGCCGTCTCGGCCGGCACGCTCAACGGCACCGGTGCCCTGGAGGTGCGCGTGTCCGCCGTGCTGCGCGACAGCGCGCTCGGGCGCATCGTCCAGCTGGTGGAGGCGGCACAGGCGAGCAAGGCGCCCATCCAGTGCACCGCGGACCGCATCGTGCCCTGGTTCATTGCAGTGACCCTGGGGCTCGCCGCCCTGACCTTCGCATTCTGGCTGCGCCAGGACACCGAGACCGCGCTGATGGCGGCCACCTCGGTGCTCATCATCACCTGCCCCTGCGCCTTCGGGCTCGCCACCCCCATGGCCATCGCCGTGGCGTCCGGCACCGGGGCGCGCAACGGCATTTTGGTCAAGAACGGCGCGGTGCTCGAGACGCTGTCCGGCATCGACCACTTCGTCTTCGACAAGACCGGTACCCTCACCGAGGGCCGCCCCAGAGTCACCGCGGTGGAGGATGCCCATGGAGCCTGGCCGCTGGACGCGCCGGCTGCATGGAGCGACCGGCGCCTTGGCCACCTGGCCCTCGCCGCCGCGCTGGAGCAACGCTCCGAGCACCCCGCCGCGCGCGCGGTCGTCGCGCTCGCCGATGCCGCGGGCGTGCCCTTCGAGTCTCTCGTGGTGGAAGACTTCGCCGCCGAGCCCGGCTGCGGTGTCCGCGGCCGGGTCGCCGGACGAGATCTGCTCATCGGCACCTCCGACTGGCTGGCGCGCTGCGGCATCGACAGGACGCGCCTGCCCCGCGTCTCGGGGGCCCTGGCCGACCTGGGCGCTCCCGTCCAGGTCGCCATCGACGGCGCCGCGGTCTTGCGTCTGATCCTAAGCGACCGCCCGCGACGCGACGCCGCGGAGACCATCCGCGCGCTGCGCGCCGACGGCATTCAGGTGACCCTGCTCACGGGCGACCGGCGCGCGGTGGCCGAGCGCATCGCCGCCGAGATCGGCGCCGACCGGGTCATCGCCGAGGTGCTGCCCGCGGACAAGGACGCCGTCATTGCCCGGCTGCGCGAGACCGGACAGCGTGTCGCCATGGTGGGCGACGGCATCAACGATGCCCCGGCCCTGGTCCGGGCTGACGTCGGCATGGCAGTCGGCAGCGGTACCGATGTGTCCATCGCCAGCGCCGATATCGTGCTCATGACCAGCGACCTCTCGCGGGTGCGCCACGCCGGCCTGCTGGCACGCCGAACGCTGAAGGTCATCCGGCAGAACATCGCGCTGTCCATCGCCTACAATGTCGTCATGGTGCCGCTCGCCATGGCAGCCCTCATCACCCCGCTGTTGGCGGCCATCGCCATGCCCCTGAGCTCGCTGGCCGTCATCGGCAACTCCGCACGCATCCGGGGCTTCGCCGGCCCTCACGCCGGCCGCACCAGCCGTGTCCGGTGACGCCCTGCAGGGGCCTGCCCACCTGGCACCGGCCCGCGCCTATCTGCCCATCCATTCCCGCACCTGTTGTCCAGGAGGAGCGCCCCGTGGACGTCATCTATGGCCTCATACCCGGCATGCTGATTCTCGGCCTCGTCGCCGTCGGCGTCCTCTTCTGGGCGGCCCGCTCCGGCCAGTTCGAAGACCTCGAGGGCGACGGCCAGCGCATCCTGATGGACGACGATATCGAGGAGCGCGACCCGCGGCGGTTTCCCGATGCAGACGACTAAGGCGATTGCCGGAAACAAACAGACCGAATGGCGCAGGATTCTCGTCCGCCTTCGCGAAGCGGCAGCGCGTGCATAGTCGTTCCATGTGCGCGTTG
>JANQFI010000482.1 GCA_028277905.1 Chromatiaceae bacterium | reverse complement strand
CGCAAGGAGATCATCCAGAGCAAGAACGACCTGCTCAAGTGGCTGGTACCGCTGATGTTTGCCCAGGTTGTCGCCATCGCGACACTGGTCAAGCTGCTGTGAGCCCAGGCAATCCGCCGCCAACGCCCTGACTGGCAGGGACCTCGGCAGCGGGCGTCGCGCTCAGACCCCTTGCTCGCGTTGGTCCACCGCGCCGAAGATGTCCAGCAGCCCTTCGTCCTCGACGAGCTTGTGGCCGAGGATGTAGCCGGCGGCCGTCCAAACCTGGCGCAGATGCGCGCGGCGGCCGATGAGGTTGCCGGCGCGGCCGTCGTAGTACTCGGGCCAGTTGGCCCGGGACAGGCCGTGGTCGGCGACGTCCAGGGCCAGTCGCGCAAGATCCTGGCGGCCGGTCTTGATCGCCGCGGTCACCAGCGCCCAGATGAGTACCGGCCAGTTGCCGCCGTTGTGGTAAGACCAAGGTACGTTCTTGGGGTCGCTGCCTGTCATGAAGATCCACTCCTCGCCGACCGCGGCCGGGTAGATCAGCTTGGCGGGCATGCAGCCGACCAGATCCTCCCATCGATCCTGGTACAGGTGCAGGATGCCCTGGGCTTGGCGTTGGCTGGTGATGCCGAGGATGATGGCGAGCAGGTTGCCGAGCGCGAAGAACCGAAAATCCATGCGACCGGGACCCAGGTTGCCCACCAGGTAGCCGGCGCGCGCCGGCAGCCAGTCAACCACCCACTCCGGGATGGACTCCGGGTAGATGTTGAGCATGTTGACACTGCCGGTGCCGAACTCCTCGGTGCGGTAGCGGTGGATCTCATTCAAGCGCTCCAGGTCCAGCCAGTAGAAGATCTGGACATAGTTGCGCAGCATGTTGGCACGCTTTTCCGCCAGCACGAGCAGGTCGTGGGACTCGGCGGTGTCGCGCAGGAGCTCGATGGCGCTCACCAGCATGCCGTAGAACAGGGCCTGGATCTCCAACGGATGGCCGTATACGCCCATGCGGCGATCGATCATGAAGGCGCCGTCCGGCACCAGCAAGGTCGGAAAGACCTCGAAGCCCTCGCGGAGGGTCAGCTCCAGAATGCCGCGCAGCGCCCGCTGCACCTCGGGCTCTATGGCTAGCCCTTTGTCATCGGTGGCACGGCAGTAGATGTTGAGCAGGATCACCCACCACATCATGGCGTCCACCGGCGCCACGCGGCCAATGGCGTGGTCGCCGAAGTCCGCGCGGATGCGCTCCTTGCCCGCCTCATCCCGGCTGACGCGGAAGCTCGCCGGCAGCACAGCGGGCTCGATCTGATGGCCGTGGATGCGCTGGTGCTGGCTGCGCAGCCGGAGCACGGTGCGCAGAAAATTGCGCACGATGTCGGTCTCGCCGTCGGCCAGGAACACCAGCGCCGAAGGCATGAAGTCGCGCACGAAGCAGTCGTGGTAGTTCTCCGCCTCGGCGCCGCCCTCGGCCACGGCCGCGACCGTGCCCACCGGCTCGCCGCGGTAGGTCATCACGGAGGCCCGGAGGAGCTCGTATGCGGATGTGATTGCTTCTTCGTTCAAGCGGTGGCCTCGGTGGAGGTTGGAGGTAGGGCAGGCGCGCAGCGCCTTGGCTTCAGGCGAGCGCCTCGCCGAGGATGCGCTTCGTTACCAAGACTGCCGCGATGGTCAGGCCGAAAAACGCCAAAGCCAATAGCGCGTACCACAGCCGCGCCAAGCGGCGTGTAAGCCTGGCCCAGAACTGCTGCTCCTGGCGCGCCGGCGGCGGCACGGACTCGAAGGTGTCGATGAGCAGCACGGCGCACAGACACCAGAGCAGCCCGACGATGACGCCCAGCAGCAGCGAGTCGGTGGTCTGCGGGTCACCGAACAGCACCAGGCCGGCGGCGAGCGCGAACGTCAACAGGCCGAGCCCGACAAACAGGGGCCGCGTCGGCCGCAACCAGCGGGCGAAGCCTTGTATGTGGTGGAGCAACCGCATCGACAGGGTTCACACAAGCCGGTTCTTAGGCGTCAACGGTGGCTACATGAACAGGGGCACGTAGGCGCTCAGGGTCCGATCCCGATAGCGGGCGCCGTTGATGCTTGCCGCGATGCGATCGGCCGCGGCGCGATCGATGTTCGGCAGCTGCAGCACGGCGGCCACCTTGTCGGCGTCGCCTTCCCGGTTGAGCGTCACGCTTGGCGCTTCGGCGCCGCCGTCCCGGGCGACCTGCTCGATTTCTTCGACCGTGATGTCCGGCGGCAGGTTACCGATGAGGATACGCTGGGTCATCGCTGCTCTCCTGATGGTGTCTATTCTATGGTGTCTATTCTGGGGGGCTTGCAGTGCTGGTGCTACCTGGTACGCCTGGGTCGCAATGCGACAAATGAACGGTCCCCGGCGCGAAATCGCAATCGGGATCGAAATCGATCGCGATCCCGGACCCGATCGGATTATATCCGTCGCCGGCAGGGATTTGCCGCGAGTGCTAAGGCGATTTCTGTCAACAAACATACCACCTGGCTTGTCTTTTCGCCCGCCTTCTGCGTCGCGGCAGCGGGCACAGAGCTCGACTATGCGCCCGCTGCCGCTCCTTGGAGGCGAGCGAAAATCCTGCGCCATTTGGTATGTTTGCTTCCGGCAATCGCCTTAAGATCCACCCTCTGGAGCATCACCCTAGGGCAAGGCCAAATCGCTGCCTGTCCGCAATGGCCTCGCAGAAGGCGGTTGGGCCGAATGCGTAGATCAGCTGTTCTCCGGTGTAGCAGCCCTTGTCCTCGAGCTGATGACTGTACAGCAACAGGGTACAGCAACAGGCGACGGTGCTGTTGCGCGAAGCCCTTCAGCCAATCCAGGCGGCCCCCAGGCACGCGGCGGCCTAGCAGCCGCGGCCCCTGCGATGCGGGGGGCTTGCCCGGCCCGGCCTCGAAGCCCTGCACGACCGGACCCAGCCATCGCGGCAGGCCGTGCAGCCATTACAGCGGCGCCCGCCCTGCGTCACTGCGCGCCGCCCAGCGCGGAGGTCAGCGCCGCCAGCCGCTCGAGCCGCGCCAGCGCCGCACCGCTGTCGATGGCCTGCCGCGCTGCCTCGATGCCCGCGCCGAGGCCATCGGCGACACCGGCGACGTAGATGGCGGCGCCTGCGTTCAGCAGCACGATGTCACGGGCGGCGCCGGGCTCGCCGGCGAGCGCGGCGCGCACCAGTCGCAAGCTGTGCGCCGGGCCCTCGACCCGGATGGCGTCCAGGGCTGCAGGTACGAGCCCGAAGTCTGCCGGTGCGATCCGATCGCGTCGGATTGCACCCTGCTTGAGCTCGACCACGACCGTCGGGGCGGCGATGCTGATCTCGTCCAGGCCGTCCTCCGCGTGCACGACCAGGACCTGCTCGGAGCCGAGGCTGTGCAGCACCTCGGCGAGGGGCTCCAGCAAGGACTCGGCGAAGACGCCCAGCACCTGCCGGCGGACGCCGGCGGGATTGGTCAGCGGCCCCAGGATGTTGAAGATGGTCCGCACCCCGAGCTCGCGGCGCGGGCCGATGGCGTGCTTCATGGCACCGTGGTGGGCCGGCGCGAACATGAAGCCGACGCCGACCTCGCGCACGCATCGGGCCACCTGCGCCGGCGTCAGGGTGAGCTTGACGCCGGCGGCCTCCAGCAGGTCGGCGCTGCCGGACTTGGACGACACCGAGCGGTTGCCGTGCTTGGCCACGTGGCAGCCGGCGGCCGCGGCGACGAACATGCTGGCGGTAGAGATGTTGAAGGTGCCGGCCGCGTCGCCGCCGGTGCCGACGATGTCCACCGCCTGGGGCAGATCGCCGATGTCCACGCCAGTGGCGAGCTCGCGCATCACCGCGGCGGCGGCCGCGATCTCCGGCACCGTCTCACCCTTGAGCCGCAGCGCCACCAGGAAGCCCGCGATCTGCGCCGGCGTTGCCCCGCCGGTCATGATGGCGTGCATGACCGCGGCCATTTGCGTCGCGTCGAGGTCGCGGCCGTCGATCAGTTGGGCGATTGCGTGCTGGATGTCCATGGCAGTCGAAGTGCGAAGTGCAAAGTGCGAAATGCAAAGTGCGACGTGGAATCTGGGGCGGGCGCTGGCCGGTGCTCCGCGCCGTGCCGCCGCCTAGGTGGAGAGGAAGTTCTCGAGCACTGCGTGCCCCTGCTGGGTCAGGATGGACTCTGGGTGGAACTGCACCCCCTGGACCGGCCATTCGCGGTGGCGCACGCCCATGATCTCGTCGCGCCTGCCGCCCTCGCTGCAGGTCCAGGCGGTGATCTCGAGCGCCGGCGGCAACCGGTCTGCGTCGATCACGAGCGAATGGTAACGCGTCGCCTCGAAGGGCGTTTCTAGCCCGGCGAAGACGCCCCCGCCCGCGTGGTGAATGGGCGAGGTCTTGCCGTGCATGACCGCCCGCGCCCGGACGATCTCGCCGCCGAAGGCGCGGCCGATGGACTGGTGCCCCAGGCAGACGCCGAGCACCGGCACCCGGCCGGCCGCGGCCTGGATCAGCGGCACCGAGATGCCGGCCTCGTCCGGGGTGCAGGGCCCCGGCGAGATGACGATGCGCGCCGGGACCAGCGCCAGGGCGTCCTCGACGCTGGCCTCGTCGTTGCGCAGCACGCGCACCTCTGCGCCCAGCTCGCCCAGGTATTGCACCAGGTTGTACGTAAAGGAGTCATAGTTGTCGATCATCAGCACCATGGCTGTGGTCCTGTGCTCCGGGGCGGTCTGTGGCTGGGCCAGAGCCGCCTCGACGGGTCGGCTTGCGGGCTTCTTGCCGGCACTATTGTCGCGCAGCGGGCGCGCAGGGAACAGGCCGGTGGCGCCGGCCATGGATCAGTCCGGCGCAGCGCCGGGCCTGGCCCGGTGGTGGTCGTCCTGGCGCGCCAGCAGCTCCTTCACCAGGCGCCGGTTCGGCGCGCGGCCCCGGGCCAGAGACCCGTGATCCAGCGCGTCGAGCAGCGCCAGCAGCGCCCTGGTGTCCCGTCGGCTGTACTTGAGGATATAGGCGAGGGTCGCGTCGTCGAGCCGCATGCCGCGGGCGGCCGCCAGGTTGCGCAGCAGGCGCGCACGCCCGGCGTCGTCCAGCGCGCGCAGGGCGTAGGTAGCGCAGGCGGACAGCCGCGAGGCGAGGTCGGGCAGGCGCAGCCCGAGCCCCGCCGCCGGTGCGCGGGCGGCCAGCAGCAGGCGGCCGCAGGTCTGTTGGAGGCCGTTGTAGAGGTTGAACAGCGCCAGCTCCCATGCGGGCTGCCCGGCGATGGCCTGCACGGCGTCGATGACCACGGCGTCACGCGCTGCCAGGCCGTCCAGGACGGCCGGGTGCAACCCGCCCATGTCCAGCGCGACGAAGGCCACCGAGGCGCCCTGCTCCCGCGCCGCCCGGCAGGCGCCGTGCAGCAGGTGGCTCTTGCCACAGCCGGCCTCGCCATGCAGCAGCACATGGCCGGCCGCGGCGTCGCCGGCCCAGTGGCGCAGCATGGCCAGGACCTCCACGTTGCCGGTGTCGATGAAGCTGTCGAAGCCCCCGGTGCCTGCCGGACGCAGGGGCAGTGGGAGCTGGGCGACGCCGGCGCAGGCAGCCGCGGCTTCGCCCGTGTGGCCGGGATTGGCGGCGGCGCGATCGCGCGCGGGCTCTTCGCGCATGGACGGGGCTCCGCCGAGGTGGACGGCGGGGCCGCCCGTTGAGCGGCCGCGGATCACCGGCCGAGGGCGGTGGCGGTCTCCGCGAGCCGCCGCCCCAGCGCTCGGCAGAGGCGCTTCTCGGCGTCGGTGACCGGCTTGTCGTTGTCGATGCCGGCGAGGTGGGACGGGCCATAGGGGGTGCCGCCGGCGTCGGTGTGCAGCAGGTCGGTCTCGCTGTAGGGCAGGCCCAAGAGCAGCATGCCATGGTGCAGCAGCGGCAGCATCATGGAGATCAGCGTCGTCTCCTGCCCGCCGTGCAGGCTGGATGTGGAGGTAAACACGCCCGCCGGCTTGCCGGTGAGTGCGCCGCTGAGCCAGAGCGGCGAGGTGCCATCCCAAAAGTACTTCATGGCCGCGGCCATATTGCCGAAGCGTGTGGGGCTGCCGAGGGCGAGCGCCGCGCAGTCACGCAGGTCGTCCAGCTCCGCGTAGGGTGCACCAGTGCTCGGGATGCTGTCGGCCACCGCCTCGCACAGGGAGGAGACGGCCGGCACCGTGCGCAACCGCGCCTCCAGGCCCGCCTCATCGACGCCACGGGCCACCTGCCGTGCCATCTCGGCGGTGGCGCCGAAGCGGCTGTAGAACAGGACGAGGACATAGGGCGAGGTGTCGGGCATGGCGGGTTACTTGGGACGCCGCTAGCGCGTCCGGTTGGGGCCGAGGCGTGAAACCGGGGCTCGACGCGGTCGGGGTCGAGTCGGCATGGGTCGCGGCCCGATCAGCGCACCGAGCGGTAGGCCCGGGGGCGCGTGCGCTTGGCCAGCACGAGCTGCCAGAGCTGTCCCTGCCGCGAGCGGAAAAAGCCGGCCGAGGCGTGCAGGTAGTATTTCCACATGCGGTAGAAGACATCGTCGTAATGGGCACGAAGCTCGGGCCAGGCGGCGTCGAAGCGCCGCCACCAGGCCATCAGCGTCGGGTCGTAGTCCAACCCGAAATTGTGCCAGTCCTCGATGACGAACCGCCCCTCGAGCGTCCGCACGATCTCGCGGGCGGAGGGGATCTTGCCGTTCGGGAAGATGTAGGCGTCGACCCAGGCGTCGGATACGGCGACGGTGCGGCTGTTGCCGATGGTATGCAACAGGAAGAGACCCTCGTCGGCCAGCAACTGCCTTGCGACGTCGAAGTAGGCCGGATAGTTGCGCGCGCCTACGTGCTCGAACATGCCGACGGAGACGATGCGCTCGAAGCGGCCACCCACCTGCTTGGGCAGGTCGCGGTAGTCCATGAGCCGGATGTCCACGGGCAAGTCCTTGCAGCGCTCCCGGGCCAGCGATGCCTGATTGCGCGAGACCGTGATGCCCACCACCTCGACGCCGTGGTGCTCGGCGGCGTAGGCGGCGAGTCCGCCCCAGCCGCAGCCGATGTCCAAGAGCCGCTGTCCGGGCGTGAGCTCGAGCTTACGGCAGATGAGCCGAAGCTTCGCGAGCTGCGCGGCCTCCAAGGTGTCGGCCGCGGCCCAGTAACCACAGCTGTAGCTCATGGTGGGGTCGAGCATGGCCAGGTAGACGTCGTTGCCGATGTCGTAGTGGCGCTCGCCAACGGTGAAGGCGCGGGCAGGGGACTGGCGGTTGCGGACGCGCTCTTGCAGCCAACGCAGGGCGAAGTGCAGCTTCGCCGCGTGGTTCAGGGCCTCGTCCAGGTCGTGGCGTAGCACGCGCGCGAAGGTCTCGTCGAGCTGCTCGCTGTCCCAGGCGCCCGCCATGTAGGCTTCGCCGAAGCCCAGCGAGCCGTCACGCAGGGCTCGCTGGTACATGCTCGGGTCGTGCACCTGGATGTCCCAGGGGCGCGTGCCATTGATGCGGACATCTGTGGGCTCGAGCAGACGCTCGATGAGGCGCCGTGGCACGTCGGCGCGCAGGATGCGCCGCGCCGGCGCCGTGCCGGCACGCCGGGCCGCCGCGGACCGGGTATCTTGGGCTTGTGCTTGTGCCATTGGCTTGACTCCCGCCGGGGGTCCCCCGGCCGATGGGTGGAGCTTACCGTCGCCGCTCGCGACGGGGCGCCGTCCGGGGCCGATAGACTCATTGCCAACGAGGTTTGATGACAGCGCATTTTGTCCCTGGACGCAAGAGGGGCTTCGGGCACAGCGTCGCGCTATGCGACCTTTGGACGCATCGAAAGCGAGCCGAGCCATGCCTTCAAGCGCTTCCTGAGTCGCTCCCTGCGCGAGCGCGGTTACGACCTGGTGGGCTGGGACTGACCGGGCTGGGACTGACCGGCCGGCTGTCGCGGTTGGAGCGGCGTCGCCCTTAGGCGATGGCCGGAAACAAACAGACCGAATGGCGCAGGATTTTCGCTCGCCTTCAAGGAGCGGCAGCGGGCGCATCGTCGTGCTCTGTGCCCGCTGCCGCGACGCAGAAGGCGGGCGAAAAGACAAGCCAGGCGGTCTGTTTGTTGACAGAAATCGCCTTAGCCGCACTCGCGCAGGAAGCGGGTGACGGAGCTCTCCAGCGAGAGCTCCCCGCGCAGCACGGCCTGCTCGTATCTGGGCCGCCAGCCAGACATCAGGAGCTGGGCGCGCTGCCACTCTAGGTAGACCAGCCGCGCCAGCGGCCCGCCCTCGTCCAGGAAGCCCGAGGTCTCGAAGTCCCGCGCCGCCCGCTCGCGGTCGTACGCGAAGCGCAGCAGCTCGGTGTGCCAGCGCCCGCCGCGCCAGGTGAAGCGCCCATAGCTGCCGCGCACATCGCCGTCGAAAGGTGAGCCGACGGAGCCGACATTGACCACGTCCATGCCCTGGGTGCGGCGCTGGTGGGTACGATGGGTATGTCCGCACACGAAGAGGGCGACACCCTCCGGCAGCTTGCCGCGGAGGGACTCGTCCGTGGTGCCCGGCCTGATACCGTCGCGGTTGCCGGCCATGGTGCCGTGGGTCACGTGCAGCCAGGCATCGGCCTCCGGCGGGTGCAGGCACAGGTGATCCGGCCAGCCGCGCAGCCGGTCCGCCTGGGGCGCCACCTGGCGCCAGGCCCAATCGGTGAAGCGGCGCAGCTCCCGCTCGCCCTCGGACCTGGGTGCGGCGGCACCGCAGCCCAGCACCCAGATCTCGTGATTGCCGTTCACCGGCAGCCAGCCGCGACCGCGGCGCAGCTCGTCGAAGAGCGCGAGGCAGCGCCCGCTGTCCGGGCCGCGGTTGACCAGGTCGCCTGCCATGACGACCAGGTCCGGGTGCCAGGCGTCGATCTGCTCGACCATGGCCTCCAGCGCCGGCAGCACCGCCTGCACATCAGAGAAGACTGCGACCTTCACTGTTCTCTAACCAGTTTTTCTCACCAGTTCTCTCACCAGTTCTCTCACCAGTTCTCTCACTGAGCTTGGATCAGCCGGATTGGCGGCCGGCGTGCCAGGCCCGCACTCTACGCGAATGTCGGGGGCGCTGCCTGGCCCGAGCGCGGCCCAGGACAGCTCAGTTGCTTCGGGGTAAGCTAGAACAGCCTCGCTCGACCCTGCCCAGCGGCAGCATCCCCAACCGACGCGCAGCGCGCCTTGCCGATTTTCCCGCCAATGACCGAGCAGAACCCCGCCGCCTTCTCCGAGACTGCCGATCCCGACTGGGACATGCCGCTCAGCCTGCGCATCACGCCCGCGCTTCTGGTGCACGCCCTGATGGAGAACGCCTCCGGCGTCCACACCGGCTGGGAGAGCTGCGTGGACGAGTCCCTGGTGCTCTCTGAGCTCGTGGTCATGGACGACACCGGCGGTGCCGCGGTGCGGTTGGTGGAACAGGAGCTCGCCGACGAGTCGGAGCCCGACGCGGTCTGGCACGACTGGGCCGTCGAGGTGCGCATCGGCCGCGTCATCACCACCGGGCACTTCTCCGTGCGGAGCAATGCCCCGCCGCTGGACTGGAGCTGGCAGCTGCAAGAGGCCGAGCGCACCTTCGAGCGTGCCTGCGTGCTGCTCGGGCGCCGCGTGCGCCGCGGGCTGGCGGTGGAGGAGCCACTGCCACAAGAGCTGCCGCCGCGGGCCAGCCGCCACTGATCACACGGCGCGAGCGCTTGTTGATCGGGTTCTGAACGGATTTTGAATAGGTGTCGCCATGCAGATCGCGGCAGCCGCATTGCGAGGGGCCGATTTCGGCCGGGAGCTCAGATTGATCAAGCGATTGGCTGCCCTCGTCGCGGTCCTGTACCTGATGCCTTTGGCCGCGACCGCCGCGGTGCCTCCCCTGGCGGCTGGCTCAAGGCCCATGCGGACGACTTGGTGGTGGTGGACCTGCAAGCGCCCAAGGCCTTCCAGCGCTTCCACATCCCAGGGGCCGTGAATCTGCCCTGCGCGGTCTGGCGCACCCAGGCGCGAAAAGGCAACAGGGACCCGTCGCGACTTGAGTCCATGCTGCCACCGGTGGCGCAGCTCGCGTCCATGCTCGGCGAGGCCGGCATCGGCAACCAGGACCACCTGGTCATTGCGGCGACCGGGACGAGCGCCCCGGCACCATCCCGGGCGCCCGCAGCATGCCCTACGACTGGTCCACCGCCGCGTGCGGCGGTCGCATGCGCAGCGCCGGCGCGTTGCGGCAGCTGTTCAGGGCCCGCGGCATCGACCCGGACACCGATCAGGTACACTTCTGCCACAGTGGCAACCGCGCCGCGCTCACCTGGCTCGCGCTCTACGCCGTGCTGGGCAATCAAGACGCCAAGCTCTACGACGGTTCCATGATGGAGTGGGCGCAGCGACAGGACCTGCCCATCGCCGCCGAGATCGAGCTCTGCGATGCCTGTTGAGCTGGCCTGGAGGCGCGAGGGACACCCGAATGATCGACCTGCAGACCATCGTCTCCTCCCTGATGACCCTGCTCCTCTACGGCGGCGCCGACGCGGCCAAGGATCTGATCAAGGGCGTCGTCGTCAACAAGGCCACCGAGGCGAGCCAGGCCTGGCGCGGCCTGATGCTGGCCGAGCCCGACGTCTACCCCCTCGCGGATCGCGTGGCCAAGGCACCCGGCGACACCGCCGCCGTCGAGGCGCTGCGCGCCCTGCTCGAGCGGGTGCTGACGGAGCATCCGGGGCTGGTGCCCAAGGGCGACATCGCCGTCACCACCGGCGACCTCCATGCCGAAGGCGGCAGCGTCGCCGCCGCGGTGGTGAGCGGCAAGGTCAGCATCGAGAACAAGTGACCGGATCCTGACAGGAAGGCGCCAAGGAGGGCCAAGCGGGGGCCGCGCCCGGAAAGCCGGCGCCTGCCCCGTCCATCCAGGCCACGCGGGGCTGGGTGTCCTCGTCGCGAAGCTCCAGCTTCGCGACGCCTGCGCGGAAGCTCTGCTGCCAGAGTCACCGCGCGCCGGCATTCCAACCGGTGTCTATGGGCACAGGTCCCGTTTCCCCGAGGTAGTCGCGAGCGCTGGACCAGAGCCAGTGCTCGGGCCTTGCAACATACCCGCGCTTCACCGGGTTGTAGTGGATGTAGTCCAGCGGATGTAGTCCAGCGTTTGGCGCATCACCGCCTCGTGCTCGATCCGCTGCGGGTGAGACCCTTGCTGCCAGCACGGCGCGTCGTTGCCGACGCAGCGGTAGCGCATGCGGGTCATCGGGCGTTCTCCGTCGGATTCGGCAAGCAGAGCTTCGGCGGTTGGGGTCGCGAAGCTGGAGCTTCGCGACCAGGAACCTGAGCCGCGACGAGGCGGCGCTGTGCGACGCTTCCCAGACAGCGGCTGCGACGACTGGCCGGAGCTGGCCGCCTGGCTCGCCCGCACCGATCCGGACCGCTGGCGCGAGGTGATCCTCGTCGCGAAGCTCCAGCTTCGCGACGGCTGCGCGGTAGCTCTGCTGCCAGAGTCACCGCGCCCCGGCATTCCAGCCGGTGTCTACGGGCACAGGTCCCGTTTCCCCGAGGTAGTCGCGAGCGCTGG
>JANQFI010000449.1 GCA_028277905.1 Chromatiaceae bacterium | reverse complement strand
AGCCTCGTGGTGGACTGTCGACCGATCTTCGAACCCCCCCCGACCCTCAGGTTTCAAAGGGCCCTGGACGCTAAGAGACGCTTGGATTTCCTATCCGTTATCCGTATCCGTGGCGCAGGCGCACGCAGTTGCCGTGCTTGAGATCGATGGCCGGGACCAGGAGCATGCTCACAGCGGCCCCTTGGTGGACGGGGTTACCCCGAGCATACGCGGGTCGGGCTCTACGGCCATGCGCAGCGCGCGGCCGAAGGCCTTGAACAGGGTCTCGGCCTGGTGGTGGGCGTTGATGCCCCGTAGGTTGTCGGTGTGCAGGGTCAGCGTCGCGTGGCTGGTCAGCACCTGGAAGAACTCCCGCAGCAGATCCACGTCGAAGCCGCCGATGAGGGCGCGGGTGTAGTCCACGTTGTAGGTCAACATGGGTCTGTCGGATAGGTCCACGACCACCCGCGACAGGGCCTCGTCCAGCGGCACCTAGGCATGCCCGTAACGGCGGATGCCGCGCTTGTCCCCGAGGGCGGCGACCAGCGCCTGGCCCAGGGTGATGCCCACGTCCTCCACCCTGTGGTGGGCGTCGATCTCCAGGTCGCCGTCGGCGGTAATGTCGAGATCGACCAGGCCGTGGCGGGCGACCCTGATCCAGCATGTGCTCCAGGAACGGCACCCCGGTGTTGAAGCTGCCGCGCCCGGTGCCGTCCAGGTCGATGGCGACCGCTATGCGGGTCTCCAGCGTATTGCGCGCGATCTCGGCGGTGCGGCGGGGGCTCCGTCGGCGGCCATGGTCTTGGCGCGAACGGGTTCGGCGGCGTGCTCGTGGCCGGCATTTCACCATAGCGAATCCATCGGCCGCAGCCATGCCCCGGCGCAGGGTTGCGGGGCCGCCGCGACGCTCAGGATCTGAGGCGATTTCTGTCAACAAACATACTACCTGGCTTGTCTTGTCGCCCGCCTTCTGCGTCGCGGCAGCGGGCACAGAGCTCGATGATGCGCCCGCTGCTGCGCCTTGAAGGCGAGCGAAAATCCTGCGCCACTCGGTATGTTTGTTTCCGGCAATCGCCTAAGCTTGGCTCGGGGGCGTGCCCTGGTTGTCCGCTGCC
>JANQFI010000418.1 GCA_028277905.1 Chromatiaceae bacterium | reverse complement strand
TCGCTGGTCTTCGCGGAACTGCCGAAGCGCAGAAACAACTGGCCGCGGTTCTCGTCGATGATGCCGAACGGGATGTACTTCTCTTTGCAGCCCATGTCGCAGGCTCGGGGTCAAGTCTTGCAATGCAACGCCGTCTGTTGCGGCTCGTGTCGCAGGCTCGGGGTCAAGTCTTGCAATGCAACGCAGGCAGGCTCGGGGTCAAGTCTTGCAATGCAACGCCGTCTGTTGCGGCTCGCGATGCCACCCGACAGCCCAACCCGATCAGGCAGTGCGAAACTGTTCTAGCGCAAACCCACAGCCGGGATGGCATGTTAACCCCGGGTCTGGAGATCGCTGTCCGCGCGGGGTATCGTGCCGGTCAAGCGAGCGTTGCGAGAGAGATGCTTGAACCTGCACGAAATCATGCTGCGGTCGGTCGCGCGCGCGGAAGAGGCATGCTTCAAAGGCTTGCTCGATGCCCATCGCTACCTGGGTGCGGTGGCCAAGATCGGCCACACGCTCTGGTACGTGGCCACCTGGCGGGAGCAGTGGTTGGCGTTGCTGGTGGTCAGCGCGGCAGCGTGGAAGTGCGCCGCGCGCGACCGCTGGATCGGCTGGGATCAGCGCTGCCAGTACGATCGGCTGCATCTGATCGCCAACAACGCCCGTTTTCTCATCCTGCCCGATCCGCGCCGCGGCCCGGGGGCGGCGCCATCCGTTGCCCGCAGCCCTGGCGATGGCCGCCGGCGCGGTGCTGTGCGGGGCGCGCGGCTACAAGGCCATCGCCGCGTGGGCCGAGGATCTCAGCCAGCAGGCGCGGGCACGCTTTCGCTGCCGCTACCGCAACGGCCGCTACGAGGTCCCCAGCCGCACCGGCTTCCGCGATCTGCTCATTCAGTATCCCACCCGAGGACCTCGATCGCGCTCTGCAGGGGTGGAACGCGCAGATGGCCGGCGCCGACGAAGGCCTCGCCATCGATGGCAAGACCATGCGCAACGCCATCGACGAGCAGGGGCGTCAAACCCACATCCTCGGTGCAGTCGGGCACCAAAGTCAGACCTGCCACACCCAAAAAAGTCACCGCCTTGCCCGTAGGCGCTACCGATGAGGTCAAGCAGACCAATGAGATCGGCATGGCCATCCCGCTGCTCGAATCGCTCGACATCGCCGGCAAGACCATCACCGCCGATGCCCTGCTCACCCAGCGCAAGATCGCCGAGCACGTGGTCGCCCGTGAGGCTCGCTGCCGACTGCGCACCGGTCATGGCCCGGAGAACATCACCCGCCTGCGCCGCTTCGCCGTCGGCCTCATCAAGGCCAACAGCGATGATTCCGTCGCCGCGACCATCGCCAAGCTCGCCCGGCGCACGTGCCGGGTCCTCGACTATTTCCTCATGACTGACAACAGACGGATACGGATACGGATAGGAAATCCAAGCCACCCTGCGCGTCAAGCTGGGCCTGAAGCTCGTGGGTAGCGCGCGCGATGGATCCCTACTTTCCTGACGAACCGAGCTCGGCAGGATGCTCGGATGGGTCAATGAAGGGCACGGCAAAACCATTCTAGCCCACCTCCGCGGCTGAGCGGCTGGCGCGGGGCTTGGCCTTGTCGGTCATGAGGAAAGAGTCGAAGACACGGCGCACGCGCCGGGCGAGCTTGGCGATGGTCGCGGCGACGGAATCATCGCTGTTGGCCTTGATGAGGCCGACGGCGAAGCGTCGCAGGCGGGTGATGTTCTCCGGGCCATGACCGGTGCGCAGTCGGCAGCGCTCCTCATCCCAATTCCAGTCGAGGATGTCGTGGTGCACCTCGATGCCCCAATGGTCGCGGTTGCAGGCCAGTAAACGCGCGGGGCTGGTGCTCTCGGGGGAGTGGTCGGTCACGCCGTAGGCGACCTCGATGGAGGTCTTCGCGGTTGTCTTGTCGATGCATTGGCGCTCGATGACGAAGACCTGGCCGACGTGGGGGAAGTCGAGGTCGTCGTTCCGTGCGGTGGAGGCCCAGATGGCACGTGATTCCAAGCGCCCGTGCGCCAAGCTCAGCGGTTCGCGGAAGTCCGGCGCACCGCGTGCGGCGAAGTGCCGGCGGATGTCGGCGGCCAGGGTGGGCTGATTGTCTTTGGCGATAAAGACATAGTGGGCGCCGTGGGCCACCACATGCTCAGCGATCTTGCGCTGGGTAAGCAGGGCGTCGGCGGTGATGGTCTTGCCGGCGATGTCGAGCGATTCGAGCAGCGGGAGGGCCATGCCGATCTCATTGGTCTGCTTGACCTCATCGCCGGCGCCTACCGGTAAGGCGGTGACTTGTTTTGGGTGTAGCAGGCCTGGCTTTGGTGTCCGACCGCACCGAGGATGTGGGTTTGGCGCCCCGGCTCGTCGATGGCATTGCGCATGGTCTTGCCATCGAGGGCCAGCCCTTCGTCGGCGCTGGCCATCTGCGCGTTCCACCCTTGCAGCGCGCGATCGAGATCCTCGGGTGGGATACGGATGAGCAGGTCGCGGAAGCGGGTGCGGCTGGGCACCTCGTAGCGGCCGTTGCGGTAGCGGCAGCGAAAGCGTGCCCGTGCTTGCTGGCTGAGGTCCGCGGCCCACGCGGCGATGGCCTTGTAGCCGCGCGCCCCTCACAGCACCGCGCCGGCGGCCATCCCCAGGGCCGCGGGCAAAGGATGGCGCCGCCCCTGGCCGCGGCGTGGATCGGGAACGTCGGCGAAGTACTGCGGCAGTGAGCGCATGTGATCAGCCGTCAACAGCATGGTCGGGGCTCCCTGGTGGGAACGGGGATCGAGGCTGGGCGCGCACAGGCGCGCACGCGCGTCGGCGATCAATGCCCGCACGAACACCCGCTTGGGCGTGTGCGGGCGGTTGCTGTAGCCCGCACGGGTGCGACGAAAGCCGCGGCTCTCGCCCACCGGCAGCCAATTGGCCGCACGGTAGCAGGTGCCCTGGAAGCGCCGTGGATCGACGAAGGTCTCCAACAACCACAACGGGTGGCCGAAGTGTCCCTGCCAATCCGCGCTGACCCGCCGCTCAAGCAGCGCAAGCACGCGCGAGGCGAGGTTGGGGACAGGCGCCCCCGGCAGGATGAGAAAGCGGGTGTTGTTGCCGATCAGATGCAGCCGATCGTACTGGTAGCGCCGATTCCAGCCGATCCAGCGGTCGCGCGCGGCGCACTTCCACGCCGCCGCACCCATCACCAGCAAGGCCAACCACTGCCCCTGCCAGGTGGCCACGTACCAGATCGTGTGGCCAATCTTGGCCACCGCCCCCAGGTAGTGGTGCGCGTCGAGCAGCGCTTTGAAGCGCGCTTCTTCTTCGCGCGCGACCGGCCGCAGCAGGATCTCGTGCCGGTTCAAGCATCTCTCTCGCAACGCACGCTTGATCGGCACGATACCCCGCGCGGGGAGCGATGTCCAGATCCGGGGATAACATGCGCTCCCGGCCGTGGGTTTGCGCTAGAACGGTTCCGCCCTGCACGCCCGCCCCCAATCTCTCCCGCCCGCCCCGGCGCTGCGCTCTCCTGCTCCGCTTGGGTACCAGCCCAAACCAC
>JANQFI010000413.1 GCA_028277905.1 Chromatiaceae bacterium | reverse complement strand
CATCCAGCAGGCCGGAGGCCACGCCGGCATCGATCAAGGTCGTCTCCGTGACCGGCATCAGTAGGGCCTCCGCCTCCGATCCAGGACACCCCGCTTCGCGGCAGCTTGCTTGGCCGCGGCTTCCTCGGCCTCCTGGGCGAGCCGCGCGGCGCGGTCGAGCAGGCGCTCCAGCGTGCGCAGATCCTTGCACTGCGACATGGCCTCCGACCGGGTCAGCACGCCCCGCCTCACCAGGTCCGCGAGCGACTGATCGAGCGTGCACATGCCCGCGCCGAGGCTGCTTTCCATCAGCGAGAAGAGCTGGCGGGTCTTGCCCTGCTCGATCAGATTGGCGGCGGCCGGGTTGACGAGCAGGATCTCGACCACGGCGACCCGGCCGCTGCCGTTCGCGCGCCGCACCAGCCGCTGTGCGATCACGGCCTTCAGGGCCATGCCGATGCGGTGGCGCGCCACGTCCTGCTCACCTCCTGGAAAGCTCCCCACGAGGCGCTCGACGCAGCGAACGGCCTCCGCGGTATGCAGCGTCGAGAACACCAGGTGTCCGGTCTCCGCCGCGGTGATGGCCGCGCGCATGGTGTCCAGGTCACGCATCTCGCCGATCATGATGACGTCCGGGTCCTCGCGCAGCGAGGCCTGCACGGCCGCCGCGAAGCTCACCACGTCCGCGCCCAACTCCCGGTGATGCACGACGCAGCGCCGCGGCTGGTGGACGAACTCCACCGGGTCCTCCACGGTCAGGATATGCGCGGCGCGGGACCCATTGATCATATCCAGCATGGTCGCGAGTGTCGTCGACTTACCGCTGCCGGTGGCCCCGGTCACCAGCACCAGCCCCGACTGCAGCTTGGCCAGGTCCGCCAGCTGCTTGGGCAGGCCCAGACGCTCGAACGACAACAGCCGCTGGTCCAGATGCCGCGCGGCCAGGGCAAGCCGGCCGAGCTCCTTGTAGAGATTGAGCCGGAACCGCTCGCCGTTCGGCGTGCTGTAGCCCAGATCCAGGTGCCCGGTGCGGATCAGCACGTCCCGCTGGCGCTCGCTGGTGATGTCCGCCGCGATGCGCTCCATCCAGTCCCCACCGATCGGTGTGGTGCCGACCTCGGGTGGGGCCGGGGCCAGCTCCCCCTGGATGCGGAACACGGGCGGGCTGCCGACCGTCAGGTGCAGGTCCGACGCGCCCAGCGCGACCGCGGCGCCGAGCAAGGCGTTCAGGTCCTCTCCGCCAGGTACAGGGGCTTGCGCAGACAGGGGCGCCATCACAAGGCCACGTCGATCTTGATGCTCAGCCTTTCCCCGCCGCCAAGGTTGAGCTGCAGTCCGAGGGGTGCCGTGGCGTAGTCGAGGTTGCCCATGCCCTTCAGGAAGGCGAGCAGGCTCCAGTAGTCTCCGGCGCCGACCACATGCATGTAGGGTCGACCGGATTCCCGGTCGACGAGCTCGCGGGCGCCGCGCCTGCCGAGCTCGTCGCCCTGCTTCTCGAGCCGAATGCCGGTGGCCTCCGCCAGCGTATTCAGCTCGAGTAACAAGGTCTGACGCGCCTCCGGGTCGCTACCCGTGATGAAGCGACCGGCGACCGCCTGCAGCCGCGTCTCGAGATCGGTCCTCTGCCTATCGAGCTGTGCGGCCCGGTTCTGCAACCTCGACGCCGCCGCGGCGTCCACATCAGGGACCCTGGCGCGCCTTTCGATGCGGTCCAGGCGGCGCGCGACCATCGCCTTGGATTTCGTCAGGTCCTTGATGGACGACGGGTACAGGAGCAGTCCATAGAGTCCGACGACCATGGCGGTGACAACCACCAGCCAGCGCATCCTGTCCTTTTGCGGGAGTGCCGCCCAGGTCCGCTTGAGCTTCATGCGCCGAAGCCCTCCCGGAAGGCCAGCCACACTTCGATCTGATAGCCCGAGAGATTGCGCGGACCGGGCGCCGCGACGATCCGCGAGTTGCGCACCGTGCCCCCGAGCTCCTCCAAGGTATTGTTCAGCGTGGTGACAAAGAGCTGGGCGCCGGTGTTGGTCAGTGCCCAGGCGCGCATCTGGACCAGGGCGCCGGCGGCCGGCGGCAGATTGACGGCCTGGACGAACATCTCGTCGTTGCAGGCAGCAGCGATCTGCTCCAGCACCTTGGGCATCTGCTCGCGCCGCCGGGTAAGCCGCTCCAGGCCGCTCACTTGCGCGGCCAGCCTGGCCACGACGCGCTCCTGCTCGTCGACTTCGAGCTTGAGCCTTCTGGACTCGGCCCGGATCTGATCAGCGATGCGCTTCATCTCCATCTGCTCTTCGAACACCTGGTCGAGGCGCTTCAGCTCTGCCTGGTTCTGCCAGCTCTGCACGCGCATGCGCACATCGTTGCCGAGCACGCCAAGCACCACGGCCGCCGCGGCTGCATAAGGCAGCAGCTCGCGGCGCTGCCACAGCGCCGGGCGCGGCGGCTGTGCAGACACCGAGGGGAGCGCCCCGCGCGGCAAGGTGCCCAGCACGTGCCGTGCGACTGCCAGGATCTCGTCCGCGACCCTGTCGTGCGGCTGCCCATCCGGCTCGGATGCAGGTCCTGGGCCCGAGCCGCCGACGCGCACGACCTCGATGCCGAGCAGGTCGGTGATGGCCTCGGTGAGCGTGTCGACCTCGTGGTGCGGCGCGAGGAGATGGAGCCGCTGGATGTCTGGGGTCAGCTCCTCGCGGCAGAGCCCTACCGCGTCCTCCGGTGCCAGCCGGCCGTTTTGGGTGCTGCCTATGCGCAAGCTACGCACGCCGCCGGGACGCCCGCGCATCACGGCGAACTGCTCGGGGTGCACCTCCAGGTACAAGGCCTCCTCGGCCGGCGCCACCTGCAACCGGGCGAAGCCGGCGCCGAGGCTGGCGTAGGCCGTCTCCAAGATGATGCCCTGGCGCTTGCAAGCCTTGGCCCAGATGCGACGCTGGCTTTCCGGTACCGCGAGCGCGAGCCACGGAAAGCCTCCGCCGTCGTCGTCGTCGGCGAGCTCGTCCTCCACCGGGCGCGTCTGGGCCAACCAGCCGCAGACCAACTGGTCGTCGTCGGGCAGGAGCTCATCGCGCAGCGCCAGGCATTCGTCGACCTGCTCGCGGCTCACCAGGCCCGCTTCCACCGCGACCTCGCCGAATCGCACCTTGGTCGGCCTGTCGCTGACGTCCGGGCTCGACTGCGTATCCAGGGCCTGTAGCGCCTGCCGGTCGGCGATGGCCGTGCGCTGCTCCGGCGTCAGATAGCCGCGGCCCATCAAGTGAGCACCGATGGTCCAGCGCAGCGACTGCTCGCTGAACAGGCTCTCCAGCTCCCAGCGCACCAGCTCGTGCATCTGGTCGCGCGGGCGCGGGTGCTCCGGATCCACCGGCAGGTCCAGCAGCGCCGTGATCGCCGAGGCGCTGATCAGCACGGCCTTCTTCGGCAGGCGGCGCACCCCGCCGGCGCGCAGTCCCTCCAGGGCCTGCGCCAGCGCGGCCGGCGGATCCAGGGCGCGCGATCCGGCGCGGGCGCGGATCGTGGCACCCGCGACGCCGCTCTGCACCAGCGCGACGTTGAGCTGGTAACCGTCGGCGTGCAGTACCAGCACCCGGCCGGGCTTGCCGATCTGGATGCTGTTGAGGACGGCTAAGGGGTTTTGCATGGGCGCAGGCTTAGGGTGACAGGCCGGAGGCCAAAGACCGATTCGAGAACAACGGAAAGGCAGGGTCTTTAGGATCTAGGGTGGATAGGTGAAGCGCATCCACCACTGAACTAATCGGTGGATGCGCTTCATTTATCCACCCCACGCTGCTTCGCGAATGTGCAGGCCCAGCGGAATCATCAGACCCGGACGGCAGCATCAAGCTCTCAGCCTCCTGACGCGGAACCTCACCGCGGAGAGCACGCAGCAAGCGCTTCGCAACCAGGAAACGATGCTGCAACCGTCCCTGTTCAGAATCGCGAGCGGAGTTGCCATGCGGTCACGGACTCAATTCAATGGCCAGGAAACGCCTTGCCCTGCCGAGCGTGGCACAATGCTGTAGGCGCGTGGATCCTGGCCGAGGGGAAACGCCGCTTCGGTGCAGGACGTGGAAGCGGAATCGTACCAATAGACGCCGAGAGCGCGTACACCCTGCGCAGCGGCGGTATTGGTTGGAAAGGTGAAAGCGCCAGATCGGCGCTCGCCATCCAGCAGCACGGCAACCTGATTGCTGCTGTGTGGCGCGGAGCCTACGTCTGGCATGCTCCCATTCGTGGCCGTAAACAGACGTAAGCAAAGGGTTTCGTATGGCCAGGCCCAATCACCCCCGGCGAATCGGCAAGGCGAGGACCTTTGGAATTCATTTACGCCGAAATCGCAAAGCACCCCGCTCACGCTCCAGTCCCCATCAGCGGCTTCACAGATCGCCTGCGGATCGGGTCCCGCGATGGCGCTGCACCAAGGATCGACCCAGGTTCCGCTGACGTCTGAACTGACACAGAATACCGAGGGTGTTGTCGAGCAGGACGGCTCCTTGATCATCCAGGTTTCGCCACTGCCCTCGCAGGTGCCTTGGTCGGTCCATTGTGGATCGCTGCACCAAGGAGCAGGAATCCAGGTCTCGCTGGCACCACGACAGGTCGATTCAAGCTCGTACGCACGATCGGTGCAATACGGGTGGGGACGACCGAAATCGATGGACAGCGCTTCCATTCGCGTCAAGTAGTCGCCCGGTATGATCTGATCCCCGGTCGTGTCGGGATAGTCGGCGTCGTACAAGCCGATGCCGCTGTCGCCGGCCTGTCCGTCAGCACCATAGCTGGCTATCCACAATTCATCGACGTCGTTCGTGTAGTTTCCATCACCGTTTGAGTCGATCGACGGATGATCAACGGGTGTCACGGACCATCCAAAGTTATTGCTGCCGTCATCGTTGCCCCAACCGTCCCGGAATATCTTGCTGCCGCCATCCTCTGAAGTCGCGACCAGGTAGGGTCCATTCCAACCGGCCCAGATGCCGCCGGCGTCCGGATACCAAAGACTCCCGGCGCCGGTGCAGCTTGGCTCATTCGTATAGGAATCGTCCAAGCAGTGGCCGTCATAGATGGTGTATTCACATTCATCCGGAAGGCCATTGAGATCCCGGTCCTGTTGGTCGGTCAGGTTCCCGTCAGCGTCGCAGTCTTCCGGGGGCTCGATCAGCTCTTTGAGGTTGAGCGGCAATCGCCCCATGTCCGCGACGAAGCCGCGGATCTCAGGCTGGCCGTTGACCGTGCGCGAGGGGTCACCGGTGATCGCCTCGCGGATCATATCCAAACGGTTCCGCGTATCCTCGTAGCGGACCTGACTCAGATCGTCGCCGACTTGGGACAGGGCCATGAAGCCGACCACCGACAGCAGCGCGATGACCACCAGCAGTTCCAGCAGGGTCATGCCCTGCTGGCGCAGCTGGGCGAACATCCGAGGGGTCGGCAGTGCGGTCACGGTTCGTTCATCGGGAGCGCCGCGCGCTTGTGGCCGATGATCAGGATCGCTGGGCCCTTGGAGTAGTTGTAGACGTGCCAGCCGGTGAGTATTACCGCGGTGCCCTCGCCAAGCTGCCTCAAGCCCTGGACCTGGCTGTCCTCGACGTACACTGGAAGGATGTGTCCGCCGGTTGTCTCGACGAACATCCGGTGCGAGACCTTGGGCTCCGGATCGAGCGGGAAGAAGCTCAGCGCCGTGTAGAGGTATTCCACCTTGCGCTCCCGCGGCTCCTGCTTGATGCGGCCGCCGAAGCGCACCGGGGACGGGCGGAAGAAGACGCTGGTGCCGGCCTTCTCTGGCCGCGCCGTCGCCACGAGCTGGTCGATGTCGATGTCCTGGTACAGGACAGCGGCCGCGGATTCGGCGGGCGGTTCGTTGGCGGTCACAACAGCGCCCGCCAGTGCCAGCAGGACCCCTAGGGCGACGGGGCCGAGGCGACGCGGGCACTGGACGGCAGGTTGAATCATGTCGTCTACCTCGGGCGTGGATGAGAGTGCGGCGTGCGGACCGCCGAGTCCAGGACGGCGGCACTATGCCCAGAGAGCGCACGACCGCTTCACTGGTGGCTCTCCGCGACCTCTGGCTCGGGCGTGGCTGGCTCCTTCCCAAGGCTGGCCATGGCCTGGCTGCGGAAGGCGCCCGCAACGCGCTGCTCAATCAAAGCAGAGAATCAGATCGTCGTCGGTCGTCTCGGATTCGCAGGGGTCTGCGTCGTCTCGACCGCCGTAATATCCATCCAAGCCCATGCTGACCATGCGCGGGCGAAGCTTGTAATCCGAATCGCTGGTGCTCGCGGGATCATGCAAGCCGGCAGTTGTATCCGCAACGTCGAATGCGAAAAAGGGCCCGTAGTCTCCGTTCCTGTCTTGAAAAGGGTCAGCAATGCCGTAGACGAGAAGATCCGAGCCTGTGGGATCGCCGTCGCCAGTTGGTGAGAGACCGCTGGACAGGGCAAAGGACGTCTCGGCATCACGCATGAGATAGGGTCCGCGCCAGCCGCGCCCGGTGCTCGGGTGCCATTCTGCGAGCATGTGCTCGACACAGCTGGGGTCAGGCGAAGTCTTGAGCTTCAGCGGATTGTTGAACAGTTGCCAGAAGTTGGCCGGCGAATGAAGCCAAGCCTTTGGATCTGCCGGAGGGTTTCCCTCGACATCAAGCAGATCCACGCAATCGGGGTCGACCGCGCCTCCATAATCGACATGGTCGAACGGCCCCTGTTTGGGGTAGTACCCCGTGTCCTGCTTGAACTGCCGAATGGCCCTGGCGATCTCCAGCATCTCGGCGCGGGCCACCTCCTCCTTCTTTGCGTCGACGACGCCGTCGAACGTGGAGTAGGCGATGAACGAGACCGCGATCAGGATTGCCGCGACCACCATCAGCTCGACGAGCGTAAAGCCGTGCTGGCTGCGGGGCGGGCGTTGCAGGCTGCCGAGCCTAGTGGCCGCCCCGAGTCGGCGGGCGATGGCTCGAACATTCATACCCTTTGGAGCTCGGAGGGACATGCCGATTGGGTGCGTCGCGCTCGGGAGTGCTAGGGAAGCTACCCCAAACAGGGAGATCATCTTAGGCTGGATAAGCAAAGCGCATCCACTATTGGAGCCGGCGGTCGACGCGCTTCGCTTATCCCCCTACATCTGTTGCGTCTCAGGAGTTCTGGCACCATCCCTAGTTGCTCTGTCTCCGTGGCCGGCTGGAATAGGGCCCGCCGAAGGCTTGGAGTGTGGTTGTGTCTTCGACTCGTCGAGGGCCGTATGATCCCCGCGCAAGGGCTCGAGTGGCCGCCTCCCTGCGGCGCCAGGCTCAGCCGAGCCCGGCTAAATCCGATTTAGATGGTATTGCGCTGGCCGTCCCACTCGCCCAGCTCTTCTTCCTTGGTGTCGCCCGCACCATCGATGACGGTGACGACATTGACCTGGTCGATGGCCCTCCAATTGCCGTTCGCGAGCGCGTCCGAATAGCCAGTCGTATTTGTGGTCATCGTGCCGATCTTGAACAGGGCGATGAAGCGGTTGTACTCCTCTTGCGAGACGTGGCGATAGACGGGCACGGACGTCAGGCTGCCGAGCCGCGTCCCGTCGAACAGGGTCGAGGACGGGCCGATGCCGACGGTCATCAGAACCGGGGCGCCTGTCACGTCCGCGGCGTCGTCGAATTCCCGCCCGGCACCACCAATCACGCGCTCATAGGAGCCGACCCAAAAGGCGACGTCATGGGTGATGCCGTCGCCGCTGGCGTCCGATGCATCGAGCGCGACCGGGAAACCGCAGCCATTGCCGCCGGGTGTCAGGAAGATGTTGCCGGGCACGACCGCGTTGCTGCGGCTATTGATGAGCTCCGCGGTATCCGAGCAATTCAAGCCGAGATCGTCTTCCGGGGCGTAATCGCTTGCCGTGGAGACGTACATCAGGTGTGTCATACCACCATTCGACAGCTGGTCGGCCGCAAGCGGAATCAGGTTATGAACTTCGATGTCTCCCTCGATGGCCACGTGGGAATAGAGGGCGCCATCGATGGCGGTGCCAGTGTCGTTACTGGTGTCGTCCTCGACGAGCGAGTCGAAGTAGTTCGGCAGCGACCGCTGCAGCACGCGATAGTTGCCGATGCCCTTCTGCAGCTCGTCCATCATAGCGACGTGCGCGGCGGCGGACGCGCGGGCATCCGTGTCCTGCAGCGCGACCGTGGCGGTACCGGCGATGGCGGCCAGGATGGCGACCACGACCAGCAGCTCGAGGAGGGTAAAACCGGCCTGGCCACGCCGGGCGCGACGCCGCTCGATGCGGCTGGCCAGTCTTGCGATAGTTGTAGACTTCATCGCTGATCTCTCGTTGAGATTGGCTCCGTCCCCCGCCTCGGGGCACCCGGTAGCCGGGGTTGGTGTCAGGTTTTGGATGCGGATCGGACGGTGCGTCCCCGCGCTGCCGCCGCATTCGACACGGCCCCACGCCGTCGCCGATGTCGGCTTCCCGCCATCGCACCGCCGTCCCCGGGGACGGTGACGCCTTACCACGACTCCCGTTTTGTCCTCAGTTTGTCTCCTCGTCGCGGCCGCGAAGCCGCCGGCCCTGTTGTCACGAATCCTTCGTGCTCTTGTAATCCACGATGTAACGATACTGCTTACCGCAGTGGAGGATGATCTCCTTCTGACCGCGCCGCAGCAGCCGCATCTCGATGCGCATCTCGCCGAAGCCGTCGTGGCCGGTCAGCTCCGCATACAGCTCGCGTACCTTGGCGAGCACCTCTTCATGGGTGCTGGTCTGTTGCACGAGTCCGCCGTGACCCTATCGCTCGACGATCTTGCGCCGGGATCCTAGCGCGTATGCACCGCAATGTAAATCATTCTCATTAGCGTATCGTCCACCAAGCCCGAGCTCCCTTTTTGGATCCTAGTGAATCCGGTCGACGGGGCTTGACGCCTAGTGGCCCGCGTCTGCTGCGTCCCGCTGGGCGCAGCGCCTCGCGTGGATCCGCCGCGCCGTGCGATCGGCGCTGCATGTGCTGCCTGTGTCGATGATCCCGGCTTGGCTCCCATCTGGGCCCCCGCCTGGTCCGCCCCCAGCTGGCCGGTCGACACGTGGAATCCCCCCTTTTGGGACGTCTCGCCGTGCCCAGAGGCCCAGTGGCGACGCCCTCAGCCGTTGCACCCCGCCAAAGCGTCCTTGGCCTCTTTGATCTGCTCGCGGAACTTGGCCCCATACTTGCGGCGGGCACGTTTGGTGGCCTCATCGAAGCTGTTGCCCCCGGCGAGGTACTCGGCGACCTGGTTGAATCCATCGGCGTTGAGCGCGTCCGCCAGCGCATCGCTGTAGCATTGGGCCTTGGACGGCGGCATACCCGCCTTCTGTAAGCCGGCGAGCATGCTTTCGGTATCCTTACTCCCACAGGCCGCCAGCAACAGGGGCGCGGCCACAAGGACGGTGTAGGCTCTCAGTCTCATTGCTCTCGGTCTCGTGATGGTCCGCGGGTCGCGGCGGGGCCGCGGCTGCCGTTGAGATACAGGGCGCAAGGCGCGCGACTTGTGCGCCAAGCTCCCGGAGTGGTTGGCTCGCCAAGGGGCCCGAGCGGCAGGAGCCGATGGCTCCTAAAGCCGCAAGTGTCAGCCGACACGACGTCGGGCCTCTGTCTCCGGGATGCCTGCCTGGCCATCGACGCGCGGGTTCCAGCCGCCGAATCGGCAGCCGAGCCCTTAGGCCGAGAGGGGTGGGTGGGGTATCCGCTCAGTGTCCGAGACCTTGAGCCAGCGCCCGAGGGCCTCCGGACAGGGTCTCACAAGGCCACGAAGCATAGCAGCGGCGTTTACGAGCGGCAACGCTCAAGTGTATAGGCAGCTTGATGTGGAGCAAGGACCCGCGTGCATTTCTAAGAAGCTGTTTGGAAATTTCTACATCAACGACTTACGTGACGTTCGCCGGGTTACTGAATGCCGAATGTTCCGCAGAATAGCCACATTCCCCTGTCGATGATG
>JANQFI010000407.1 GCA_028277905.1 Chromatiaceae bacterium | reverse complement strand
TGCACCGCCGCCCCTGTTCGAGCAGCTCATCGCCCGCGTGCCGCTGCCGCCGCGTCCGCGCCGACGACGACCGCCGAAGCCAAAGCCTCCCTAACTGACGCCGCTCGCCGCATGACGGGGGTGGACGGAGTTATGATCAAGGCCACGGCCTGCTAGACTCGCCCATTTAATAAGTGCGCGTCTTGTAGAACCTGTTGGAGCTCATTCAAGGATTTCTTCTTCGTTTCTTCAAACTCTTTGATTCGCTTCTGTTCTAGTGCCTTGAGTACGTAGATCTCGGCTTCCTCTGTATGCCAGGGCATAAGAATCTCGCGAGCCTGTGTCGCAAACGCATAGTAGTTGACGCGATCGTATCCGGGGCCGTCATCGTCGATGGTAGATACCAGAGTTGCGACCTTTACGAAGTCCTTCCCAATCTTCTGGCCGAGAAAAGACATCGCCTTTTCGAGCGTCTTTCCTGTGCGGCAAACATCATCTACGACCAGTATCTTTCCCTTGAGGTCCTCGGCTGTAAACGAACAGTTGTCCCCGCCGTCCTGCACTGGTATGTCCCGTGGCAATGGAACCGAACAGCGCAGCAGATCCTTGTTCTTGATCCGAAGCCGCAATGCCACATAGGCTCCAACCAATATTCCGCCCCGATTAATCCCAATGATCTTCTCTATGCCGGCTTGCGCCGCATAATCACTAAGAGCGTTTAGTCCCTGAATCGCTTTGGCTGGTGAGAGCTTCTTGTCATCGATGAGCTCTGGCCCCTCTCGTCCGGGGACAAGCGGTCCGCCGGGAAATTGCTTTGAAGGTTGACAAACGAGACTCGAAGGAGAGAGAATCGTTCTTCGCAGATACAGATAGAAAAGCGCAGCTGCGATCAGCAATACGAGCCCAAAAAGCAGAGGGAGGAATAACGGACTCATTTGTTCAACTCTTTGTTGAGCTGCTTTAAGTCGACGCCATTCATAAGGTGAAGGGTCAAAACGTCACATGCAATGAAGCAGAGACACAAGAGAAAGCCGCCGATGAAGAGCGTCGCAATCTCGGCATTTGTTAGCGAAATGACCTTCGCGTGGATGCCGAATGCGATGGCGCCCACTACTGTAAAGGAGAAGAGAGCAAGAGCCATTCCAATACTGAAACACACTCGGGAAAAAAGATTGATAATTTGCACTTTCGGATGGCGAGTGACTAATAACAATTGCGTTTGGGCCATGGATTACGCCCTCGTCGAAACAAGGATTCATCGGCTCGGCCTCGTCGAGGCTCGATCAGTCCGTTGAGGTTCCTTTCTCTACCCCCGTGCATTCCCGAACCCGAAGGAGGAACCCGGCGAGAGCAAACATTGCCTTTATGCCTTCATAAGCTCTTCCTTGCAGACTCCTGGATCATCCTAAGTATAGGAATCTCGGCCAAGGCGGATCGCCTGACCTGCCAAGACGTGGGGGCACGATTCCACCAAGCGACACGAAGGGTGCCGCGGAACAACAGAATGGCAGGAGAATCGGAGTACGGCACTCTGATATTATGACTCGCATCCTGGGGGTTCCACTGAAACGGTCGTTGGAATGGCTTATTTCGCGTGACCTTCCGCTTCCTCCATCTCGCGCCATAGAGAACGGGGCGAAGGTGCGTAGTCCCGAGGCTAGCGTAGAGCCCGGGCGTGTCGCCGCAGTGGCGTAGGATCACGAAGAGACTGCAGCGGGCGCAGGCGACATGCAAGGGAATCCGATACGGCGCGCGCAATTCGTCGTAGGGGGAGTGCCGCGGCGTGCGGTGGCGCAGCGTTTCCCTGGAGCGGGGCGCCCGAGGGCCAAGAAGGGTTTTCGCCATTTCGCGAGCTTTGTCGGCCGCAGGATGCTCCCGACAGGAATCACGAGCGATAACGCAACACGCCAGCGCGTCCGGTCAGAATTGGCCCCAGCTTTTCACTCAAGAGATGCGATGATGAGCTCTCAAGATACTGACGAAAACCTGTCCGTTGCTGTGAATTTTTTCGCGCTTCCGCCAGCGCTCAAGGAGGAACTGGAGTCCACGTTTCCAGAAGCTGACGTCGTAAGCTCACGGGCTTTTTCGGGACAAAAGCTCGTCTCTCTCGTTGTTGAGGCGTCAGAAGCCGTTATCAAGCAGCTCGCAGAGTTGTTTCAGCGCTGGAAGGACAGTGGTCAGGAGGTCAAGGGCAAAGTGGGAGACGTTGAGTTCTCCATTAAAGGAATGTCTGCACAGGATTCCAAAGATATGCTTCGAGAGATTCGAAAGCTCCTTCGGGAAACAGAGAAGTGAGAAGCGCTGAGAAAGTAGAGCGCTTCTTACGGCTCCGCTTTGGGTTGGAAGATGATGGCATCTTAGCTAAGCCGGTCCCCTTTCGCTTGGCTGACGACAAAACGGGGATCGATATTGAGGGTTGGCAAACGTCTGTTTATCATCCTGCCCTCGAAGCGCTTGCGCTCAGGAGCCGGCACCACGGCCTCATTGTCGCGCCGAATACCTACCTGTCATCCTTTGCATACAATCTGATTGCTTCCTGGGACTACTACTTCGATGGAAATGAACACTGGAAGACCGATCCGGCGCATCGGTTAGCCAGAGCGCTGCGCCTCCATTTCAAGAAGTTCTTTGCGGAACAGATTCTTCGCAGGACACACAATCTCTTCGGAATTGCCATCTTCTTGGAAACACTTCTCTACGAAGAGGAGATCATGTATCCGGTGCTCGCCAAGATCGCTGGTGCGCATTTTGCTTTAGAAAAAGCGTCGCACCCAAGTAAGGAGCAACTACAAGTGATCGCGAATTGGATGACGGGCCTTGTCCTCCGGCATGAGCTTGGCCATGTCTTTGATGACGAGATTGACAATTTTCGAGATGCCGTGCTCCGGAAACTCGCGGAGTCGGTCGAGAAGCTCGGAAAGGTGTGGGGGGAGCATCCGGAGAATTCGGACGAGTTCTTGTGTGACGCGTTTGCTGTAGCAATGACACTCCAGCATCCCGAAGGATGTCTGTCACGAGAGGAAGCGTATCGACTGACGATTCTCGGGTTTGCGGCATTTGCCGCGCTTCACGCGCTGGATCTCTCGGCCCATGTCACGGCCAAGGAGTCCCCGGGAAAAACCGAAGATCCCGACCGCGGGAATGTCCTGTCTTCCATGACTGGCGCAAGCTACTCGATCGGGGCCTTCGAGAAGCTCCAGAGAGATCGCGCCCAAGCCGTAAGGCTTCTGGTGGAAGCGATGGCCGAAGCCGGTGGCGCCCAAGTTTACGGGTCGGAAGGACGGTTTCAGATTCCTCCTACCATTGTCGAGGATTTCGAGACATTTCTTCCAACGATTGTAGAAGGAACGGACCTCAGGGTCAGAGGCAAATGCGAAATGCTCGCCCGTGCGCTCCACGGGCATCAGGAAGGAATCAACTACTTGGTCTGGAGATCGAAAACGTATAGTGGCGGCGCGGTCGAGACGAGTGATTGATCGTGAACGCCCGCGTGCGGAACAATCGCAAAAAAAGGCCTACACCCGCTACCGGTCACGGAGAGCGGAGCGAAGGCTGGTAGGTAGTCTCCGGGCGGCGTAGAGCCCGAAGTGGCGGAGGTCCGGAAGGATCCGTAGCCGGCGAAGGCGGCCCCAGTTTCTGCACCAGAGCCTGGTCGCCTCGCCATCTACACGACGCCCTGTTGTTGGAGGCGTTCGAAAGCCTCCAGGAGTGCCTGCGCTTCCACCTTACGCACTTTGATCGCAGCACATTCGATACCGATCCCCGAGGGCTGGTGACGTGTCACGAAGGAGCAGTATGAAGTTTCGCGTCGAGCTGACGTGCGTCGCCGGCGATCACAAGGAGGTTTACGAGATGGCGTGCCTCGATCACGGCGAGACGATCTCAACAGCAATCGCGGAGTCGACCGTCAACCAGGTGATCAGCAAGCGCATGGTTCAGCACCAACAGATGTAGTGGTCCTGGCATGGTGCCCATCTGCTCTTGCAGACTCGCACTTCCGGCAGCAAGAACCAGGACGGCCTCCTACCGCAGCGTCAGATCCTGGTTTTTTGGGACCTCGATCTCATTGGCTTCACGTGCCAAGAGGTGCACCGCTTTGGCACTGGATTGTGATCGATGCCAAATCGGTGTCAGGTTTTTCTGTACTTTCCCGTAAGTACCTGTAAGCATTGATGGGCCGTCTAGGATTCGAACCTAGGACCAAGGGATTATGAGTCCCCTGCTCTAACCGCTGAGCTAACGGCCCCTGAGGGAGTAGTCGGCCCACGGGCAAGTGCGAGAAGTGGAGGCCGCGGCGGATAATGCGTCCCATTCCGTCGCCCGAGTCCGTGGCGGGCGAAAGCTCGCCACACAGGATGCGGCCCCAGCCACATCATTCCCCGTCGAGAAAGCCGCGCAGCTTCTCGGAGCGGGTCGGATGGCGCAGCTTGCGCAGGGCCTTGGCCTCGATCTGTCGTATGCGCTCGCGGGTCACATCGAACTGCTTGCCGACCTCTTCCAAGGTATGGTCGGTGTTCATGTCGATGCCGAAGCGCATGCGCAGCACCTTGGCCTCGCGCGACGTGAGGCTGGCCAGCATGTTCTGCGTCGCCTCCCGCAAGCCCGCCGCGGTGGCGGAGTCGAGCGGCGAGATGACGCCCGCATCCTCGATGAAGTCGCCCAGGTGGCTATCTTCGTCGTCGCCGATGGGCGTCTCCATGGAGATGGGCTCCTTGGCGATCTTGAGCACCTTGCGCACCTTCTCCTCCGGCATCTCCATGCGCTCGGCGAGCTCCTCGGGGGTGGCTTCCCGGCCCATCTCCTGGATCATCTGCCGCGAGATGCGGTTCAGCTTGTTGATGGTCTCGATCATGTGCACCGGGATGCGGATGGTGCGGGCCTGATCCGCGATGGAGCGGGTAATGGCCTGGCGAATCCACCAAGTGGCATAGGTGGAGAACTTGTAGCCACGGCGGTACTCGAACTTGTCCACCGCCTTCATCAGGCCGATATTGCCCTCCTGGATCAGATCCAGAAATTGTAGCCCCCGGTTGGTGTACTTCTTGGCGATGGAGATCACCAGCCGCAGGTTCGCCTCCACCATCTCCTTCTTGGCCCGGCGGGCCTTGGCCTCACCGATGGACATCTTGCGATTGATCTCCTTGATCTCGCCGATGGTCAGCGTGTTCTCGCGCTCCAGGTCCTGGAGCCGGCGCTGGGCACGGCGCAGGTCGCTCTCCACCTCGGCGAGACGCTCGGAATAGGCATGGCCGGCGTCGATCTGCTCGCGGACCCAGTCCGGGTTGGTTTCGTTGTCCGGGAAGCTGTCGATGAAGGCCTTGCGCGGCATCTGGGCATGCTCGATGCACAGTCCCATGATGATGCGCTCCTGGGTGCGCACGCGCTCGATACAGCCGCGCAGGACTTCCACCAGCTCATTGAAGACACTGGCCACGAGCTTGAACTGCATGAAGTCCTCCGACACCTTGGCCATGGCGGCGCCGGTGGCGTCATGGTCACGGCCGTGCAGACGCAGTAACCCCACGAACTCTTCGAAATGGGCGCGCAGGGAGGCGACGCGGCGGGATACCTCTTCCGGGTCCGGACCAGTGTCCACCGCATCTTCGTCGTCATCGGAGTCGCCATCGTCGTCATTGGTGCCGGTGTTGGCCGTGGCTTCTGCGGCGGCACCCTTCTGCACCGGCTGGGCGGTCTCGTCGTCGGTGAAGCCGGACATGACATCGGAGAGGCGGCGCTCGTCGCGCTCCACCTGCTCGAACATGCTGAGCAGCAGCTCGACGGCCCGCGGGTAGGTGGACAGGGCCGCGAGCACCTGGTTGAGGCCGTCTTCGATGCGCTTGGCGATGCGCAGCTCGCCCTCGCGGGTGAGCAGCTCCACGGTCCCCATCTCGCGCATGTACATCCGCACCGGGTCGGTGGTGCGGCCGAACTCGCTGTCCACAGACGCAAGCGCAGCCGCAGCGGCCTCGGCAGCCTCGTCATCGGCGACGGCCGAATCATTGCTCAGCGCATCGATCTCGGCAGGCGCGGTTTCGTGCACCATGATCCCCATGTCGTTGATCATGCGCACGATGTCTTCGATCTGCTCGGGCTCGATGATGCCGTCAGGCAGGTGGTCGTTGACCTCGGTGTAGGTCAGAAACCCCTGTTCTTTGCCCTTGGCAATCAACTGCTTCAGTTGCGAGGCCTGCTGCTGGTCTTGATCCATACGGATACCTGTCAGACGGTTGAACCGGGCGGATGCTGCTCGGAGCAGTTGGCGTAGCCTTTCACGGCGGCCCGGGCAAAGCCGGGTGGCATCCTGAGCCTAGCGGGCGCGGGAGCGCCGCCGCACTTCTTCCCGCGACCCGACCGCGGCTGCCCATTAGGCTCGTGCCCAGCTGCCGGTGCCGCCCGCGCTGGGGGCCGGTATCCGCACGGGAGCGGTTACGCCGACACACTCAGTCTGTGACCGGGCTAACGCACGCTCGGTCAGCGCCGGATGCCCGAAGTTTAGATGCTCAGGATAAACTGTCCAGGGTAACAGGTTTGCGCACTTTCTTGTATCCCAAGGTCTCCAGGGCGAGCATCCCTGACTTGCCAGGGGCCGACAAGGGCCACAGAGGGGGCTAAGGCGATTTCTGTCAACAAACATACCGCCTGGCTGGTCTTTTCGCCCGCCTTCTGCGTCGCGGCAGCGGGCACAGGGCTCGGCTATGCGCCCGCTGCCGCTCCTTGAAGGCGAGCGAAAATCCTGCGCCATTCGATATGTTTGCTTCCGGCAATCGCCTAAGCTCGGCTGGCGCGCATCTCGCCCTGCGCACCCTGTCGACAGCACCGGGCCGGATAAGGACTGGCCCCGATCGGGCTCGGGACTTCTGCAACTGCGCCGCCTCCTGGGACGCGCCAGCCTTGGCCTGCCTGCCCCGGGCCAGGGGGAGCATGCGGCCGCCGTTGGGATCCACCGCGCCCTGCCCGGGGCTGTCCACCAGCTGCAGGTCCGCACGCGGAATCACCGGCTGGTTTCATCCGACGGGGGGCGCCGCTCGCGCCAGCGCCGGATGTTGTCCGCCTCTCGCCGCTTGGCGACGACCTCGCTACTCAAGCGATCCAGAATGCCGATCAGCTCCCGCTCCCGACCTTCCTCGGGAATCGCGGCAATCCCACTGGGGTCGGCGAGCCGCCGCAGCGCGCCCTCTCCTTTGCTCCCACGCCAGCGCTCGACGAGCGTAGCCGTGGTGATGCCCGGATATGCGGTTGCGATCTCGACCACCTTGGCCAAGAAATTGACCCCTTTTTCTTCATGGTCAAGCCAGTCTGCAGGCCGTTCCGCAACCTGAACTGCGCGAGCCGGACGGTCCAGTAGGAGCGCGATCGCCTTCTCGATTCGATTCAAGGTCGGGACACTGGCTCTGCGGTGCTGCGACGGATGTCGATACGAGCTCGCGAGCCGTGCACCCGCGGTACCACCTCCGCGCCGCGCCAGCTCCACCGCTAGCTGCTCGCGGTAGCTGCCGGCGGCCATGGTCTGCAGGAGCCCTTGCACCTCGTCGGCGAGTCCAGCGCGGCCCTCCGGCGTGCCGGTGTCGTGCCGCGACTCCACCTGGTCGAACAGAAACGCCGACAGCAGCCTGGCATCGGCGAGCCGAGCCTCGAAGGCGTCCCTGCCCTCCTTGCGCACCAGTGTGTCCGGGTCTTCGCCCTCGGGCAGGAACACGAAGCGAATAGGCTGCCGCCCGGTGGCCAGCGGCAGGGCGGTCTTGAGCGCCTTCCAGGCCGCCTCGCGGCCGGCCTTGTCGCCATCGAAGCAGAACACCAATTCCGGCGCAGCACGCAGCAAGCGCTTGATGTGCTCCGGCGTCGCTGCGGTGCCAAGCGCGGCGACGGCGTAGTCGATACCGAACTGGGCCAGTGCGATCACGTCCATGTAGCCCTCCACGAGCAGCAACCGCGGCGGGTAGTGCTGCGCCTGCTGGCTCTGGTAGAGGCCATAGAGCTCGCGGCCCTTGACGAAGACCGGCGTCTCTGGCGAATTCAGATACTTCGGCTCGCCATCGTCCAGCACCCGCCCGCCGAAGCCGACCACGCGACCGCGCCGGTCGCGGATCGGGAATATGAGGCGGTTGCGGAAGCGGTCGTAGCGGCGCCCGTCGCGCTCGGACAACAGGCCGGCAGTGACCAGACGCTCGCGCTGCTCGGCGCTCTTGCCGAGCGCGTCCAGCAGAAAGCACCAGCCGGGCGGCGCGAGGCCCAGTCCGAAGCGCCGCACCACCTCGGCGCTCAGGCCTCGGCGCTTCAGGTAGGCCAGCCCGGCGTCACGCCCAGGGTGCTCCCGCAGCGCCTGCCGGTACAGGCCCGCGGCCTGCTCCAGCAGGTCGTAGAGGGGCTGGGGGTCCGGACCTCGAGGGGCGCCCGTGGCCTCAGGCAGCGGCATGCCGGCACGCTGAGCCAGCTCCTCCACCGCCTCCGGGAAGCTCAGGCGGTCGAATTCGATCAGGAAATCGATGGCGTTTCCGTGCGCGCCACAGCCGAAGCAGTGGTAGGTCTGCCGCGCCGGGGTGACGACAAAGGACGGCGTCTTCTCGCTGTGGAAAGGGCAGCAGGCCTTGAACAAGGCGCCCGCCTTACGCAAGCCCAGGCGCTGGCTCACGACCTCCACGATGTCGGTGCGGGCCAGCAGCTGGTCTCTGAGCTCAGGCGTGATGCGGCCGGCCATCGATCCAAGCCTCGCGGGGCCTTCTCGCGGCGCTGGCGCTGGACCTGCGACAGGGCATCTCGGCTGATGCGACCGCCGGGGCGGCATCTGCGGGCGAATGCCCGGCGGCTCGCGCACCGCAGGTGCGGCGCACGACCGCCGCGGGCGGGCGGATCGGGGCGCAGGCCCTGGGGCGATATCTGTCGATGCTCATACCGGCTTGCTCGTCTGTTCGCCCGCCCGCTGGCTCGCGCCAACAGTTCCATAGCGCGACTATGTGCCTCTTGGCACGCCTTGCAGGCAGACGAGAATCCGGCGCAATCTGGTATGAAGATCTCCGGCAATCGCCTCGAGCTTCAAGTCTGGAGCCGCGCCTTCACCTGCCGGCTCACGGCGCCCATGTCGGCGCGACCCTGAAGCTTGGGCTTCAGCACGCCCATCAGTCTGCCCATGTCCCGCATGGACGCCGCGCCCGTGGCGGCCAGAGCCTCGTCGATGAGGGCCGCGATCTCGGCCTCCGGCAGCGCCTCGGGCAGGTAAGCCTGGCAGACTTCCAGCTCGAAGCGCTCGGCAGCGGCGAGGTCGTCGCGGCCGGCCGCCTGGAACTGGGCGATCGAGTCCCGCCGCTGCTTGACCATCTTCTCCAGCACCGCGAGCACCCCGGTGTCGTCTAGCAGGATGCGCTCGTCCACCTCGCGCTGCTTGATGGCCGCGTTGATGAGGCGGATGATGCCCAAGCGCGGTTTGTCGCCGGCCTTCATGGCGGCTTTCATGTCGTCGATGAGGCGCTGCTTGAGCATGTCGGCAGTCTGGGGACCAGTCGATGGGGATTTGTTGGCGGGGACCTGGTTGAGACCTTGGCGCCACAAGCGCGTGTCGGGGCCCGCGGGGCACTCAGGCGGCTCGGCGGTCGAGCGGATCGAGCGCGCACGGTGCCTGCCTCGGCATCAGTATGGCCGCTCCCAACGCCGCGCCTCGCGGGACAGCTTCTTGTGATGGCGTTTTACCGCCGCCGCCTTCTTGCGCTTGCGCTCGGCGGTGGGCTTTTCGTAGAACTCGCGGCGGCGGACCTCGGCGAGGACACCGGCCTTCTCACAGGAGCGCTTGAAGCGCCGCAGGGCGACCTCGAAGGGCTCGTTCTCTTTGATGCGAACGCTCGGCATGAATGAATGATCCTTCAGTGCGCGTTAGGAAACTTCGGTCAGGGCGTCTGGATAACGCGTGCGTAATCGAGCATTATGCCCTGGTATGCGGCGCGGCCACAACCCCGTCATGGGCGATCCAGCCGCGAGCGCAGCCGCATCGCCAGGCTTGGTCATACCTGTGCTCGGCTCGGACGCCTCCGGCGACCAAACCGGCGAGGCCTTCTAGTGCTTTGCTGCGGGAGCTCCGAGACCGGGATCCCCTCGTTGTCGTTGTCGTAATCGCAATCGTAGTCGAATATCCGCAGGGTCGAGACCGCGATCACGACCACGACAACGACAACGACAACGACCTGAGAGGGTCTCGGGACATTCGCACTGCTGCACTAGGAGCTCCGCCCTCGACCCCCGGAGCCCGGCTCTTCCCCGGCATGGGTCCCGATCCGGTCCTCCTCACCGTGCAACAGGTTGCGAATATTGCTGCGGTGGCGCAGGAACAGCAGTCCGGTGATCACGATCTGCATGCCGATCAGCTTGGGCTCCGGCAAGAAGAACCAGACGAAGGCGGGCGCCAGGGCCATGGACACCAGCGCCGCCAGGGACGAGATCTTGAGCACCCTGGCGACGAAGAGCCACACCGCCGCAGTGGCCACACCTATGGGCCAGTAGAGTCCGAGCTGCACGCCCAGGGCCGTCGCCACCCCCTTGCCGCCACGGAGGCCGAAGAACAGCGGGAACAGGTGCCCGATGAAGGCGGCGATGCCCGTGAGCGCGAGCGTCAAGGGCGCGGCGCCGACGCCATGGGCGACGAGCATCGGCACCAGGCCCTTCAGCGTGTCGCCGGCAAGCGTGATGGCGGCGGCCGGCTTGGCCTTGGGACCGCCGATGCGTAGCACATTGGTCGCGCCGGGGTTGTTGGAGCCCCGGGTGCGCGGGTCCGGCAGCCCCATCAGGCGGCAGACGATGATGGCGCTGGAAACCGAGCCCAGCAGGTAGGCGCCGAGCACCAACCCAGCGGAGATGAGCAGGGATGCGTCCATGGCCAGGCATTGGACCGGCTGCGCCGCGCCGGGTCAAGCGCGCCTCGGTTGCATTCATGACGGGCGGCGCCACCATCCCAGCGCCCGCAACCGCAGGCGCACGGCTGCGCCGATGCGCGGCGAACCAAGGCGATTTCTGTCAACAAACAGACCGCCTCGGTTGTCTTTTCGCCCGCCTTCTGCGTCGCGACAGCGGGCACAGAGCTCGACTATGCGCCCGCTGCCGCTCCTTCGAAGGCAAGCGAAAATCCCGCGCCATTCGGTCTGTTTGCTTCCGGCAATCGCCTAAGGCTACCCGGATCGACATCGGGATCGGGATGAATTGCGATACCGATCCCGATATTGTCCTAACCGCCGGCGGCAGGAGCTGGCGCACGCGAGCCAGAGCAGACCGAATCCGCCTCGCTCTCCAACGCCTGGCAACTGGCGCCTGGCAACTGGCGCCTGGCAACTGGCGCCTGGCAACTGGCCCCCAGCAACTGGCCCCCAGCAACCGGAGCCCGGTCATGGACATCGTATTCATCCGCCAACTGCGCATCGAGACCCTGATCGGCATCTATGACTGGGAGAAGGGGATCAAGCAGCCGGTGGTGCTGGACATCGAGATGGCGGCGGACACCACCAAGGCCGCCGCGACGGAGCGCATCCAGGACACCCTGGACTACCACGCCATTGCCGAGCGGATGCAGCAGTTCGTCGGCGAGTCCCGCTTCGAGCTGGTGGAAACGCTCGCCGAGCGCTGCGCGGAGATCATCCGTGACGAGTTCCGCGTGCCCTGGGTGCGCATCCGCGTGGACAAGATCGGTGCCCTCACCGGCGCAGCCGGTGTCGGTGTGGCCATCGAGCGTGGGACAAGGCCGGGTTGAGCCTGGCCGGGCGGCAATGGCGACGCCAGTCAATCGCAGTCGGGGACCAGCGTCAGCCCCTGCCTGGTCAACAATTGGTCCACCGGCTCTGCCACATAGTGCTTGACCGGGTAGTCATCGTGCACGATGCGCCCGTTCCAGCCGATGAGGTCGAGATCTATCACGCGTGGCCCAGCCTTGAGACCGCCACGCGTACGGCCCAGGCGATCCTCCACCTGTTTCAGATAGGCAACGAAGGCCGAACGGTCCAGCGGCGTTTCCACCAGCCAGGCACCATTCAAGAAGTCCGGCTGATGGAGATACCCATCCGGACTGGTCCGAATCACCTCTGCCTCGTCCACCAACCGCTGCTCGGCGGCGAGAATGGCGCGTGCCCGTGCGATGTTCAGTGCCGGCTCGATATTGGAGCCGATCGACACCAGCGCGAGATGCAGCCCCTGGCAACTCACCGGGCGCCCGGATAATTCTCGGAGTGGCGTCCCACCTGACACATGCCCTCCCCACCATCGACGGTCAGGATCTGGCCCGTGACGAAGTCGTTGTCGATGAGATAGCGCAGCGCCCGACACAAGTGCTCCGGCCGGCCCTGGCGCTTGAGCGGGATGCCATCGAGCCGCCATCGCAGATAGTCCTCGGAACGGCTGGACATGGGCATGACAACGCCGGGCGACAGGCCATTGACGCGGATACGCGGCGCATACTCCAGGGCCGCCATACGCGTCAGATCGGCCAGGCTCTTCTTCGACAGCAGATAGGCGGCGTAGTCGTATTGGGCGTAGGCCACCTTGTTGTCGATGATGTTGACGACACAGCCCTTATCGACCTGACTTGCGAAGACCCGCATCAGCTCCATCGGCGCGACCAGGTTCACGGCATACTGCGCATAGATCGTCTCCGGGCGGGTGCTCGCCAGGTTGCCCGCGGCGTAGCGCGATGCACTGTTTACGAGCACGGCGAGGCGGGGGAAGTGCGCATGCGCCTGCTCCACCAGTCCGGGCAGGCCCTCATGCTCGGACAGATCGCAGCGGAACGCCTGGACCTCGGCGCCGCGCGCCTGTAGCTCCCGAGCCGTGGCTCCGGCATCCGCCACTGAGCTGTGGTAGTGCATCGCGATGTCATAGCCGACATCGGCCAGGGCGAGCGCGAATTCGCGCCCGAGCCTGGTGGCAGCGCCCGTAATCAAGGCCGCGGGACGCGCGTCAGCATAGGTCATGGCGGTCAATCCTTGAGTGAGAAAGGTGTGAAGTCGGTACCGCGGTCGAAGATGTCAACGCCCTCGTTGCGCTTCAGGAAACCGACCACCCGATAGGTCATAGGTGTCATCACGGCCTCCAGCAGCACCTTGAAGGCGAAATTGAACGCAATGACCGCGGCGATGCTCTGGGCCGACCAGATGCCGGCGAAGGCGATAGGATAGAAGAGCAGGCTGTCGGCGCCCTGCCCGGCGATCGTGGAGCCGATGGTCCGCGTCCACAGGTACTTGCCGCGGGTCCAGAGCTTCATCTTCGCCATCACATAAGAGTTGACGAAGTCACCGACCCAAAACGCGACCATGGACGCGATGACGATACGCCAGGTGTTGCCGAATACCGTCTCCAGCGCCGGCTGCAGGGTCGCGTTGAAGGGCTCGCCCGGATCCGCCGGCAAGGCGATGATGATCGCGGACATGAGCGATGCGAACACCAGCGCGAAGAAGCCGGCCCAGATCACGCGCCGCGCCCGCGCGTAGCCATAGACCTCGGTCAGGATGTCGCCGAAGATGTAGCTGATGGGGAAGAACAGGTTCCCGGCGCCGAAGCTCAGGCTCGCGCCGACCCCGGGCAGCGGGAACGGCAACGGAATCATGCAGACCTTGGCCGGCCCGATCAGATTCGAGCACAGCAATATGGTGACGAAGCCGACCATGATCAGGTCGTAGTACCGAAAGCGGCGTCCCTGGGTCTGCGCGTCGGTGACGGATGAATCGATGCTCAAGCTGGACATGGACGCCCCTTTTCTTGTCGTTACCCTGCAGGCTCAGTGAGGCTGCCCGGATGACCCTGCCATTTGTGCCTGGCGTGGCCGAGCTGCCCGCGGCTAGTCGTGATCACCGCCGCGCAGCCCACCGATGCGCAGCAGCTCGTCCACCAGGGCGCCCCTGTCATGGTGCTGTTCCAGCTGCTCGGCCGGCGTCCAGGAATAGTCTGCCTCCAGCCGGAAGGAGCCCAGGAGCTCGTGCGGCGGCGCGCCGCGCCAGTCGGCCGGGGAGAGCATGGAGAAGTAGCTGCCGCCGGTGGCCTTGCGGTACAGGTGATAGACCTTGCCCGGGATGCGCTTGAAGGCGCACTCAGCCTGGGTCAGGGCCTGCTCCTCGCGGGCCTGGTCCAGCACCTTGCGCGCCTCTGCCTGTAGCGCCTGAATCTGATCGGCGATGACCCGGAGCTTGGCGCCGGTGCGGGCACTCAAGATGGCTTCGGCCCGGGCGATCTCCTCTGCCAGATCCTGTGCCTGAAAGGCCGGTGCGAGTCGGCTCAGGGGATAGGGTGAGCTGCGCGCGTCGCCGCGGTGCAACAGGGCCTTGTCGTCGTCGCTCATGGGTCTCGGGGGGTGCTTGCTCGGCGTGGGTGTCCAGCGGATTGCAGATCCTTGATTCCTGGTCTCCGCTCGATTCGGCGCTGCCGGTCGATGCGGCGCTGCCGGTCATTGTCGTGCGAGCCGAGCCGGCCGCGTCTGGACCATGGGGCGGGCGACGCCAGTGCCGCCGCCCGGCTCCTCGGCGGTAGACTCGTCAATTCGCCCGAGGAGCGCCAGCGGACAGCCTATCCACGATGCCCCCAACCAGAGATCCGGCCACCGCGACAGCGGTGCACCCAATTGACGACCCGGCAATCGGCGATCTGGCTATCGACGACCCGGCTATCGACGGCATGGCGGACCAGAGCGAGCGCCTGCGCGCGCTGATCCGCCGGGAGATCGCGACCGCCGGCGGTGCCCTGGCCTTCGATCGGTTCATGGAGCTGGCGCTGTACGCCCCGGGGCTCGGCTACTATGCCGCCGGAGCAGCCAAGCTGGGGCCGGCCGGCGACTTTGTCACGGCCCCGGAGATCTCGCCCCTGTTCGGCCGCTGCGTCGCCAGCCAGTGCGCCGAGGTACTGGACGCCCTCGGCGGGGGTGATCTCTTGGAGCTCGGCGCCGGCACCGGCGCCCTGGCGGCGGAGGTGCTGGAAGCGCTCGCCATCGCGGATAGCCTGCCAGGGCGCTACCTGATCCTGGAGCCGAGCCCGGACCTCGCCGAGCGCCAGCGCCTGCTCATCGCCGCTCGCGTGCCGGCATTGGCCGGCCGCGTGCACTGGGTCGCGCGGCCGCCGGCCGACCTGCGCGGCCTGGTCTTCGCCAACGAGGTGCTGGACGCGATACCTGTGCATCGGTTCTGCGTACCGCCGTGGGACCCAGCTGGACCCGAGGCCGCGCCGAGTATCGCGGCCGCGGTCCAGGAAGTGCTGGTGTGCACCGACGGCGACGCGTTCACAGAGGTCCTCGCCAGTCCAGTATCAGTCGGCCTCGCCGCCGGCGTAGCGGCGCTCGAGCTGCCGGCGGCCAGCCTGGCCGCGGGCCTGTGCTCCGAGATCAACCTGAGGCTCGGACCTTGGCTCGCCATGCTGAGCGAGCATCTGGCGGCGGGGATGCTGCTGCTCATCGACTACGGCTATCCGCGCGGGGAGTACTATCTGCCCGAGCGCCGCGACGGTACCCTGCTCTGCCACCATCGCCACCGCGCCCACGCCGACCCTTACGAATACCTCGGGATGCAGGACATCACCGCGCACGTGGACTTCAGCGCGGTGGCGGCGGCGGGCAGGGCGGCGGGCCTCAGGCTCGCGGGATACACCACCCAGGCCAACTTCCTGCTCGGCTGCGGGCTCGACCACCACCTGCATGCAGCCACCGGCGACAGTCCCGAGGCCCTGCTCGATCTCGCCGCCGGCGCCAAGCAGCTGCTGCTGCCGGCGGCAATGGGCGAGCGCTTCCAGGCCATCGCCTTCACCCGCAACCTCGAGGCAAGGGCCGCCGGCTGGTGCGGCTTCGCGCAGCGGGACCTGCGTGAGCGCCTCTAGGGTCTCGGTTTCGAGCATCCCGGGAGCATCCCGGGATCACCCCAGGTAGGTCGGCACTATGGTATCTATGTCTGTCGGGTGTATGCCCAGCTGCAACAGTCCGTTGTGCTCCTCGCAGACGCTCGCGGTCTGCATGGACAGGTAGCTGTCCAATGTGATGGGCGCCCCCGGGAGCATGCCGAAGGCCTGGGCCGCGAGCCGCGATGCGCTGTCGCCCAAGCCGATGATCCAGACGCGCCTTCCCAGCCGGGACGCGGTATAGGCCATCAGCTCCTTGAGTGAGAACACCCGCGGCCCGCACAGGTCATAGCCGCAACCGACGGTGCGGCTGTCGTCGATGCTGCGCACCATGGCCCGGGTGACGTCGTCCACCCAGACGGGCGCGAAGCGCGCCCGCGGGCAGGGCAGCGGCAGAATACCTGGTGCCATGTCCAGCAGGCCCTTGAAACGGTTAAAGAAGCTGTCGCCCTGGCCGAAGATCACGGACGGGCGGAAGCTCGTCACCGCCATGCCTGCGCCCTGGGCGATGTCCTCACCCTGCCCCTTGGAGCGCAGGTAGGCGCTGCCCCCTCGGGCGGCGTCTGCCTGTAGCGCGCTCATGTGCAGCAGCCGCGGTACACCCGCGGCCTCCGCGGCGGCGACAAGGGTCCGCACCAGGTCCACGTGGGCGGCCCGGAACGACATGCCTGCGGACTGGTGCAGGATGCCGACCAGGTTCACGACCAGGTCGCACTCGGCGAACAGCTCTTCGAAGCGCAGCGCCGGCGTCAGCTCGCGCAGCTCCACGTCCGGATACAGCTTCAGATCGCGATGGCGAAACAGCCGGCGCGTCGGCACCACACAGTGGTAGCCGGCCTTGCGGAGACGGGTGAGCAGGTGGCGGCCGACGAAACCGGTACCGCCTAGAATGCAGGCTCGCTGTCGCTTCATGGATTGCAGGTCCGCTGCTTGGAGTTCTGTGATCCCGGGGCCGGGCGGGCGGCCCGGCCGGGGTGCTGCCCCGGCAGCGGGCAGCCACCGCGGGAGATGGAGCGCTGGGCGGCGGCGCGCCGCTGCGGTGCTGGGCGGGGAGGAGACGCCGGTCCGGCTACGACATGCCACCGGTGCGCAAGCGCCGGATAGGCGGCGCGGTATTATGCCGCAACGCCGGCGCCGCGCTCCCCCTGTATCCTCAATGACACCGAAGTCCTGCACAGCAAAGACCCCTTGGAGCCGACCGCCACCATAGCCTTCGCCACCATCGCCTTCGCCGCCGTCGCCTTCGCGGCCGTCGGAACGGTCGCCGGCCTGCTCGCCGGCCTGCTCGGTATTGGCGGCGGCGCCGTCATCGTGCCGGCCCTGCTGGTCCTGTTGCCGACCTTGGGCAAGGACGGGGCCTGGACGGCCCACCAGGCGGTGGCCACGTCGCTGGCGACCGTGGTGGCCGCGGGCTCGGCCTCGGCGCTGTCCCACCATCGCCGCGGCGCGGTCCGCTGGGCACTGGTGACCCGCCTGGTGCCTGGCCTGCTCGCCGGCGCTGCCTGCGGCGCGCTGCTGGCCGGCTGGGTGCCGGGGTCCTGGCTTAAGCGACTCTTTGGGCTGTTCCTGCTGGTGAGCGGGGCACGGATGCTGCGCGCGGCGCCGACTTCGGCACCCCGCCGGCCGCTGCCGGGGCGGCTGCTGACCGCGGCCAGCGCCGGCATGGGTGCAGTGTCCGCGGTGCTTGGCATCGGCGGCGGGGTCCTGCTGGTGCCCTTTCTCGCCCGCCACGGCCTGGCCCTGCGCAACGCCGTGGCGACCTCCAGCGCTTGCGGCGTGCCGCTCGCGCTGGCCGGGAGCATCGGCTTCGTGCTGAGTGGCTGGGGTCGCGCGGGGCTGGCCGGACACAGCCTGGGCTTCGTCGTCTGGCCCGCCGCGCTGGCCATTGCCGCCACTGCGGTGCCCATGGCGAGCCTCGGCGCGCGACTCACACACCGGCTGCCCACGGATGCGCTGAAGCGCGTCTTCGGCGTTTTCCTGCTGGCGGTAGGACTCAGGTTAGCGCTGTGGTGAGCGGCTGGTCAGGGGTCGGGCTCCGCACCGCCGGCCGGGGTGTGGTAGCCCTGGTCGTCGAGCCATAGGCGCCGGTACAGATAGACTTGTCCGGCGGCGTCGCGCAGCACCAATCGCCCCCGGTGTTGCGCGAGCTCGTAGGGGCGCGCCACGTCGTGCTCCGGGTCATAAAAGGCGATGCGATCGCCGCGCTGCTGGATGAGGCCTTCGATGTAATCGCCGCGTGAGGAGTAGAGCCGGAAGCGATGGGCCTGCACGATCAACAGCCCACCGTCGCGGCCCTCCCAGATACCGTCGAGGCTGGTGCGCTGCCAGCCCGGCGGCAGTTGCAGCATGCCCGGCATGTACTGCATCCAGGCCCCCGAGCTCGACGCCCCGGCGCCCGGCATACCCGGCCAGGGTACCTGCGCCATGCCGAAGGGGACACCGAAGCCGGGCCAGGGGCCAGGCCCAGCGCTCGGAGGGTTTCCGGTCAGGGGCGGTGCAAGGTCGCCATCGCCCAGCAACCCCATGGCGTCCATCATGCGCGCCATGGCCTCGGCGAAGACCCGCACATTGTCCGCCGCCGCGAATACCCCCGGCGCTGCTGCCCCTGCCACCAGGAACAGCAGGATGAAGCCCCAGATCGACAGCATTGGCGGGCGCTTCGGCATCGGACGGGCCATTGGGTGGGCGATGTCAGCGGACGCTTGCAGCGCCGCGCGCAGGCTTCAGGCGATTGCCGGAAACAAATATACCGAATGGCGCAGGATTCTCGTCCGCCTTCGTGAAGCGGCAGCGCGTGCATAGTCGTTCTCTGTGCGCGTTGCCGCGACAACGAAGGCGGGCGAGAAGACAAGCCAGGCGGTCTGTGTGTTGACAGAAATCGCCTTAGTCCGCGGCGGCCCCGGCGAGCTCGGGCTGCCGCGGCTGGACAGGCGCGAACAGGGCGCCGAGCCGGAAGTCGTCGCGGCCGAGGCGATGCGCGTAGATGACCCGGTAGCTGAGCACCCGGCGCACATAGTCGCGGGTCTCTCGATAGGGTATGGCGATCATCCAGAGGTCGGCAGCCATGGGGTGGTCCGGCAGCCAGCGCGACACGGCGCCAGGGCCGGCGTTGTAGGCGGCCGTGGCCAGCAACTCGTTGCCGCCGAAGCGCTCGCGCATGGCCGCGAGGTAGCGGGTACCCAGCGCCAGGTTGAGCGCGGGATCGATGAGATCCAGCCGCCCGGGGCGCGGGCGGCCCAGCTCGCGGGCCATGTCGCCGGCCGTGCCCGGCATCAGCTGCATGAGCCCGACGGCACCGGCATGCGAGGCGACGTCGGCGTCGAAGGCGCTCTCCTGGCGGATGACGGCGTAGACCCAGTCCTGCGCCAGGCCGTACTGCTCGGCGCTGGCCTCCACCAGCTCCCTGTAGTGCAGCGGAAAGCGGAGCGAGATGTCGTCCCAGTAGTCGCTGCGCGCCAAGGTGAAGATGGACTCGGTGATCAGCCCCAGCCGCTGACCCAGCAGCGCCGCGACACGCAGCCCCTCGGCATCGGCGTTGCGGGTCAGCTCGCGCCACTCGCGGCTCAGGTCCGCGCTGCGGCCGAGGGCTTGCAGCTCCCGGATGCGGCGCGCCCTGTCCGAGGCCAGCAGGCGCTCGATCTCGTCCGGGTCGGCCGGCGTGGGCCGCTCGCGCAGCGCCGGCGCCCGGCCCAAGAGCTCCGCGGCCCGAAAGCCCCAGAGGTCGCGCTCCTGCGCGGCGACATCCAGCGCATGCACGGCCCCCACCAGGTCGGCGCCCTTGCCCAGCGCCCGGGCGAGCCAGTATTGCCACTCGCCGCGCTGGTACTCCTGCGGCGGCAGCGCTCGGACCCATTCGACGATCTCGGGCCAGGCCTGCAGGCGCAGCGCCGCCCGCAGGCGGTCGCGCTGGAGCCCGAGGTTCTCCGGCAGCGGCCGCAGCCGCCTCAGATAGACGAGTCCGGAGCGCTCGCCCGCACCGGCCAGCCCGACCCCGATCGCGGTGACGGCACGATCCTGCGCCGGCAGGGGCACGGGCTCCCTGGCCTTGAGCACGGACCAGTCCGCGGCGGCAAGCCGCGGGTCCTCCCGGGCCAAGCGCTCGATGCCCGCCAGAATGGCCGCGATCCGTTGCTTCGGGTCATCCGGCAGCTCGGCGTCCTTGAGGCGCTTCGGGTTGCGGTAGAGCGCCAGGTGCAGCTCCAGCCAGCGTTGATGACGCGCGGGCAGATAGCGGCGCTGGAAAGCAGCGACACCCGGGCTCCGCCGCGCCAGCGCGAGCCCGACGCGCCGCCAGACCAGATCCGGCGCCAAGCCGCCTGCGGCATGCCAGCGGGCGAACAGGGGGTCGCAGTCGTCCGGCAAGGATGCACCTGTCAGGTAGAGCTGGTCGAGCCCGGCGAAGGCGGCCTGCTCCCGACCCAGGGCCAGCAGTGCGCGGCGCCAGCGGCATTCTCGGGTCTCTGAGCCGTTGTCTGCATAGTTGCGGACATAGCCGGCCGCATCGCCCGTCGCGTGCAGCCTGTTCAGCCAGAGCCTGCGCAGGGTCTCGCCCGGGGCGGTGCCGGCATGATCGGCGATGAACGCCTCGATCTCGGCGCGCCGCCCCGGCACCAGGCGACGGCGCAGCTGCGCGAGCCGCAGATAGGGCCAGAGCGGGTAGTCGCGCAGGCCATCCGCGAGCTGCCGGAAGCTCTCCTCGTCCCCTGCGGCCAGTGCCCGCTCGGCGGCGAGAAAGTCGTGGCGCTGCGACGTCGCCGCCGATGCCGGCGCGGCCCACACCGGCGCGGACACGAGGATCAGGATCCCCAGCAACAGGTGCGCCCGCCAGGCCCGCGGCAGGCCCGCACGTGGCCACGTATTGTGGTTCGGTTGCATTGGGGTTGCATTCGACACTTTGACCCTGGGCCAGGTCCCGTCATGGGACCTATTGCCTGTCGGGCGCCTCGGTACTGGCGCTGACGCGGCACCATCGCCATTATCGCCGCAGTCCGCCGGCGGCGACAGCTGGTGTGCCTTGACATCCCAATACCAACTCGGGCCGAATCCACCGATACCACGAGGAGCGCCCATGCCTGCAACACCATTGGCCGCGGACCTGGACGGCCTCGCCGCCCTGTTGCGCGACGCCGGCAACGCAGAGGTCATGCCGCGGTTTCGCACCACGACCAGCAGATCCAAGGCCGACGGCAGCCTGGTGACCGCGGCCGACCTCGCCGTGCAGCGGCGCCTCACCGCCGCGCTCGCCGAGCGCTGGCCGGGCCTCGCCTTGCTGGGCGAGGAGATGGACGCCACCGACCAACAACGCCTGCTCGATGCCGGCGAGCCGCTCTGGTGCCTGGACCCGCTGGACGGAACCTCCAACTTCGCCTGCGGCTTCCCGGGCTTCTGCATCTCCCTGGCGCTGCTCCGCGACGGCCGCACCGAGCTGGCCGTGATCCTGGATCCGCTGCGGGACCAGTGCTTCACCGCGGCCCGCGGCCAGGGCGCCCAGCTGAACGGCGCACCGCTGGCGCCCTTCGCGCCCGGGCCCGGGCTCGGCGACTGCATCGCCGTGGTGGACTTCAAGCGCATCCCGCCGGGACGCGTCGCACCGCTGCTCCGCAGGGGCGGCTTTCGCTCCCAGCGCAACCTGGGCGCCGTGGCCCTGGAGTGGTGCTGGCTCGCCGCCGGGCACTTCCAGCTCTATCTGCACGGCGGGCAGAAGCTCTGGGACTATGCCGCCGGGCGCCTGGTGGCGCAGGAGGCCGGCTGCGCATCGGCGCTGTTCGCGCCGGACGGCGCCGCGCCGCTCGAGGATCTCAGGCTCGCCAAGCGCCTGGCGCTCGCCGCCGCCGACGCTGGGCTGTTCGCCCAATGGCGCCAATTCGTCGAGCTACCGATGCAGGGATGACACCGACCCAGGCCCGACGATGGCAATTCTGGTCGGCCGCCCGCAGCTTCCCCGCGCAACGAGTCTCGACCACGACCGGGAGCAGCGCCATGAGCGACGACATGACCGACGACATGACCCAGGACATCAGCAGCCAGGACATGGACCTGAGCAGTGGCATCGCCGCCTTCGAGGCCAAGCAGTTCTCCCGTGCCACAGGACTCCTGTCGCCGCTCGCCCAGCGTGGCAACCTGGACGCCATGTACCGCATGGCCATCATGGCCCAGAACGGCCTCGGCATGGTCGCGAACCCCCTGCTCGCCTACAAGTACATGAAGGCGGCGGCCGAGCAGGGCCTGGGCCTAGCCCAGCACGGCCTCGCCTTCATGTACATGGAAGGCGAGTGCACCGACAAGGACCCCGAGCGCGCCATCGACTGGTTCAAGCGGGCCGCGGATCAGGGCCTCACCGGCTCCATGACCACGCTGGCCATGATGTACGAGCAGGGCAAGGGCGTGCCTCAGGACATGGATGAGGCGCGCAGGTGGTACCGCGCGGCGGGGTTCGACGACAAGTAGCCGCGCCACCGCCATGTCCGACCTTTCCAGGCTCCACGACAGGGACTTCGCCGAATGGGCAAGGCGCAACGCGGAATTGCCGCGTGCCGGCGACCTCGGCGCCCTGGACGTCGAGCACCTGCTGGAAGAACTGGACGACATGGGCAAGAGCGAGGGGCGCGAGCTGGAAGACAGCTGCACCATCCTCTTGGCCCACCTGCTCGACTGGCAGTACCAAACTCCCGCGGCTCTCCGAGCGCTGGCGCGACTTCGACGGCCGCAGCTCGCGGAGCAGGATCATCGAGCAGCGCGACCGACTCGCCAAGCGACTCCGCAAGACCCCGAGCCTGGGAGCCCTCTGACCGCCCCGGTGGTCGTTCACTCAATTGAGACCTATAGCGTTGTCGGGTCGAGCTGAGCCACGGAGACCGGTCCTCAGCCTCGCTCGATCAGCACATAGGGCGCCCACAAGCGCGGATCGGCCCGTGCCGCATCGCCGCTTCGGAGCCACTCGAGCTGGATGGCCCGCAGGGCCGCGGCCGGGTCCTCGGCGGTCTCCGGGCTCAGCCAACGGTCGTAGAAGCTCACCATGAAGTCCCGCGCCAGCGGGTCCTTGAGGGACCACTGGGTCATCAGCACATGCCTGCTGCCGGCGATCTGGAAGGCGCGCACCAGGCCGTAGACGCCCTCGCTGACGTCGATCCGGCCCTGGCCGGTGTCGCAGGCGGAGAGCGCCACCAGCTCGGTGCCCTCCAGGTTCAGGTCCTGCGCCTCCAGCGCATAGAGGATGCCGTCCTCGCCGTCGGCGCCCAGCTCGCCCGCAAGACCCAGGTTGGCGCCGGCCAGGGCCAGGCCGGCGAGGGTCAGCGCCCGCCGGGCGGCGAGCCCGGCCGGCCCCGCGTCCGGTGCCGCCTCGGGCGGCGGCAGGAAGAAGCCGTGGGTGGCCAGATGCAAGAGCCGGGGCGGCCGCTCCAGGGCCTTGAGCCGTGCCTCGCCGGCCGCGGGGCCCAGCAGGATCTCGGGCCTGCGGTTGTCGTAGTCCCAGAAGTGATTGCCGACTTCTTGGGCCTCCGGGCCGCTGTGCTCGAGCGCCTTGAAGCGCCCGTGCTGGGCGCGCAGGCGCTGGTTCATCACCAGCAACAGGCCCGGCAGCTCGTCCGGTATATTCCCCGGCGTCGCATCCGGACCTTCCCCGGGTGACGCGCCGCCTGAATCGTCCCCGTCGTCGGCCGCCGGGAAGCGCTCGTAGTCGATACCGCCCAGGATCAGCATGCCGGCCGCGGGTTGCTCCCTATCCACCGGCATCGGCAGCAGGTCGCGGCCGACCCGCACCTGGCGCAGGGACTGGCGCTGGATCCAATAGGGCCGCACCGCCGCTTCGTCCAGCTCGCCCCCGCCGGCGCCCCCGCCGGCCCCGGTTCCCGGCACCGCCAGCCGCGCGAAGGCGACCAGATCCAGCAGGCCGTCGGGCGCCAGGAACAGGGTGTTGAGGCCTGCGATCTCGGCATCCATGGCCCCGAACAACTGGTCGTAGAGGGCGGCCGCGGCGGTATGGCGCTCGGCGCGCAGCCGTGCCAGCTCGGCCCCGGCCCCGGCGTGCGTCCGGGCACGGCCGGTGGCCGCCCGCGCCTGCAACGCCGCGATCTCGGCCTCCAGCGCGCGCAGCGCCGCCAGCCGGGCCCCGCTGTCGTCCACGGGCCCGAGGTCCCAGAATCGCGGCAAGCGTGCCGCATCGGCCGCCGCCCCTGACTCTGCTCCAGGCTCCGCCGCCAGCAGCATCGCGAGCCAACGCGCAGCGCCGAAGTCGCCGGTCTGGAAATCGACGGGATTGTAGGCGCGCAGCTCCAGCAGCGCCGCGCCACGGGGCAGGGCCGCCTGCACCGCCTCCCACTCGGCGCCGCGGCGCGCCTGCTGGCCGCGGAAGCCGCTGCTCAGCTTGGCGAGGTCCACCTCCAAGGCCCCGAGCCGGTCGTGCTCGGCGGTGCGGGCCGCCGCCTGCTCGGCGTCGGTGCCCGCCGGCGGCAGGTGCTCCAGCCGGCTGAGCCGGGCGCGGCTGTCGCGGATCGCCCTGGCCAGCTCGACCACCCGCGGGTCCTGGCTGGTGCGGGCCAGCCTGGCGATCACCGCCTCCTCGTCGGCTGCGAGCCGCTTCCAGCGCAGCAGCAGGTCGGCCGCCAGGCGTTGGGCATCGGCCTCGTCCGGATGGGCCAGGGCCAGCGTGAAGACGATGTCCTGCAGCCGCGACTCCTTGGCCAGCCGTCGCAGCTTGACCTGCTCCTGCCGGGTGTGGGTCAGCTCTTGGGCGACGAAGGCGCGCATGCGCTGGTCCAGCATCCGCAGCTGGCCCAGGGCCGTATCCAGGCGCTGCCGGTTGACGAGCAGCACGACCAGGTTGAGCTGACTCGCGATCGTATTCGCATGATGCTCGCCCAGCACCCGCTCCCGCGCCGCGAGTGCGCGCAGGTACAGCGGCTCGGCCTCGCCGTAGCGGCCCTGGGCCTGGTAGAGGAAGGCGAGGTTGTTGGCACTGCGGAGGGTGTCCGGATGCGCCTCGCCCAGCACCCGCTCGCTTGCCGCCAGCGCGCGCCGCAACAGCGGCTCGGCCTCGCCGTAGCGGCCCTGGGCCTGGTAGAGGGCGGCGAGGTTGTTGACGCTGGTCAGGGTCTGCGGATGCTCGTCGCTCAGCACCCGCTCGCGCGCCGCCAGCGCGCGCCGCAAAAGCGGCTCGGCCTCGCCGTAGCGGCCCTGGGCATAATAGAGGCCGGCGAGGTTGTTGACGCTGGTGAGGGTGTCCGGATGCGGCTCGCCCAGCACCCGCTCGCGCGCCGCCAGCGCGCGCCGCAACAGCGGCTCGGCCTCGCCGTAGCGGCCCTGGGCCCGGTAGAGCGCGGCCAGGTTGTTG